>JBHJNU010000025.1:0-20154 GCA_050330515.1 Flavobacteriaceae bacterium | reverse complement strand
CTATTATCAAAGTTTTTACACGTTCAATTACTTCTGCCATAATCTTTCATTTCACATTAAAATCGGGTTAAAAGTAGGGGTTTTAATAAAAACCTTACTGCGAAGTTATCAACATTTTGTTGCTTGTTTAGAAACATCTTGCAATGCCTTCCAAAATTTTTCGGCCTGATTATTGCTAAAGGTAGCACTTGATTGGGTTAGATTATTACAAGGAAGTTCTTGTTATATGAGAAAAGCTTGTTAAAAGTTTTTCAGCCTCTTTCGTAAACTATAACCTACTTTTGTTGGCCTTTTGATTTGAAAAACACCATTGAGTTTATGCTTCAATTAATTTTACTCTAAAAGTTGATTACAATGCAAACTAAGAAACTAAGATGTATTCTCGTAGATGATTCGGCAATTCAAAGGGTTGCGGTAGGTAAACTTATTGCCAGACATCCCAACCTAGATTTAGTAGCTGAATATAAAGATGGTTACGAAGCACATAAAAAAATAGGTGCAGAAAACATAGATCTAATTTTTCTAGATATAGAGATGCCTATCATCAATGGTTTTGATTTTATAGAGTCAATGGTCAACCCACCTAAGATCGTTCTTATAACCAGTAAGCCTGAATATGCGATAAGGGCATTTGAATACGACGTTGTCGATTACTTGCTAAAGCCCATAACTTTAGATCGATTCAATGCTTCGGTACAGAAAGTACTTGCGAGGGTCATAGCAAGTAAAGAAGTTAGGGAAGACGATGAAAATTACATTTTTGTGAATAGCAGCCTTAAAAAAGTAAAATTAGTCTTGAACGAAATTAACTGGATCGAAGGTTTGGGCGATTATGTAAAGGTTGTCACCGAAGATGCCAATATTCTTGTGCTTTCTACGATGAAGGCATTCCTGGAAAAATTGCCCAAGGATCAATTTTTGCGAATTCATAAATCGTACATTGTAAACCTGAATAAAATAAAACAGTTCAGCAGTGGAGCGGTGGATGTTGGTGGTCAACAAATTCCATTGAGCAGACACAAAAAGATAGAACTTGAAGAGGCCCTAACCAATACAGATTTTTAAACGGAACCTAGCGGGCATCTCAAATAATCGAAGTTCCTCTGCTGGGTTTTACTTCAAAGGCTTCCAAATTTGTATTAAACTCCTTTTTATATGCTTTTGAGACCATCCCGATAAATTCTTCAATAGCATCTTGGTGAACCAAGTTTAAAGTGCATCCGCCGAAGCCGCCGCCAGTTTGGCGCGCACCCAATACCTGGGGATTTTTTTTTGCATAGGCCACCAAAAAATCAGATTCGGAACAACTGACCTCATACAACTTACTGATGCCCTCATGGGCTTCATAAAGAATAGTACCTACTTTTTCTAGATCGTTACGATTGAAAGCATCTACCATGTTCACTACCCGCTGATTTTCATCAATACTAAACGAACATCTATTATAAACGGTTTGGTCCATCTCAGTTTTTGACTCCTCCAACATCCTCCTGTTGGCATCCCGTAATGAATTTATGTGGGCTGTTTTTTTTCATAATGTCCACACCCGCCATGCATTCTCGCTTTCGGGTATTGTATTCACTTGATGCCAACGTATGTGAAACCTTGGTATTCAATAAAATGATCTTGTAAGGATGTATATCGATAGGGATATACTTATGCTCCAAAGATTTACAAACTAACAGAATGACATGGCCTTCTATGCTCATCACAGAAGCGAATTGATCCATAATTCCGCACTGGGACTGGGTACCAACATTAGTATGCTCCGTCCAATGGCAAAGCACTACGATGGTTCTTTTGGAAAGTCCCAATTCGAACAACTCGTTCAGAGCAAAGGCCAGACCACATTCCATAGCGGCCGAAGAACTTAATCCAGAACCCGTTTTTAATGTGCTTTTTTGAGACAATCGAAACATCGTAAGCGGTCAGTCAATTTCGAGATTTCATGTAAAATCCCCAGAATATAATTTTCCCATTCAGTTTCACTTTTCGAAATTTTGTGTAATTCACAAGAAAAACCAACATTATAACTGTAGGTATAGATATTACAACTGGTATCAGAACCGTTCTTTCGAAGCTTGAATATTATGCTTTTCTCAATTGCGGTGGGCAGTATATAACCTATATTATAATCGGTATGTTCGCCTATATAGTTGATACTTCCCGGTGATGAAACGGTAATCTGAGGTTCGAAATTCTGTAGAAATTCCATGGAATGAAGGTGCCTTAAAATGAATGGTAAAAGTATCAAATATATGTTTTAAGAAGTAACTTTGAAACGTTGGTTGAACTAAAAACAAACCCTCTAGTTCAACAAAAATACCATTTTATGCAGGCTATAACGTTTACCTCAAATTATAGGATATTGTACTATGAATTCTGAAATGAAAATGATAGAATCGATAAGCGTTTTCGATATGCTAAAAATTGGTGTTGGTCCGTCAAGTTCCCATACGCTGGGTCCATGGCGCGCCGCGCAACGTTTTATTGAAAGCCTAGAAGCTAATGATCAAATCAATCACGTTGAAACTATAGAAGTAGACCTTTATGGCTCTCTATCGCTAACAGGTCGAGGGCACGCTACCGATATAGCGGTCATGATGGGACTTTTGGGGTCGAACCCCGAAATCTGCTCCATTGCCGACATTCCGCTGCAGGTTTCAAAGATAAAGTCGGAAAAGAAACTTTTGTTCGCTGCTAAACGATCCGTTGGCTTCGACCCTGAAACAGCAATTCGCTTCAACAGAAAATTCTTGCCATTTCACCCGAACGGCATCGTCTTCAAGGCCACCCTTTCAGGCAGTAAAAGTGTTAAAGAAACATTCTATAGCATTGGGGGCGGTTTTGTGGTTCAAGAAGAACGAAAACGTGCCGCAGATAAGAAGTTGAAATTCGAGTGTTTTCCCAGACCAATCGAGAAAGCCGTAGATCTTGAAAAATTCTGTGCTCAAGAGGGAAAAGCGATTTCCGAAATTGTTATGGAAAATGAACGCTACCTGCGACAAGAATTCGAAATAGATGAAAGATTTCGCAATATCTGGGATGTTATGCTGGAATCAATGTATGTCGGTTGCCATACAGAGGGCACGCTACCAGGTGGACTTAACGTTCGCCGCCGTGCTTTCGATATGCATCAAAAACTTCAAAAAGGTACCGCGTACGCAAACAAATACGAATGGATTGAAGCTATAAGGGATACCGAGGTGAAGTTTCGGGAAATACTTAAATGGGTTTCCTGCTTCGCACTAGCCGTAAACGAGGTCAATGCCTCGATGGGCAGGATCGTTACAGCACCTACAAATGGCAGTGCAGGGGTCATACCAGCGGTACTCATGTATTATATGGTCATCGAAAACCATGATGCGGATTTCGATGACATAAAAAGATTTCTATTGACCGCTGGTCAAATTGGGAGTCTCTTTAAAAAAGGTGCCACCATATCTGCAGCAATGGGTGGTTGTCAAGCCGAGATCGGCGTTTCAAGTGCCATGGCTGCCGGCGCACTGACCGAGTTAATGGGCGGTACACCGGCACAGGTTCTAATTGCCAGTGAAATAGCCATGGAACATCACTTAGGTATGACTTGCGACCCTATTGGTGGACTTGTACAAATACCCTGCATCGAACGCAACGCCATGGGCGCAATAAAGGCCATAAACGCATGCGAGATGGCCCTTGACACCGATGCGGCCAATGTAAAAGTGCCGCTAGACAAGGTTATTGAAACCATGTGGCAGACCGCTCTCGATATGAACACTAAATACAAAGAAACAAGCACCGGAGGACTTGCTGTAAACGTTGGGTTGTCAGATTGCTAGCTTACTTCCATCTGGCCGAACTTGAGCAATGCGCTATTTGGCCAACATTTCCACAGTCGCGACCGTACGAAATCCCAAATGCTCTTGAGACGAATCAAGACTGGTCGCCATTCTTGCAGAAATACGATAACTTGCACAATAGGATGCGCTGCATAAAAAAGATCCTCCTTTAATCACCCTTTCCTGAGCATAGGGATTCCCCTCATTGAAGGGCCTGTCGGCACCTTGAGGATCGCCAACAACCTTGCCACCTGCCTTCATTTCCTTATAGTAGTTGGTATTGTACCAATCGTTCGTCCATTCCCAAACATTCCCCGCCATATCATAGAGCCCAAAATCATTTGGAGGATACGATTTTACCTCGGCGCGAAACTCGAATCCATCTATTTGGGTATTATTGACTGGAAATTCTCCCTCCCATGTATTCGCCATTTTAAAAAGTATGGCACTATCGTCTCCCCAGGTAAAAAGCCTAGCTTCTTGATTTCCGCGCGCGGCCCGTTCCCATTCTGCCTCTGTTGGTAAGCGACGACCTGCCCACTCGCAATAAGCCAAGGCGTCTTCATAGGCGATATGAACAACAGGATGATTTTCTTTTCCTCTGATATCGCTTGACGGCCCACTGGGGTGTTTCCAGTTGGCACCGATGGTCCATTGCCACCACTGCGAAAAATCATAAAGATTGGGTACTGAAACTTTGTTTTTTTTAAAGGTCAAAGATCCGGGTTTCATGATACTATCATGGGGTCTGGGTGTTCCTGGAGGAACTTGTTTTTTCATTTCTTCCCAATCGATTTCGCGCTCAGCTACGGTCATATATCCGGTTGCATCAACAAACTTTTGGTAGTCGCCGTTCGTAACCTCGCTAATATCCATGAAGAAACCGTTTACCATAACAGGAATCGCCGGTTTTTCATGCCCCATGGCCATTTTATCATGGGAAACTGCCCCCTGAAGAAACGAAGCACCAGGAATCCATACCATCCCTTTCGGGGTTTGAATATTCTCGGGCGCTTCCGTTAGGATGATCATTTGCGGCTCAATAGGTTCTTCAGACGCTTTCTCATTTGAAGATTTCTCTTTTGAAGACCCTTGTTTCTGGCCTTCTTTACACCCCGCCATTAGCAATAGCATTAAAGCACCGAGCACTATTACAAGACTATATTTCATGCTTTTTGTTTGAAAATAAAGGTTTTCAAAGTTAATCCATTTTCACGGTTAATAATCCCTTTTCGAGAAGCGGAATCTTAAACCCTTCAAGTTCGGGCGAGTCTCTTTCTGTGCTAAATATTTCCGAAGCTTTTTGTATAACCTGAGGATGCAGATCTGCTACATTGGTAGTTTCAGCTTGATCCTCTTTTAGATTGTACAATTCCAACGTAGGCTCTTGATCGTTCATTAGGTTTTTACGTAGCACTTTCCAATCGCCCATACGAAGAGCTACTTGGCCACCATAACTTGGAAACTCCCAATATAGGAAATCATGCCGTTCTTGATTTTCTTTCGATGTCAAGGTAGGAAGTAAGCTAATGCCATCGGTATCTTGGGGAGTTTGATAGCCGGCAATATCGGCAAGGGTGGCCAACATATCATAATGTGCCGAGATATGGTCACTTCTGCTTCCCGCTTTTATCTGTCGCGGCCAAGTCGCTATCATAGGAACACGTATTCCACCTTCATACAAAAAACCTTTTCCCCTGCCATATTCACCATTGAAAGGTTTCGCACTTTCAAAAAATTTCGGGTCCGCACCACCCGCATAACTGGGCCCGTTATCAGAAGTGAAGATGATCAGGGTATTTTCATAAATACCTTCATTTTTAAGTTGTTGCACTAGCTTACCTATATTTTCATCTAAGTACGAAACCATTGCTGCATATGCTGCATGCGGATTTTGGTGTGAGAAGTAGCCATTGTTTGCATCGGCCAAATAGGGCTCTTCCGCACCGTACTTTTTCACATAGTAATCGACCCATCGTTGTGGGGCCTGCAACGCTACGTGCGGTATGGGCGAAGCCCAATAAAGGAAAAAGGCTTCCTTTTTATGTGCCTCAACAAAACCGGTAATTTCTTTGAACATGAGATCCGGTGCGTAATCGGTCAATGTAAAATCGGCATAATTATCAGGATCCTTGGGGTCGCCCCCCTTAGGAAAAAGAGTATGTGGCGCAATGGTATCATTTGCCAAATGAACCCTGTTCTTATTTTTGTATAAGTGCAATGGATAATAGGTATGCGCTTGTCGCTGACAATTGTAGCCATAAAAAAAATCGAAGCCCATGGTATTGGGCACCGAATGCGTATGCGGAGCTCCAAGACCCCATTTTCCTACCATTGCCGTGGTATAGCCAACCTCTTTTAGTTTGTGTGCCAAGGTTACGGTACCTTCGGGCATAGGGCCTTGGCCCTCAAGTGTGGAATCTTTGGCCATGGCACGATAGTTCCACACATCACCACGTTCGCCCCATTCGCTATTACTTCTGATATAGGCATGACCGGCATGTTTACCCGTTAAGAGCATATAGCGGGCGGGAGCACAAACAGGGGCGCTAGTATAATGCTGGGTGAAAAGCATTCCTTCGTTGGCAAGGGCATCTATATTGGGGGTCTCTATTTTTTGCTGGCCATACGCCCCAACTTCGGCATAGCCCAGATCATCGGCCAAAATATAAATGATATTCGGTTTTCTTGTAGTGTCGTCTGATTTTTTGCTATCTAATTTAGAATTGCAAGCAAAAAAAATTGTCCCTGCCAAAAGCAAGGACAGTAGAATTCTTTTCGGCAACATATATAAAAGTTACATGACTATTGATTTTCCAGGGGTGGGTATTTCGTACCAACCGTCTGCATTAGGCTGAACAGGTGCGGGCGAATTCCAAGTTAGACTATCTGGAGACAATTTAAGTTCTGATTTCATGGCCTCTTCCCAGTTAATGACCTTCCCAGAATATGTCGCCATTCTGCCGATTATGGCGGCCATAGTACTTTTGGCCCCGTTCTCGGCATCATCGATAACACCACCATTTCTTATTGATTCAAAAAGTTTGATATGTTCTACCTGGTAAGGGTTTGGATCATCTTTTCCGCGGTGTTCGAAAATAGTTTCACCGTTCCAATTTTTCAGTGTAGCATTGTCTCCTTCCGTAGAAACCGACCCCTTTGTTCCTTGAAAAAACTCAGAAACCCTACTCATTGTTTCTGGTTGATGACGGCATTGGCTGGCGATTACCGCCCCACTCGGATAGGTATATTCAACAAAATGGTGGTCGTAAATTTCGCCATGATCTTTGCCGGTGCGTACCTGTCTTCCTCCCATTCCTTGAGCAGAAATCGGATATTCTCCTATGAACCAGTTGGCAACGTCAATATTATGGATATGCTGCTCTAAGATATGATCTCCACATAACCAGTTGAAATAGTACCAATTACGCATTTGATATTCGAGTTCAGATTGACCAGGTTGACGCTCGCGTACCCAAACTCCTCCACTGTTCCAATAAACCTGTCCAGAAACAATTTTACCTATCTGATCCTTTTTTAACTGATCTATCGCGGCCAGGTAGTTGTCTTGATAATGGCGCTGTAACCCGACGACCACATTCAATTTTTTATCCTTGGCCATCTGGGCAGCGGCCAAAACTTTCCGAACCCCAGGTACATCTGTAGCCACTGGCTTCTCCATAAAAACATGCTTGCCGTTCGCTACTGCGTATTCAAAGTGATGTGGGCGAAACCCCGGTGGCGTGGCTAAAATGACCACATCTGCCAAATCTATCGCCTTTTGGGCGGCATCAAAACCAACAAATTGATTTTGCGCCGGCACATTTATTTTTTTTGTCTCGCCCATTTCTTGGGCTATATTGGCCAAACTTCCCTTAAGTCGGTCTTCAAAGGCATCGGCCATGGCGACCAGTTCCACATTTTCGTCTGCCTTCAACGCCTGAACTGCAGCACCCGTTCCACGGCCACCACACCCAACTAAGGCAATTTTAAGCTTTTTGTCATTGAAAACATTGACCATGGCGTTCATTTGAAAATTGGGCAACAGCAACGTTCCGCCTGTAATAAGGGCACTCTTTTTTACAAAATTTCTTCTTGATGTATTGTCTGGATTTTCCATTAGAATTGGTTGAGTTTTTATTTTATTTATTCAGGTAATGAATATAGTGAATTCTTCTAAATTTTCAACGATAATTAAGAATTTACGAAAATAATAGATACATAATTGCCATACATCCTAATATTTACTAGCTTTAACAAGTAACAAACCAAGTAATGAATAGGATTTTATTTCTTTTGGTTCCATTTTTTTTTACTACCTGCAAACCGAAAACCGAAGTAGTCAATAAACCGAATGTTGTCTTCATTTTTGCCGATGACATGACCTATACGGCCATAAATGCATTGGGCAACCCAGAAATAGAGACTCCAAATCTCGACAATTTTGTCAAACAGGGCACCACCTTTACCCATGCCTACAACATGGGCGGCTGGAACGGGGCCATATGCGTAGCCTCACGGGCCATGCTCATTTCTGGAAGAAGCCTTTGGGTAGCGAATGCATTCAGGCAACGATGGGTTCGTGGAGATAATTTTGATAAAACTTGGGGAAAACTAATGGAAGAAGCGGGTTATGACACGTACATGACCGGAAAATGGCATGTAGATGCGCCGGCAGATTCCGTTTTTCAAACCGTAATAAATGTAAGACCAGGTATGCCCAGCGACGCACGCAACCACAATGGCCGTATCGAAATGATCAATGACCTGATTAAAAATAATGTACCAGAATCAGAAATACGAAAAATAGGCTATAGCCGACCTTTGAGTGAAAAGGATACCCTCTGGAGCGCTGAAGATCATAAATTCGGTGGATTTTGGCAAGGCGGTAAGCATTGGAGCGAAGTTTTAAAGGATGATGCCCTTGGGTTCGTTGAACGGACAAAAAGAAGCGAAAAACCCTTTTTTATGTACTTGGCATTCAATGCACCTCATGATCCCAGACAGGCGCCTCAAAATTTCTTGGATAAATACCCGATAGAGAATATCAGTGTCCCGAAAAGTTATCTTCCCCTATACCCGTTCAAAGATAGTATCGGCAATGGTGAAGATTTACGAGATGAAGCCTTGGCTCCCTTTCCAAGAACTGAATACGCCATCAAAACGCACATTCGAGAATACTACGCGCTGATTACGCATCTCGACAAGCAAATAGGGGAAATAGTCGATGGCCTCAAGGCAAGCGGAAAAATGGAGAACACCTACATCATATTTACAGCCGATCACGGACTTGCCCTTGGCCGCCACGGTTTGATGGGCAAACAATCACAGTTCGACCATAGCGTTCGCCCCCCATTTATGATATTGGGGCCGAACATTCCCAAAGGAAAGAAAATTGATGCCGACATTTATGTACAGGATGCCATGGCGACCAGTTTAGCACTGGCCGGTATCGAAAAACCCAACTATGTTTTTTTTAATTCCGTTCTTGATTTAGTAGATGGAAGTAGAACTGAAAGTCATTATGACGGAATCTACGGAGCCTATACCGACTTACAGCGAATGATACGAAAAGATGGTTTTAAACTGATCGTTTATCCAAAACTTGACAAAGTGCTACTTTTCGATATGGAGAATGATCCAGAAGAAATGAACAATCTAGCCGAGCGTATTGAAAACAAAGAAAAAATAAACATCCTTTTCAAAGCACTACTGGAAAAACAGGTAGAGCTAAAAGATCATTTAGACCTGAACCAACTCTACCAAAGTATAGTATCTAATTAGAGGAATTTTTGACCACGTCAACGTACTTATTACAAACCAATTTTTAAAACAAAATTGTACTCTATGTCAACAACCAAAAATCAGAACAAGCAAGCCTCGGTTTTTAGCCGTAGAAAGTTCATTCAAAAAACAACGTTAGCAGCGGGGGCGATCAGTATTATTCCAAGACATGTGCTAGGCAGGGGATTTACCGCGCCGAACGACAAAATAAACTTAGGTTTTATCGGCCTGGGAAGACAAAATACAGGTCTGGTTAAACGATTCATAGGAAGCACGTCAGCTCAAGCAGTGGCAGGTTGTGATGTTTGGACCACGAAGAACAAAACTTTTCAAGAACTTGTTCAAAAAGAATACGCCAAAGAACGAAGCGTCACGGACTACAAAGGTATACAAATGTATTCTGAATACACTGAACTACTTGATCAAGCGGCCATCGATGCCGTGGTAATCGCCACCCCTGATCATTGGCATGCAATTCAGGCAATGGCCGCACTGAACGCGGGCAAAGATGTGTATTGCGAAAAACCCTTGACGCACAGAATATCAGAGGGCATAGCCCTTGTAGAAACAGTAAGGAATACCGGTAGAATCTTACAAACCGGTAGCATGCAACGGTCTTCCGATAATTTTAGAAAAGCGTGCGAGTTGGTCAGGAACGGCTATTTAGGGGAAATATCAAAAGTTCTGGTCAATGTTGGCGAACCTGCCATCGATTATGATCTACCACAAGAGGAAATACCCAAAGAAGTGGACTGGAACAAATGGTGCGGCCCCGCCCCACTGCTCACTTATAGTCACAGATTGGCGCCTTCGAGCAATGACATCGATTTTTGGCCTGATTGGCGAAAATTCAAGGAAACGGGCGGTGGAATACTTTGCGATTGGGGGGCGCATATGTTCGATATAGCACAATGGGCCTTGGGCATGGACGATTCTGGCCCGGTACGGTATGTTCCTCCAACGGATGCAACAGCGGTTCGCGGACTAAGAATGTTCTATGAAAATGGAATCGAAATGGTACATGAAGATTTCGGTCGCGGTTGGGGCGTAAGGTTCATAGGAAGCGAGGGAACTTTAGATGTGAGTAGAAGTTATTTTGATGCAAGCCCGGCAAACCTTATAACCGCTGAACTCAAAGATTCCGATACCAGATTGTACAATTCGAACGGAAACCATTATCAAGATTGGTTAGATGCCATTAAAAACCAAACCCAACCACTTTGCGATGTGGAAACCGGACACCGATCCGCTTCTATTTGCAACATTTCGAACATTGCCTATCAACTGGGCCGGCCTTTAAACTGGGATACCGAGCAACAGCATTTCATGGGCGATGCAGAAGCCAACGCCTTACGAACCAGAACCAACAGAGCTTACTAAACACGAGTCGTTTTTATGATAAAAAGACGTTGTTACCACTTACTAATCACTTTGATTACATTAATTTCCTGCGGTGGACCTGATTTGCCCAGGGCCGTTGAAATCGCCTACGAGAAACTTCCTGAGAAAATCGATTTCAATCAGCACGTAAAACCGATACTTTCAGACAAATGTTTTATCTGCCATGGCCCTGACAAGAACAAGGTAAAGGCCAACCTGCAATTGCATCTTCCTGAACTCGCCTTTGCGGCCTCTGCGAATTCAAAGGGATCCTATGCCATTAAGCCCAGGAACATCAGAAAGAGCGAGATGGTGCGCCGCATTCTTTCAGATGACCCTGAAATAATAATGCCAGAGCCATCATCACATTTAACATTGACCGACTACGAAAAAGCGCTGTTAATACGCTGGATCGAAGAAGGAGCCGAGTATAAAGATCATTGGGCGTTCCTAGCTCCCGAGATAATTACACCACCAAAGGTTGTTAACGCCGAAAAGGTAGCCAACTCTATAGATAATTTCGTTATATCAAAACTAGAAATCGAGGGGCTACAACCTAGTCCGCCTGCCGACAAGGAAACCATTTTAAGGCGCTTGACTTTTGACCTCACTGGTTTACCACCTAGTCTTGAAGAGATTGATGCCTTTGCAAACGATAATGCTGCAAATGCCTATGAAAAACAGGTAGACCGCCTGCTCGCTTCTCCACATTACGCCGAGCAATTGACCTTAGATTGGATGGATCTCTCACGGTACGCAGATACACATGGTTATACCGTTGACCGCTATCGTGACGTTTCACCCTATCGCGATTGGGTCATTAAGGCTTTTATGGAGAATATGCCCTATGACCAATTCATACGCTGGCAAATAGCTGGCGATATGATGCCGAATGCCTCCAAAGAACAAATTTTAGCGACTACTTTTGGTCGCTTACATCCGCAAAATCTAGAAGGTGGCATCGTTGACGAGGAATTCCGATCTGAATATGTTTCCGATCGCACGAACGTTGTCGGAGAGGCCTTTTTAGGATTGACCATGGCCTGTGCCAAATGCCACGATCACAAGTACGACCCAATATCACAGAAGAACTATTATGAAATGTACAGCTTCTTCAATAATGTGAACGAATCAGGTCAAATCTCTTGGGATTGGTCAATGCCAGTGCCAAATTTGTTGCTTCCGACGGAAGAACAGGAAGAATTCATGGCCTATGTCGACAAACTGGTTGAAGACAAAGAAAATTCTTTGGCGGCGATTATCAAAAAAGAAGCGACCGAGGCAATACATTGGATAAATTACGAAAAATACAAAACCCTAGGTAAAAATCGGTTTCCAGAAAAATTGGTGGCAAAAGTCGATTTTGATAACGGATCTATCAACAGTGTTGTGCCCCCCTACCATAAAGGTGAGATGAAACAAGAATTCGCGCCTCAACAAGAAGCCAATTTTATAAATGGTTTCAGTGGAAAAGGGCTTCTATTTGATGGCGATACTTGGTTGGATCTGGGCAAACTTGCCATTTTTAGAAGAAGCCAACCCTTTAGCATCGGTATTCAGGTTTTCATTCCGTCAGCATTGGAAAATGGTGTGATTTTTCACAAACAGACTTCTACCCAGCTCTATGGTTATCGGGGCTATCATGTATCACTAAAGGAAAACAAACTAGAGGTCTTGTTAGCACACGTTTGGCCTGACAACGCCATTGTAGAACGGTCATTAGAAGATATGCCAAAAGATAAATGGGTTCAATTGACCTTGACCTATGATGGTTCGAGTAAGGCCGCCGGTGTAAAGATATACAGGGAAGGGCTAGAACTTAAGACCGAGATCATCAATGATAATCTGTACAAGGACATTGTTTTTAACATTGATCAAAACAGCCGCACTGCAAACCCGGCCGACCCTGGCTTACAAATTGGCGCCATTTGGAGAGGAAAAGGTATCGGTGGTGGAAAAGTAGATGATATTTTAGTATTTGACAAAGAACTGAGCGCACTTGAGGTATTGCAGATCGGTCAGCCCGAAAAACTAAAAGGCATCCTTTCAAAACCACCGGAAAACCTCACGAACGATGAAAAGACCCTGCTCACTACCTACTATTTGGCCAATGTTTCGCCGCCCTATAAAGATGAACTGAACGAATTGAAGATGGTTCGCACCATCAAGGCCGATAGCGCCGAGCAGGTTCAAGAGATCATGGTTATGAAAGAGATGCGTAAACCCCGTGAAACTTTTGTGCTCGAACGCGGTCAATATGATGCTTTTGGGGCACAAGTTTTTCCTAACACGCCCGAAAGTATCTTCGCCTTTCCCGATAGTCTTGAGAAAAACCGCCTAGGACTGGCGAAATGGGTGACCAGCAGAAAAAATCCACTAACGGCCCGCGTGGCCGTAAACCGTTATTGGAAGAACATTTTCGGAACCGGATTAGTTCGCACGGTAGAAGACTTTGGCAACCAAGGTGAAATGCCAAGCCACCCTGCATTGTTAGATTGGTTGGCCGTGCATTTCATGGATTCGGGTTGGGATGTGAAAGCCCTGCATAAACTAATGGTAATGTCCAATACCTATCGCCAAACTTCTTTAACCAGTAAAGCACTGCTCGCCCATGATAAAGCGAACCGCTTATTGGCCAGGGGCCCTTCAAAAAGATTAAGTGGTGAACAATTACGTGACAATGCGCTGGCAGCTTCTGGTTTGTTGAACAGGACCATCGGCGGCAAAAGTGTGCATCCTTATCAACCGGAAGGGCTTTGGAAAATCAATGGTGCCACTTACGTAGAAGATCAGGGCGAAAAACTTTACCGAAGAAGTATGTATACGATCTGGAAACGATCGGTACCCCATCCAACAATTGCAACTTTCGATGCCCCTGAACGTTCCTTCTGTGCTGTTCGTAGACAAGAAACCAATACCCCTTTACAGGCCTTGGTGATGATGAACGACCCTACTTATGTTGAAGCTTCACGTGTTTTGGGTTACGGTATGCTACAGTATTCAGAGCCCAAAACTGGTATAGCGGCAGTGTTCAAAAAACTAACCGGTAGATCTATTGCAAACGAAGAACTGCAACTACTGGCAGATCTCCAACAAAAGGAGTATGAAAAATTCAGAAGGAAAAAAGGGAAGGCCGAAGGTTGGCTGAATACCGGGGCGTTCCGTATCGCTAACGATGAAGATAGGGCTTTGGTGGCCGCCAACGCGGTGTTAGCCAGCACGATCATTAATTCCGATGCCGCCATTACAAAAAGATAGATGGAACTATCTGCGACGCAAGGTGAAATTTATACTTCTATTGGAGAAATTCAAGATATTATGACTGGTTCTACCGGGCTAAGCGTACAACATAATTACAAGGGCTATTATAGTAATTGAAACCAAAAAAATATGTGCCAAAATAGTGATATGATCACCTCGAACAATAAAGACCTGCAAGAGGTGGAGAAAGAGTTAAATAGGAGGAACTTTTTGACCAAGACGTCAATGGGCCTTGGCGCAATTGCCCTAGGTTCACTATTGGAAGCAGATAAACTTTTCGCTTCCAATAAAGTACAGGTAAATGCCGCCCATACGGAAGAAGTATTGGCATCTTATAACAAAAATCGTATGGGACTGCCCCATCACCTGCCCAAGGCAAAACGGATCGTCTATCTTTTTCAAAGTGGTGGGCCTTCTCAATTGGATATGTGGGATTACAAGCCTAAATTGAAGGCAATGTTCGGGCAAGATTTGCCCCCTTCGATACGTCAAGGCCAAAGATTGACAGGCATGAGTGCCGATCAAACCATTTTTCCCATTGCGCCCTCTATAATGGATTTTAAACAGCACGGGAAAACAGGCACATGGGCTAGCGAGTTATTACCCTACACTGCCGAAGTGGTTGACGAACTGTGTTTTATAAAATCGATGCAAACCGATCAGATCAACCATGATCCGGCAATTACCTTTATGCAAACCGGTAATCAGTTGCCAGGTAGGCCTTCGATTGGGTCATGGCTAAGTTATGGTTTGGGGTCCGACAATGAAAACCTACCAACTTTTATAACCTTGATTACCAAGAATATGGGTGGCCAACCCTTGTACTCACGTTTATGGGGAAACGGTTTCTTGCCAACAGAACATCAAGGCGTACAATTTCGTTCTGGAAAAGACCCCGTTCTCTATTTGAGTGACCCAGAAAATTATGATGGTAATGATAGAAGACAAATGTTGGATTATTTAGGGAAACTCAATGGTTTGCAGCATGATGCCTATGGTGATCCGGAAATCAAAGCTAGAATGTCTCAATATGAAATGGCGTTCAGAATGCAAACATCCGTACCCGAAGTCACCGATATGTCACATGAGCCCGATTACATTTTTGAAATGTACGGTAAAGACAGTAGGGATCCAGGCACGTATGCGGCCAATTGTTTAATGGCACGCAAGCTTTTGGAAAAAAATGTGAAGTTCGTGCAACTATATCATCAGGGTTGGGATCAACATATTGGCTGCCCTGAAGGGGTGCGAAATCAAAACAGGCTCACCGACCAGGCCAATGCGGCCTTGATAAAAGATCTGAAACAGCGTGGTATGCTTGAAGATACCCTGGTTGTTTGGGGAGGCGAATTTGGCCGCACCGTATATTCTCAAGGGCAATTGACCACGGCGGACTACGGTCGCGACCACCATCCAAAAGCATTTACCATGTGGATGGCCGGAGCGGGTGTAAAATCTGGATTTACCCATGGCGAAACTGATGATTTCAGTTATAACGTAATTAAAGATCCTGTTCATGTTCATGATTTTCATGCAACACTCATGCATCTATTCGGTATTGACCATGAGCGATTGACCTTCAAACACCAAGGTCGTCGCTATCGTTTGACCGATGTTCACGGCAAGGTGGTACATAATCTCCTAACTTAAAACTAAGAAATTTTCATATGAATGGTTAGCTCTTATTTCAAGCATAGACGAATGGCCCTTTGGTACTTCTGTGCAACGAACTTATCATACAATTTGTATACTGCGGCGAAGGCCGGAAAGATGGAAACTAAAAGGCCGCTTCTAGCTATTATAGCGTATAAATTGGTCTGGCTAGCCCGCTTTATCATCAAGTCATCTTGAAAGGGCTAACAAGCGCATTCCCTTACTATGTTCCTTTGGATAGGGCAACCGGATCGGTTCTACTTTTCCCTTGCACTGGCAACATTTAAGCGAGGGAAACAGGACTAAAATGATGCAATTGATTTTGTGACCTTATAGGCATATATACCATAGAACGCCACGAACAACAAACATAAAAGAGGTAGAATAAAGGAAAAGTGTATTTCAGGAATTCCGGCCACTACCGCATCGCCAAAGACCTCTTGCCCGTTTACAGTTTCACCAAAATCCATGATTCTTGCTTGTAATTTAGGAAGTAAAGCTCCCCCCACAATGGCCATGATGAGTCCTGATGAAGCCAATTTCACCTCTTCTCCCATATCTTTTAGGGCTATGCCGTAAATAGTAGGAAACATGATCGACATGAAAACGGAAACCAAAACCAGGAATACGATACTCATTAAACCTGAAGAAAATATTACCCCAGCACACATCAGGGAAGCTGCCAACCCGAAAATCGCCAACATTTTCGATGGATTTATTTTTCGCATCATGGCGGTACCGATAAATCTGGTGGTAACAAAGGAAACCATAGCCGCTATATTCCACCATGTGGCATCGATTGCTAGGTTTGCAGATTCGTTCAAGTACTCCACCAACTGAAAAATCGCTGTCCAGCACATGATCTGTGCGCCCACGTAGAAGGTTTGCGCAAGCACTCCCAATACATACGTTTTGCTCTTCAAAATTCTACTGACCGATTCACTGATCGAAAGCTTGTCGCCCATGCTCATTGCGGGAATTTTAGTCCGCCAGATTACAAGAAAAACCAAGGCCACAAATAGCCCAACAGCAATATAGGGCAAACTGATGACGCTCAAATCATAAGCCTTGATCTCGTCCGCCTTTTCGGCACCCAGCGCCACAATTTCTTCACTACTCGCATAATCGGACGAAAGGATCCTATCTAAAACAACGAACTTAGCAATCAACATTCCCGTTAAAGAACCAATGGGGTTAAATGATTGAGCTAGGTTCAAACGCTGTGTAGCGGTTTCAGAACTTCCCATGGAAAGTATCAAAGGATTCGATGTGGTTTCTAAAAATCCGAGTCCGCAGGTAATCACGAAAAGCGAAATCAAAAAATAGCCATAGGAGCCGTTTTCAGCCGCAGGATAAAAAAGTACCGCCCCAATGGCATAAAGTGCCAAGCCCAATAATATACCTGATTTATAACTGAATTTTCTGATAAACAAAGCGGCAGGTATTGCCATAACCCCATACCCAAAATAAAATGCGAACTGCACATTGTAGGCCTCCGCATTGGAGAGTACCATAACCTTTTTAAAGGCGGCCACCATTGGGTTCGTCAAATCATTGGCAAAACCCCAGAGTGCAAAAATAGAGGTCGCGGCAATAAACGGTACCAAAAGTTCTTTTGGCACCACTGAAACTTTCAGAGGTTTAGACATAGGTTCGGAATTGTATTATTCATTAAGCAAGGCTCGATCTAGATGTATATACCCACCATCTACCGTGATGAATTGGCCCGTGGTATGTGATGATCTCTCAGAAATGGTAAACAAACAAATATTCGCAATTTCTTGGGGAGTGGTCATTCTTCTTTCTAACGGAATCTTATTCTTGATGGCATTTAACTTTTCTTCTCCATTTTCCAAAGAAGATATCCAGGTGTCATAAGAAGGTGTCCAACTTTCAGCAATAATTATTGCATTGCATCGAATACCGTCACCCAATAAATCTACCGCCCATTCTCGGGTAAGACCTAGTACCCCACCTTTGGCGGCCGCATAGCCCGAAGTTCTTCCCTGCCCCGTCAACGCCACTTTTGAGCCTATATTCAGAATATTACCCTTTGATTTCTTTAGCCAAGGCAAGGCATGCTTTACCACCAAGAAATAACTTACCAAATTCAGTTTTAAAGAATCCATAAATGCCTCATAGGTGGCATCTAAACCTACCCCATCGTTGACACCTACATTATTGATGACAGCATCGATCCTACCATATTTCGCTACAATGGTATCCACTGCATTTTTGACCTGGCCTGGATCGGTGACATCCGCCTTACAAAAAATCGCAGCGACACCCTTTTTTTGAAGGCGCACGGCATAGTCAAAACCTCGGTCATTTCTATCGATAATAGCCGGAATAGCCCCTTCATCGGCCAAATTTTGCAGAAGGGTCTCCCCGATACTCCCTTCCTTTCCAGCGGCACCGCTGACCAGCACTACTTTATTTTTTAAACCTAACTCCATAGTTCGCCATTTCTACTTGTTGAACTGCGGTAAATATTCTACCTATGTCAACTGCTAATAAACCTACTGATTTTCGAGTATCTATACCGGTTACAAATTATAAAATTTTATGGCATTGCCACCCATTATCGCTGTCTTTTCTGTGGTAGATAGTTCAGAAACGTAGTCGGTCACCAACTTTTTAACCTGCCCATAATTGCCTGCTAGCAGGCATACTGGCCAATCAGATCCGTACAGTAGTCTTTCAGGACCAAAAGCCCGAAAGACCAAATCGATATACGGTTTGAACTGCTCAGGTTTCCATGAATTGAAATCAGCTTCTGTAATCATGCCAGACAATTTACAGTATACGTTTTCGTGTTTTGCTATTTCAGTCATCAGAAGGGCCCATCCATCAAAAAAACCATCCTTGATATACGGTTTTGCCAAATGGTCAATAATGAACTTTTGATGGGGAAATTTCTTGATCAGTTCTAAAGAAGCGCCCAGCTGATGTGGAAAAATAAGAATGTCATAAACGAAATCATATTTTTCTAAGTACGAAATGCCCGTTACGAAATCAGGGCGTAATAAAAAGTTATGGTCAGCCTCTTCTTGAACTATATGCCGAAACCCCTTTAACTTTTTCTTAGGTTGATAGTGCTCAAGCATCATATCGATATTCTTTGCGCGGAAATCAACCCAACCAACAACCCCTTTGATAAAGTCATTTTCTTGGGCCAGATCCAAAAGAAAATCGGTTTCATCCAGTGTTTGGTCAACCTGCACGGCCACACAACCATCAACTCCGTTTTCAGCATAAATCTTCTTCAGGTCAGCGGGTAAAAAATCGTTGCGAAGAACAGCCATCGATTCACTTATCCATGAATGCTTTATAGAATCATACTTCCAAAAATGTTGGTGGGCATCAATAATCATTAGCTACTATTTTTACCAAGAAAGATAAGCCTTTTGTTACAATATTTTCAATACATGGGCAACGCCATTTTTATCAAGGGCATTGAGTTGATCTGAAACTGTTCTCGTTAGTTCTGGAATTCCATTTAGATCTTCGCCCCAAATGGAACTATTGCCCAAAATAATGCCTACCATTGTTTCTATGTTAATTTCGTCAGTAACCAATCTCGACCAATTTACTTTGAAAAAGGCCAAGACTTCTGGGTTATCGTTGACAGGTATTTCAATACCGTTAAATTCTCCCTTATAAAATCGGATCAAACAGGTCAACCCGAAAACAATACGTTTTGGAAGCTCTCCCCTACTTTTTTGAAAATCTTTTAGTGTAGGTAACAATCGCGAAACGAATTTAGAGGTACTGTTAAGTGAAATACTGATCAACTGATGCTTTAAGGTCGGATTTCTAAAACGATCCATAACATCTTTTACAAAACGCTGCTTAACCTCTTCGGGGAAATTCATTGTTGGGCAAGTTTCCTCCAATAAAAGTGATTCAACAAAACTACATAAAGTAGCATCATCCATCACCTCTTTGACCAGACGAAGTCCGGCAAGATAACCTACTGCAACCATGGAGGTATGGGCACCGTTGAGCAGTCGAACCTTCATCTCGCGATATGGGGCTAGATCATCAACGAAAGAAACGTTCAAACCTGTTTTCGAAAAAGGCAATTCATCCGAAACCGGACCAGCACGCTGAATTACCCAGCTATGATACTGTTCGCCTGCTACGAGCAAACTATCTGTAAAACCCAATTCAGCTTGTAGCGCTTCTGCCCTATCGGTTGGATACCCTGAAACTATTCGGTCTACCAAAGTGCTGCAAAAATAATTGGCCGTAC
>JBHJNU010000024.1:0-16845 GCA_050330515.1 Flavobacteriaceae bacterium | reverse complement strand
CCTTTTTATATCGATATTACCCGCTGTTTATGCTCTTGAAGTCAACGACTTTGTAAATACAAAGCCAAAGCCAAGAAACAACATAAAATGGAAAGGGAACAGACCAAAATCGTTCAAGGGTATGGCACTATACATTCCAAACAGAAAATAAACCATTAAAGCAGCTTCTAAAATCATGTTAGGCGAAAGTTTCGTAGTTAGGTATTTATTGCCTTTCCAACTATCGGTAATGCTGCTGAGGTTGAATTTGGGGGTTCTCACGAACTCACTTCTTTTGCCCATATGACCTTCCAAAACGGCGATCGAGTTATGCAATGAAAACCCAAGTGCAACGGAGAAGAAGGTAAAGAAAAGCCGAATATAATCTACAAAATTGTCAAAACTGCTGCCCTGTATACTTTTATAGGTGAACCAATAACAAACAAAAAGAATAATAGTACTGAGCACAAAGAACTGAAGCAATTTAAATACCCAGTCTAAATGGGGAAAAATAGCCTTTATATACATGGCAGGGATACTCAATAAGGCTACCAGGAACACACAAAGAAACATTGAACTGTTCAATAAATGCATGACCCCGTGAAACTTTGTTTTAAATGAAATGTTCTTGGCCGATACCACACTCCAAACCGATTTTCTAAAATTTTCGGCTCCACCCTTGTTCCAACGGAACTGTTGCGATCGGGCCGCACTTATTACCACAGGAAGTTCTGCAGGGGTCTCCACATCTTCTAAATACTTGAACTTCCAATTTTTCAATTGTGCGCGGTAACTTAGATCGAGGTCTTCCGTAAGCGTATCACCTTCCCAGTTACCGGCATCTAGAATACATTCTTTTCTCCAAATACCTGCAGTACCGTTGAAGTTGATAAAATGGCCCTTAGAATTGCGCCCTACTTGTTCAAGGGTAAAATGCGCATCCAAGGCAAAGGCCTGAATACGTGTAAGGGTAGAATAATCCCTATTGATATGCCCCCAGCGGGTTTGAACAACGCCAATTTCCTCATCCTTGAAATACACCACCGTCTTTTTCAACCAATCACTATCGGGTAAAAAGTCAGCGTCAAAGATGGCTATGAAATCGCCTTTTGCTATTTCCAAACCTTCCTTTAGTGCACCTGCCTTGAAACCTTGACGGTTTACACGGCGTATATGGGTAATGTCCAAACCGGTTTCTTTCAGTCTTTTTATATGCTTCGCGGTATCGATTACCGTGTCATCAGTTGAATCGTCTAAGACCTGGATCTCTAGTTTACTTTTTGGATAGGCTATCTTAGCGATATTGTCCAGCAAACGGTCCATAACATATTCCTCGTTATAAACGGGAAGTTGAATGGTAACATAAGGAATTTCCCTAGGGTCTAACAGATTGAACTTTGGTGCGACCTCATTTCGTCTTTTATTGCCCAGATAATTGACCAGAAGGTTAAGTTGCGCCAAGCTGTAAAGGAAAATCAGTAATAAAGAAATACTGTAGACCGCGAGAACGATGTAAGTGATTAATAAACCCATATTATTTGATGCTGTATTTGAATATCCAACCTAGTATTTTTATGCCTGCAAATATACTACCTTTTACCGTACCTGACACTTTAGAAATACCAATTCTTCTTTTGTAACGCACTGGCACCTCAGTGTATGTCAGGTTCTTTTTAAGTGCCTTCAACTGCATTTCAACCGTCCAGCCGTAGGTCTTGTCCTCCATTTGTAATTCAAGCAACTTCTTGTATTTTATCGCTCTGAAGGGGCCAAGGTCTGTAAACGTTGCCCTAAAGAACAGTTTCATCAAAAAAGTTGCAAGCCAATTACCAAAAACCTGCTGTGGGGTCATACTACCTTCCTCCCTTAGTCTCTTGACCCGTGCTCCAATTACAAAATCATAACCTTTATTTAAAATGGGGGCAACGATTTTTGTCAATTCTTCAGGATAATCGGAGTAGTCTCCGTCAATAAATACGATAATATCAGGGGGAGCGGATGCCTGAGCTACATAATTTATTCCACACAGGCAGGCATAACCATAGCCCTTTCTGTCTTCGAAAAGTACCGTAGCCCCCGCATTTTGGGCGTTCTTGGAGGTTTCGTCAGTAGAATTATTGTTAACAACTATTATTTCGGAGACCGAATCGGGAATCTCATGGATTACCGCTGCAATTGAATCTGCTTCATTGAACGCGGGAATGATCACTTTAATGTTGGTCATTTACTTCAAATCGGATAGTTTGTTCTCACGCCTAAAACTGCTAAAACTGGTCCATATCTTGATTTTTTTACCATTTTCGTACTTTACTGCCGAAGTTAGTTCCTCGTTGCTATATTGCAAACAATAGCCATTCTTTATGCCTTCGCTCAGTTGGCATTTGTGATCGATTTTTCCGAAGGCGTCATAAAAAAGCCACCAATCGGTCATTTTATCGTTCAGGTAATGACCCTGTTGTTGCGGTTTTCCGTTTTCGGTGTAAAAATACCAATATGCTTCACGATTTCCATTATAGTAGGTTCCCTTTTGGGCAATTTTACCATTTTTATGGTAGAACCGCCAATACCCCTCCTTTAAACCATTTTTTATCCAACCTTCCGCTTTGGTTCTGCCGGTTTCATAAAATTCCTTAAGGTATAGGGTATTTTTTTCGGAAGGGTTTCCCGAGGATAAAAAAGCGAGTAAAAGGAACAGTTTGAAGTACATAGCGCTGTTTCAATTTCGACTATTGTCGAAGAAATGATTTGAAACTAACACAGCAATTGGGATGTTTTTTGATTTCAGATAATCGACTCGTTAAAATAACGAACCTCAAGGTTCTCATGAATATAAATGAAACCTAGTTTTCATTGACCAACTCCATCAGGTCAACATCATTTCCTAACAACACCTGTGTGGGGTTGATCCGCCCTTTTTCCGGACCGTTCTCCAATTTCAGGACCCCTCTTGGGCAAACGGCCGAACAAACGCCACAACCTACACAGCTTGACCGTACAATGTTCTCTCCTTTTTGGGCATATGCCCTTACATCGATACCTTGTTCACAGTAGGTAGAACAGTTGCCACATGAAATGCATTGACCGCCGTTTGTGGTAATCCGAAATCTCGATTTGAAACGTTGTACAAAACCGAGGTAAGCTGCTAGTGGACAACCGAACCTACACCAAACCCGATTACCGAAAATAGGGTAAAATCCCGTGCCGATAACCCCGGCAAATACCGAACCAATAGCAAGGCTATAGGTATTTTGTACCGCTTGTGTCTTGATTCCCAGAACAGTGCCCGATTCGGTAAAGAAACTATAGAGCGTCATGCCCGTCATTACTACCGCAAAGACTAAAACCCCGTGGATCAACCACCGTTCTACCTTCCAAGAAAAAAGTGATTTGCTAGAGTGTTGACGGTAGGGGTCGCCCAAAGTTTCGGCAAGCCCACCACAGCCGCAAACCCATGAGCAGTACCATCTTTTACCGAAGAAATAGACCATAACGGGTACGATGACCAAAGTCAATACAATGCCCCAAACTAGAATGAACATGCCGATCCCACCACTGCTAATTAGGGACTTCAGGTTCCATTGGAAAAAGAAATCGTAATCTAACGGAAAGGCATTTTTGAAATCGTAGTAAGGCATTTGTAAACGCACCATAATTTCAGGAATTAAAAACGCGAATACGATTTGAAAGAACAGAACGGAGGTGGTACGCACCATTTGGTAGACATTATGCCGGTATTTAATATACATGCGAACGGCCATAACGGTCATAACCGCACAATACATAAAACCATAAACAAACCAGTGGCCGGCCGGGTTACCACTGAGGCTCTGACTAATGGGGTCAACCAAATAGGTCCAGTTTACCGCATATTCAGAAGCGAAATAAAGCACCATGTAAAAGGAGACCAAAAAGATAAAGACCATCCAGGCGATCCATCCCTGATTGGTGGCACTTTCATGGTAAATGCCGTCATTTTTAATGCCCTTTTTGCCCAGAAGAACAACATTGGGCACAATGAACATTAGGGCTCCTATCATCCCCAGGCCAAAGGTCAAGAACCACATCACCCCTTTGTTTTCGGCTATAAACCCAGTGCCCGATTTTTTACCGATCAAGGCGGCCATATCGCTTGCAGTGGCGTATATTTTCTTTTTGTATTCTTTGTTCTTTACATGTTGTGAATTTGCATTTTCCAATAGCTCGGAAACCACGGCGGAAAGAGAAACCATTCCCATTTCTTTACCAATGACCTTTTTTTGAATTCCCTCGATGAAAATCTCGCTAGAGATCCTTTTCTCGGCAATGATTTCATCAAAGGTAGCTTGGTTCAGGTTAAACGTGCCGAGTAGCGGAAGTGCCGTGAAAATTGCCAGTCCGATCAGGAAGATGACAAGGCCTGTGTTCTTAATTGTTTTCATGTATACGATGGCTTATTCGTTGGTTTTAACTTCAATGGTTGTGAATTAAAATGGGGGCCAAAAATCTTTTGGCTTTTAGACTCTTTCAAATATTCGTTTCCAACTTTTTTTCTTGGGATTGATATTCGTTCCGAATTCCGAATTGAACTTCGATACGATGTCATTTTCGTACTGTTTGTAGAATTCGGGGTCGAAATTGGCATCCTTTAGATATTCCATGATGTGGTTGACATCACGTTGTTCGGTAAGCCAACGGTCGAAAACTTCGTGGCGCATTCTGATACCGAAGGTATTGATGCCCAAAAATTGCTTGGTATCTTTATGAAAGGCGACCGTTACACAGCTCTTTTCAGTGGTATGTCGCCAATGAAAATGTTGTTCATGATCCTGCTTTCCCTGATTACTGAATACCCATCCGTAGGTTTGGTATTCTAGGTCTAAAAACTTGGCGGAATTGAACCAATGACCTGGCTTGTATTCAATTTTATTGCCACAAATGGTCTGTGCCACGGTTTCACCCATCATGCGACCGGTATACCAAACGGCTTCAATAGGTCTTCTTAGTCCGATGCCTTCATGTTGTTCGGCACAATCACCGATAGCATATATATCCTTAATATTCGTTTCTAAAAAGCGGTTTACCTTAACGCCACGGCCAAGATCGATACCAGTGTCCTTTAAAAAATCAATGTTAGGGCCTACCCCGGCGGTGAGGCCAACTACATTGCATTCAATGGTGTCTCCTTTATCGGTTACCACGGCTCTTGCCCTTCCGGTGGCATCAGATAATATTTCGACCAAGTTCGTGCCCAGTCGAAGGTCGATATGGTGTTCCAGAATATGCTCGTTGATCATTTGCGATTCTCCCTGCGGCAGCACGCCGTTCCAAAAACTGTCTTCGCGAACCAAAAAAGTTACGGGAATTTTTCTGCTCCGCAGCATTTCCGCCATTTCAATACCGATCAATCCACCGCCCACAATAACGGCTCTTTTACAGCTCTTGTTATCGGGGGCATTAGCTTCAAGTAGGTCAAGGTCTTGTTTAGAGTAGAGACCTTGAACACCGTGCAAATCTTGTCCTGGCCAACCAAACTTATTCGGTTTCGATCCACTTGCGATGATCAGTTTGTCATAATCAATGGTGCTCCCATCCTTTAAGACCAGCTTTTTAAGGCTATGGTCAACGGTAGTTACAAAGCCCTTTACCAGATCGATTCTATTCTTTTTCCAGAACCAGTTCTCGTAGGGTTGGGTATGTTCGAATTTCATATGGCCCATGTAAACATACATGAGGGCGGTACGGGAAAAGAAATAATCGGTTTCTGCCGAAACCACAGTAATTTTTTTATCGGAATTCTTTCTAATGTGCCTTGCGGCCGTTACCCCCGCAATACCATTACCTATGATGACAATATGTTCCATATTTTTGATGATTACCCCTTATGTCGCAATTAAAGATAAGAACTTAATTTTGATGTGGTTTTCAGTACGAATTTAAATAGTGCAAGTAGATTTTGTCGCTTATTTTATAGGATATAAACCGATATGAAATCTTAAAAAAAACATAAATTAACAGTTTTTTGTATGGATTTCATTGCACCAGCGACATAGGCATAAGTTTTAATTCAAGAAAACGATTATGATGAAAAAGAATTTGATAGTAACCCTATTTATGTTTTTGATTTTGGCAGTTTCTACCGCTCAAGGCACTTCAGAATTTTTCTCAAGGTCAGATTCGTTCTTTAAAGCCTATGTAAAGAATGGAAGGGTAGATTATAAGGCCATTAAGAACAATACCGCAGCATTGGATGATTTGCTTGTTATGGCCAAAGGCATTTCGGTTGCAAAAGAAAACATGAACGAATATCAGGCCTTTTGGATCAATGGTTACAATCTCGCGGTGATCAAAGGTATCATAGACAATTACCCGCTAAAATCGCCTCTTGACAAAGCAGGGTTTTTCGATAAGACCAAATACGATATCGGAGGTGAGAGCATAACCTTGAACGATATTGAAAATATCCTGCTTCGTAAAAACTTCCCTAAAGAGCCTAGATTTCATTTTGTGCTTGTTTGCGGAGGCTTAGGTTGCCCTCCGATAATTAGCCAAGCTTACCTGCCCGCTACCTTGAACGATCAATTGGAAAAACAGGCCAAACTGGCGTTGAACGATCCGAAGTTCATACAGGTCGATAAAGGCAAGGTTAAAATTTCACAGATTTTCGAGTGGTACAAAAGTGATTTTGAAAATGACGGTAGTGTGGTGGATTACATTAATGCACACAGGTCAGAGCAACTTCCTGAAAAGGCCAAAGTCTCGTATTACCCTTATGATTGGACACTCAACGACCTCAAGTAAGGGGGCATATGCATACATTGACCTTCCAATAAGTTGAAGATAAGTGTGGGTCTTCTCAGAATTTCACTCAATAAAGTTAACATTCATCCTAAAAAACAATACCATGAAATTGGCCAAAAACTACCTATTCATAGCACTTTTACTTTTTGCAAGCAGCAACTGCTTCGCCCAAAATGATACGAACCAGAAAGAAATGCCAGAAGAGTTGGCCCAAGAACCCGAAGAGGAAAAAAGCAACATACAGCAATATACACCTTCAAAATTGATCGGTAAAGGTCAATATGACGTGAAGTGGTTCAACAATCTGTATACCCAGAGCAAGAGCACGTTTACCGAAGGAAAAGAACCAAGACAAACTTTTTTCACGGCAACTTTCGAGTTCTACACCGGCGCTGGCAATAACAATAGGGTAAATCTGGGCCTCATTGCAAGGGTACGGTCAAACGTAGTAGCCGACAGGGGGGCCTTGGAGGTGTTTAAATTTGATGGCGAAGCAGGTACCGCAAGAGCGGGCCTTACCGCGATTGCGCCCTCACTGAAATTCGTGCCCTTCGCGTCGGTAAGTAATTTCAGTATACAAAGTTCTTTTTTTATTCCTCTTATCGATAATGAAAGCGAGGATTTTCTCCCGATCAATAATAACAATGGGGTTTTCTTGGAGCAAAATGGTTTTGTTTGGCAAAACCGATTGTTCTATGATTATACCTTCCCTGGCGGAGACTGGCAACTTTTTTCAGAGTTCACCACGGAGTTGAATGTAGGTGACGGTCAGAAAAGTTTCGCCAATAATAGTCTGAACCTTAACCCGGGCTTATTCTTAAGCTATTTTCCAAGTTCAAAGTTCACTGTTTTGGTGTTGGCACAACATTCACAGCGTATTGACCTAGGTAATAATTTCACTCAAGATTTTACCGCGGTAGGTGGTGGTGCAAAGTATCAGTTGACCAAGGCGCTAAATCTTGAGCTGCTTTACACGAATTTCGTAAGGGGGGCCAATACGGGGCTTGGTGAGACCTATAATATCGGTCTGAGGGGAATCTTTTAAAGAGCTGAAAGGGTACTCATGCTTTTTGAATTTTTTTAGGTAGGATATTTATGGTTGGTTTTTACGCACGGTGCATGAAGGTTAAAGATCGGTTCAAACTATCGTTAACAAAAGGAAAAAAGCCTATTTTAGATGTTCTTAAATACAATTGAATGAGGACCTTAGGATATCTATTGCTGTGTTTTTTACCATTTTCTTGTTCGGGACAGGCGACAAAAAAGATGAACGGGGTTAGTTTTGTAGCCTCCCGTGAAGAGGTCGCCCAATCACACATTGAAGAGGTATTGAAAGTAAATGCGAACCACGCTGCGGTGATGCCGTTCGGTTTTATAAGAGATATCCATACCCCCGAAATTATTCACAATACGGACCGACAGTGGTACGGGGAGACAAAAAATGGGGCCAAGCAATATATTGAAATGCTTCAAAATAACGGGATCAAGGTCATGGTGAAGCCCCAGATCTGGATTTGGCAGGGAGCGTTCACGGGCACCTTGAAAATGAATTCTGAAGAGCACTGGATACAGTTGGAAAATTCATACGACGATTTCATTTTAACCTATGCCGAACTGGCCGAAGATACCAATGCCGAACTACTCTGCATTGGAACGGAGTTGGAACAGTTTGTAAAGGCTAGGCCGGCGTACTGGAAAAGGCTCGTGCAAAAAATCAGAAAAGTGTATAAAGGTAAACTCACCTATGCCGCGAATTGGGACGAATATCCAAGAACAACGTTTTGGGAAGATTTGGATTATATCGGTATTGACGCCTATTTTCCCTTGTCCGAAGAAAGAACACCCAGTGTAGAACAATTGCGAAGTGGCTGGCAGAAGTGGAAAGTACAAATAAAAGAACTGTCAAAAGCCAAAAACAAGCCCGTTATCTTTACCGAATTCGGGTATCGCAGTATGGACTATACAGCAAAAAAACCGTGGTTGGTAGATCAAAACGACGAAAATGTCAACCTGGAGGCCCAAGTAAATGCAAAAAAAGCTATCTTCGCCGAATTTTGGACAGAAGACTGGTTTGCAGGAGGTTACGTTTGGAAATGGTTCATAGACCATACGAAAGCAGGGGGTGGGCAAGACAATCGTTTTACCCCACAGAATAAACCAGCACAGCACATAATCGCTGAAGTCTTTAAAACACACTAATATGTTTAGAACTTGTTCCCTCATTTTCGCCCTAATTTTTGTTGCCTGCTCAACAGATGCCCTAGTAGAGCAGAACACCCTTGACAGTTCACTGGCAAGTAAAGAAGTGGTTCTTGATAATGTCATTGCCTGTGCCGCGACTAGCCAGGGCAACGACAAGATCAATGTCTTTTTTTACCCGCGAACCGGTGCCACTAATTTTCAGTATTTTGAGACCGGAAGCAGTGATGATGATAAAAATGATTTTAGCAATTATGTACCTGTACTGCACCCGATAGAAGACGTTTTCAATGGCTTTCTCAAAAAATTCGAAATTACGGCCGAAGAAGAAAAATGGGTCATCGTTGCTTTTGACCAAGAGGGAAAAACCCATCTATCAAATCCGATCAGACTTAAACAGAACACAAAACCGACCGAATATCTTCCGCAGAATATTAGCTTCGACCTCGCCACGAACATGCCCTCTTTTTCATGGACCGATGGTCGCTATGACGACAGTGTAATTTACTTTCAAGTTATTTCCGATGCGCAGAACAATTTGATCTCGGGCACCTATACCTTTGATAAAATGTTCCGGTTCTATAATTTGGACAATGTGGTGCTCAATATTACAAAAGGTACCCCTGATGCATTGACCAGTGGCGTAATGTATAATTTTAGCCTGATGGCCGTTAGCGAAGACAATTGGGTCAATATGTTCTCTGAACGTTCTTTCAACCCACAGTAGTTTTGCCTGGTTACAATAGCCTTCACTTGCCTTATTGAACCGAATGAACTGCTTTAGCGAAGACCATATTTATGGGTTACGGACTAATGATAAAATGATACCTAAGACAATCGTGTGATACATTTGTAATTTCTATGTATTATTTTTGAACCGCAATATATATGGTATGTGGGCCAAGGCGTCGTTACTCTATTTTTTTCTTTTTCTGACGGCCGGCTTTTCCCAAGAAAACAGCATAGCTGAGATTTCGGTTTTAGGTACCAAACGAACAAAACCTGAGTTTTTAAAGAAGCTGATAACGGCAAGACCCGGAATGGCCCTAGACTCGCTCATCTTCCGAGAAGATATGGAGCGCTTGAAGCGTCTGCCCTCTATTGCCCATGCCTATTTCGAAGTTTTGTCTACCGAGGACGGTAACGTGAGCCTTAACTATTATGTGGAGGAGAGTTTTACGCTGATTCCTTTTGCCAACCTTTTCACTTCAAGCAATGATGATTTCGCGTTTCGGGCAGGCTTGCAAGAATTCAATCTTTTAGGCCGGAACATTGCCCTTGGCGGGTTTTACCAGTTCGATGTTTTCGATTCTTACGGTGCCAACGTCAGGGCGCCTTACCTCTTCACCAATAGGCTCGGCCTAAACTTTATTTACCAAAATTTTACGACCCTTGAACCGGTTTTCTTCGATAATACAACCGCCGATTACAAGTACAACAATGAAGGTTTTGAGCTTTTGGGAATGTACGAACTTAACTTTAAGAACCGATTTGAACTGGGGTTTAGCCTTTTCACCGAAGATTATCAATACCTGGAGGGGGCTACCAACCCTACTATACCCCAGGCCTTGAACGTAGGCAAGCACCTCTTCAAGTTTTTATATAACTATGATAATCTCGAATATTTTTATCACTACCTATCTGGCTTCCGTAGTTCATTGAATTTCCAGTATGTTGGCAGTTCCAATACGGCGCTGCCCGAATTTTTAATAGGTTTCAATGATTTTGCCTATTTTAAAAGGGTGGGGCAACGCGGTAATTGGGCCAGTCGTTTAAGACTTGGTCTGGCCAGTAACTTGCCCACCCCCTTCGCTCCCTTTACAGTTGATAATAATTTAAATATTAGGGGAGTAGGCAATAGAATAGATAGGGGAACGGGTGCCATAGTGCTAAACACCGAATACCGCCATACCTTAATCGATAAAAACTGGTTCGTACTGCAAAGCAATATTTTTGTCGACGCTGGTTCGTGGCGCAACCCAGGTGGTGATTTTAGCGATTTTGCCGATCAGGAGAATATTCGGATCTACCCTGGGGTAGGACTTCGATTTATGCATAAAAAAATATTCAATGCTATCTTTCGGGTCGACTATGGGTATGGTATTACCAAAGATGCGCAGCAGGGCTTTGTTTTTGGATTAGGGCAGTATTTTTGACTAGCGCCTTATCATAATGGGCTTTTGCCCCTTTTCAGCTGTTGAATACTCCGTTAACTATTTCTTCAAGGAACGCACTCAACTTCATTTAGGTTATTTAAATTTGTACTAGGCATTGTTATTGATACTTGCCTTCAAAACCTGTTTTAAAATGTACCTAAAGATATTTAATAGGGCCAAGGTTATCATCATGTTGGCATTCCTTGGCATCAACCTCGCTTCCGCTCAAGATTCTTTAGCTAGGGTGACGGCCGAAAAGGGCGATGGTATTCTTTCCCTTCTTCGAAAGCACGGCGTGAACCCCTATGAAGCCTATGACGACTTTATTGCGATGAATATGGATAACCTTCGCGATAGTGTGCATCTCTACGAAGGTCGAAATTATGTGATTCCGAAAGTGAAGTTAGAAACGGTTTCGGTAGTTGACTCCCTAAAGACAAAGGCAGGCGATATCAAGGTAATTGAAGGAAAGGAGTTCCCTATTTTTGGAAGAGAACATGCTCTGGTGCTCCCCAAAAGCGAAAAGCTGAAAGATGCGATATACTATTTAGTGTCAGGCCATGGCGGGCCAGATCCCGGCGCCATGGCTAATTATGCCGGAAAGGCGATTGCTGAAGATGAATATGCCTACGACATTACCTTGCGCCTCGCCAAAGAACTGATAGCCCATGGGGCGACGGTCTATATCATTATCAGAGACCCGAACGATGGTATTCGTGATGAACGGATTCTCGAGATCGACCATGATGAGGTGGCCTATCCTGACCAGGTTATTCCCCTTAACCATGTAGCGCGTTTAAAGCAGCGCGTTGATATTATCAATGACCTTCACAGTAAAAATCGTGGAAAGTACCAAAGGTTGATCGAAACCCATGTTGATAGTAGAAGCCAAGGAGAGAGCATTGATGTATTCTTCTACCATCATGAAAATAGTAAGAACGGTAAGAAACTGGCAGAAAGTATTCACAAGACCTTTCAGGAAAAGTACAAAAAGTACCAGCCCAATCGCACCTACACAGGTACTTTTGAGGATAGGACCTCATTGTACATGGTAAAGAAGACCCACCCGGCGATGACTTTCATAGAAATAGGTAATATTCGAAGTGCGAAGGATCAGCGCCGCATATTAGAGCCCGAAAACCGTCAGGCCATTGCCAAATGGATCTCGGAAGGTGTCTTGCTTGATTTTGAGGGGGGCGAGATTGGCCCCATTCGCTAAATTGCTATTTTGCGCTTGTAGTAATCGTATAATTGGTCAGGTCCGGCACCAAAAAAATTCTTTAGATGGATCACCCCAAAATGGTACTGCAACCTGACTTCTCCATGCTTTTCGTAACGTCGTGCAGAGGTTTTCACATGTCTTGGTAGCACTCTAAATTCGGCCATTTTATAGATTCTGTTGATGAACTCGTTATCTTCATAGATCACGTATTTTTCGTCAAACCCGCCTGATTTCGAAAATAGTTCTTTGGTGATAAAGAGCGTTTGGTCGCCCCCGCGGCATAATTTATGGTTGACCCTGGTGAACCAAGCGAAGAATTTCAAAAAACGACTATCGCTGTCGAATTTCATCTGAAAGCAGCCCACTTGATAGCCACGCGCAACGGCTTCGATAATGCTTTCATCATAGTATTTTGGAGGTAATGTGTCAACATGCAAAAAATACAGCACTTCGCCCGTTGCCATTTTAGCACCTTGGTTCATTTGTATTGCACGACCTTTGGCAGAATGAACTACCACGGCACCGAAGTCGATCGCCTTTTGAACAGTATCATCTGTACTTCCTCCGTCAATGACAAGTATTTCTTTGATGTTTTTTAAAGAACCGTTTTGAAGCAGGTACCCAAGAACACGTGAAATCCATTGTTCTTCGTTCAATACGGGAATAATAATGCTGATTTGGGGGTCGGTCCTGTTCATTTATTTGTTGGGCAATTATTAAATTGTCTTTAACAGTTCCCTGAATAGTTTAACCATTTTAGGTTCTGCCCTGCCAGCGATTTCAATAATTTCTTGAATATTCACGGGTTGAAGGTGATCAGGGTCGCATTCATCGGTCAAAACCGATACGGCCACAATGGGTAGTCGTAAATGATTGGCCACTATTACTTCAGGTACCGTACTCATACCAACCGCATCGGCCCCTAAAATCTTTAACATGCGATATTCCGCCCTGGTCTCAAGCTGCGGTCCGATTACCGACGCATAGACCCCTTGGTGCATGGTTATCTGCTCTCTTTTGGCGATTTCCAATAACTTCGTACGCATGTCCCTATCGTAGGGCTCTAACATGTCAACAAAACGGTCGCCGAACTGTGAAACATTTTTAAAGGCTAATGGAGAACTAGCCTGAAGATTGATATGGTCTTCGATGAGCATGATATCGCCCTTTTTAAAGTTAAGGTTGATGGCACCGGCCGCATTGGAAATGAACAGTTTCTTGATGCCCAATTGGTGCATGACCCGAATGGGGTAGGTTACATCCATCAGGTCGTAACCCTCGTACATGTGAAAGCGGCCCTGCATGACCACCACTTTTTTCCCCTGAAAATCGCCATAGATCAATTTACCGGTATGAAATTCTACGGTAGCCAGGGGAAAATAGGGAATATGGTTATAATGTGCCTCTATCGGGTTTTCGATTTCGTCGGCCAATTTGCCTAGTCCCGTTCCAAGTACTATGCCGATTTCAGGGTGTTCAAAACCTTTGCTCTTTAAATACGCCGTAGATTCTTGTAATTGTTTCTCTGTCAGTATCATATGTTCTTCAGATAAGGTTGAAATGCCGCGATGTCTTTGATATCATCATATACGTCCACATCGTTTCGGGCATCTAACAGGTGTATGTTTTCGTTTTTCAGGTCGTTCAGGGTCATCTCTAGAACGGTAGCGCTGCCCCAATTCTTATGTTCGAACAGTTCTGGTTTGAAGGTTTTCATTCCCAATAGGTAATAACCTCCATCTGTCGCCGGACCAATAACAAAATCGGTTTTGTTGAGCATAGTAAAGGCATTTTCAATATCAGAACGGTTAAGATCGTACATGTCGCTGCCAATAATGATGACCCGCTCGTAGCCTGACGCGAATGCCGATTGAAAGGCATTGGCCATGCGTTCCCCAAGATGATGGCCTACTTGCAGGCGTTTTTCATAAATGGTATTGGCCCAGATATCGTTCGCCCAAATTTCTTCGGAATACCACACCTGTTTCGCGGCTTCGGTTTCTTTGGTAATGGCAACGGTATGGCCCAAGAGGAACTGATAGATAGCCAAGGCATTTTCATTACCAACGGTAACCGCTAGGCGGGTCTTGCATTTGCCCAGTTCGGGATTTCTGGTAAAGATCAACAGTAGGTTCTTTGAAACTATATTGTGATAGTTGATGGTGGCGGCTTCGTTTTTTTGTTCTTTAGATAGGATGATGCCCAAGGTATAGGTATTTCTTGTAATAAAAGGATGAAGGTATAAAATGTTAGGGCATTGATTACATCGGAAGTTTAAATTTTAAGATTTCCATGCACAACTTTGTTGGGTAATGAAATGCGGCTAAGTGATCGATGTTTTGCCAAAAGCACAAAATGGAGACTTCTGGCAGCCATAGAAAACCGCTTAATCTATACCGTATACCTTAATGCCCTTATCTAAAAGCTTGCCCCACTGTTTGTTGAAGGTATGTACGCTGTCGGTTTCTATCGCTTGGTTATTGTAGACACTGTTTCCTTTGTTCTTCCATTCGAAAATTCCCCCGTAAAGGTTCTTTACATTGGTATAGCCCGCTTTTTGCAGTTTTTCCCCGATATCCTCAGAGCGCACCCCGATGGAGCAGTAGACAATGATGGGCGTGCCTTTGTCTTCGATCCGTTGCGTTACCACATCTTCCTTGAACCCTTGATAACCCACCCAGATGGCATCTTTAAGGTGACTTACGTCGTATTCTTGTTTTTGTCGCGTATCGAGCAGTACAAAACCCGCTGCCGCCTTTAACTCGTTCACGTATACATAGGGCACACTTTCGGCATTCAATTGCTTCAGTGCACGGTCTAGGTCTTTTTGGCCAAATGTTGGCGAGGTAAAAGTCAGCAAAAGGGAAATCGCAAAAAGAAATCTCATAATTTTCGAAATTATTAGTTTAAAGATACTATTTTAGGGTGTCTTGATCGATAATGGTGTTCCATTAAAACCTTATAACAATGAATCGAAATCATCAATCATTATGGGCGATCGCCTGTATCGTTATACTCTTTTCCTGTAAGAACAAAGAACATAAAGAAACACAGGCCACCACTGTGGTTGAGTCGGATTACTACAAAGAACCTTACCGCCCCCAGTTTCATTTTTCCCCAGAAGAAAAATGGATGAACGATCCCAACGGAATGGTCTACCACAAGGGCATCTATCATTTGTTCTATCAACATTATCCAGAAGACATCGTTTGGGGCCCCATGCACTGGGGCCATGCCATAAGTAAGGACCTGGTGCATTGGCAGCATAAGCCCATAGCCCTTTACCCTGATCAACTAGGCATGATTTTCTCTGGAAGTGCCGTTTTGGACAAAAACAATACCTCAGGATTCGGAACTGAAGAAAACCCTCCCCTGGTCGCCATTTACACCTATCATTTGATGGAAGGAGAAAAAGCCGGCAGAACCGATTTCCAGACCCAAGGGATGGCGTATAGTTTAGATAATGGAGATACCTGGACAAAGTATGAAGGTAACCCGGTAATCGGAAATGAGGGATTCAAGGATTTCAGAGACCCAAAGGTCATTTGGCATGATCTAACGCAGCAGTGGGTATTGACATTGGTCGCTGGCGACCATGCAAAGTTCTATGGTTCGAAAAACCTGAAGCAGTGGCAACATATGGGCGATTTCGGAAAGGACAAGGGTGCCCACGGGGGGGTTTGGGAATGTCCTGACCTTTTTCCGGTAAAGGTAGAGGGTAGCGAAGAGGAAAAATGGGTTCTGTTGATCAGTATAAACCCGGGTGCCCCCAACGGCGGTAGTGGCACCCAGTATTTTGTAGGTGATTTTGATGGAAAGACCTTTACCTCCGAACAGACCGAAAACAAGTGGCTTGATCTGGGAACGGACAACTATGCCGGGGTAACCTTTAGCAACACGCCGGGCAACGAGCTTATTTTTATGGGATGGATGAGCAATTGGGCCTATGCCCGTGATACCCCTACCGAAAAATGGCGTAGCGCCAATACCTTGCCCAGAAAGTTAAGCTTGCAAAAGATTGATGGCGCCTATGCCTTGTTCAACTATCCTATCGAAGGTTTAGATACTCTGGTCGACACCAAGGCTAGTGGTGGAGATATCATTGTCGCTGATGTTAAAAAGGTCTTGGCGAACAAGAACCTGAGCCAGGCCGAGATCAAGTTTACAACGGTATCCAAAGATTTTCGGTTGAAGTTGGGCAATAGTGCCAATGATCAGTTGGTCTTGACCATGATGGGTGCAGAGGACACTTTTTTACTTGACCGATCCAAGTCGGGCAAAGTAGATTTTCAAGAAGATTTTGGCAAAGGCGTGCAACAAATGCCCATACCCGATCTGCCCGAAGGCGCGTTTGAAGTACGCATTTTTATGGACTGGTCTTCGATTGAGATCTTCATCAACAAGGGGCAGTATGTGATGACGGCCCAAGTATTTCCTAACGAAAAGTACACCGACCTTACCGTTCAAAATTTAGCCGATGGCGAGCTTGTTCTTAAGGGTTTTACCATGAAT
>JBHJNU010000023.1:0-8058 GCA_050330515.1 Flavobacteriaceae bacterium | reverse complement strand
GAATTGGGCGGCAGTCTTGTTGGTATGGACATTATGGAAGAAGTTAGACTCTCCAATTTTCGTGACAATATTATAGATGGTACTCCCGAAGATCTTGAGAACAATGAAAACGGTATTCTTTTAGGCACTGGGGTAGCAAAAAAAATGTCACTCAACGTGGGGGACCGGGTACAGATCAGCACCGTTGCCGGCAATATCTTTCCGTTAAAAATCGTTGGTCTTTACCAAAGTGGAATCGCGGAGATCGACAATATACAGAGTTTCGTAAACCTGAAGACCGCCCAGCGTATTCTTGGGGAAGCGCAGAACTATGTTACCGATATCAACGTAAAACTCTTCCATATCGACAAGGCCCCGCCCATGGCGAAACAATTGCAACAGCAATTTATGGTCAACGCCACCGATATCAATGAGGCCAATGCCCAGTTCGAAACAGGTTCGAACATCAGAAACCTGATCACCTATGCCGTTTCGATCACCTTATTAATCGTGGCCGGTTTTGGTATTTATAACATCTTGAGCATGTTGATCTACGAAAAGATGAAAGATATCGCCATATTAAAGGCAACAGGGTTTTCAGGCCTTGACGTTCAGCTGATCTTTATGAGCCAGGCCATGATCATTGGTCTGCTAGGGGGCCTTATGGGTTTGCTCATCGGCTTCGGCCTGTCGGTCTTGATCGATCACGCCCCCTTTACTACCGATTCGTTGCCAACAATTACTACCTATCCGATCAACTACCAAATGGAGTACTATATTATCGGAATCATATTTGCGCTGATATCGACCTTTGTTGCGGGTTATTTACCATCAAATAAAGCGAAACACATTGATCCGGTAAAAATCATTAGGGGAACATGAAATAACTATACGCCAATAGCACAGGGATACAGTAAACACTTTAAAACAATAAATAAATGGGCATGGGCCTTGTACTGGAAACAAAAAATATCAACAAACACTTTTTAAAGCCGAAGGACTTTCACGTACTTAAGGATATCTCATTTGGTGTAAAACAGGGAGAATTTGCTTCCATTATGGGAAAATCGGGTTCGGGAAAGTCTACTTTACTTTATATTCTATCTACTATGGATACAGAGTATACCGGCGAACTCTACCTCAATGGGGAGCTCGTAACCGGCAAGGCGCAAAATGAGCTTTCACGCATCCGCAACAAGAATATCGGTTTTGTATTCCAGTTCCACTATTTGCTTTCCGAGTTCACCGTGCTAGAAAATGTTATGCTTCCCGCAAAAAAATTGGCCGAGAAATCACATGCCGAAATTGAACATGATGGTATGGAAAAGTTAAAAATGTTGCGTATCGAGCATTTGGCCGATCAAAAGGCATCACGAATTTCAGGAGGCGAAAAACAACGCGTGGCCATTGCCCGTGCCCTGATCAACGATCCTACCATTTTAATGGGCGATGAACCCACAGGAAACCTAGACAGCCACAACGCCGAAAACGTGTTCAACATTTTTAAACGCCTAAAAGAAGACGTTGGCCTTTCGCTTTTGGTAGTGACCCATGACGAAGATTTTGCCAAGCGTACAGACCGCATTATCGAGATGGAAGATGGGCGTATCCTAGCCTAACCTCATTCTCGCTCCTATTAAGCTGATGCATATCATTCCCTGCACTAAAAAAACGTCATAACTTCAAAAACAATAAAAACTGAACGTTATGAAGTATCTTTTTTTATGCCTTTTAACCGTGCACGGGCTTATTCATCTAAAAGGCTTTACAATAGCGTTCCGGCCAGCAGAAATGCCTCACATAGCACAAATGAGTTCAAAACCTTTGGGCGTATTGTGGATTATTGCGACGCTACTTTTCATACTAGCGGCCTTCTTGTTTGCAACCAAGAAAGAGTGGTGGTTCACTTTGGCATTCATAGCGGTCATCGTTTCGCAATTCTTGATTATAGGCAGCTGGCAAAATACCAAATTCGGAACCATCGCCAATGCAATAATCCTACTGGTAAGTATAACGGCTTACGCACATTTTCGGTTCGAGACCTTGGCGCATGCCGAAGTAAACGAAATATTCGAAAAATACATCCCTGAAAATCCCCCAAAAAGTCCCCAAAAACACTTTGAAGACCTGCCACCTATAGTGCAAAAATGGCTGAAAAACAGTGGTTCCGATCAAAAACCTAGAACAACATCCATCCGCCTAAAACAAAAAGGGGAAATGAGGACCAAACCTGACGGACCTTGGATGCCGTTTACGGCGCAACAATATTTCAATAGTGTTGACCCTTCATTTATATGGATTACAAAGGTCGATGTCATGCCTTTAATTTACATGGATGGCAGGGATAAACTGAACAACGGTAAAGGTAGTATGCTCATTAAACTACTCGCCTTGTTCAAGGTAGTAGAGGAAGAGGACAACGAAAAGATTAATTCAGGAAGCCTGCAACGCTACCTTGCAGAAATGTGTTGGTTTCCCAGTGCCGCGATGGAAGGCTATTGCTCTTGGGAAGCCGTTGGTGCAAATTCGGCCAAAGCTACCGTAAAGCTTGCCGAGATGACTGTTTCAGGCATTTTTAGCTTTTCAGCCGACGGCGAATTCATTTCTTTCGAGACCCAACGTTTTTTTGGTGGAAGTGTAGATGCCCAACGAGAAACATGGTTTATAGAGGCCGAGGAATATAAACTATTTGAAGGCATTAAAATACCCAATAAATGCTCGGTTACGTGGAAATTGGAATCGGGCGATTTCAATTGGCTGAACCTTGAAATCATAAATTTAGAATATAATCGCGACCAACTTTGGTAGAAGTCGCCGAGCCCTATCCGTAAACCAGAAATTTAGATCCTAACAAATTAACCAACCTAGGTTAAAGCGAAAACGAAAGTTCTTTTTTTCCTTTGGAATGTTTGTTCATGCCCAATTCTGGAATGATCAATAAGGGAATCTGGGTGTGAAAGGCAATACGTTGCACAACAGGTTCGCGGGTCATGCGTTCCATATAACTGTGCTGATAGTTCAGCATGGCGAGTAAATGTATATCGAGCTCATCTGTAAAGACCTCAAGGGTCTTGGAAACCGAATTCAGTTCGGATACGGTATGGACATAATGCTCAACTGCTACCAGATACTTTCGCAGCATACTTAAATTGAACTGTTGTAGTTCGGTCAACGCCTTGATTTCATACTGCACATGAACAATGCGCACTACTGCATTAAAAGTATGGGCCATATCGATTAAAGGTTGCAATTCTGAAACCGTATAGAACCTACTGAAATCGGTGGCAAATGCGATCTCTGAAGGTATAACGAATTCAAAATACTGCGGAATAGCGAGAATGGGGCAATCTTTAACGCTCTTGATGATACGCACCGTATTACTCCCCATAAATACCCCATCAATACCGGAGGCTCCTTTGGTTCCGGTAACCACCAAGTCGATACGCTCTTGCTCCACCAATTCCTTCACTTCATCGACCAAAAGACGGAACGATGAAACCGTTTTGAAGCTATGTTTAGGATTGGTAAATGATTTTTGAATTCGTTCCACAACATTTTGAAGTCCTCTTTGTGAGTTGGCCCGTGTGGCGTCTTCCAAACCACCATTTACCACAGAGGCCATAAAACGACTGTGGGCAATGCTAGGTGTATAGGTATTCAACACATGAAAAACACATTCCTGATCGGAGAATAGTTCAAGCGCGTACCTGGTGGCGTTCCATGCATTTTCCGAGAAATCTGTAGGTATCAATATGTTTTTCATCTACTGATGTTTAAGGTTCTTATGTGTTTCACTAGCCATTCCGTTGGCATGGGCGAACGTTCCAAAAGGCGGTCAGCTCGATACTTGACAAAGTACTAGATCGAATCAAACACTTTGGTTCGTTTCACCTGTTTTAGGGCAATTGAACGGGGTAAAAATAGCATTGGAGATAAACCTAAACTATGATAATTGTCAGGTTTTATAGTCGAAAACCATATCCATATAACTTGTTTGATCGCAAAAAATGCGCGCCATTGGTCAAACAGTTGTGATATGTAATAAAGAAGCAGTAATTTTTTTTGAAGGTTTCAAAACCCCTCAACCAGATCTTGAAGTGCCCGCGCCTTGGCGATACCTATTTTCTTACCAGAGGTCTTGATAAAACCTTTTCTCTTAAATTCGGAGATAATTCGGATACAAGATTCCGTGGCCGTGCCCACTACGTTGGCGATATCTTCACGCGATAGGGTCAACAATAGAAACCCGTCCGTATCTTCGCCAAAGTTGTTCTTGAGATAAAGAAAGGCCTCGGCGACCCGTTGCTTTACCGTTTTTTGGCTCATGTTCACGATAACATCATCGGCCTCGCGTAAATCATGGGCCATATGCCGCAATACTTCTACCGTGAAATTGGGGTTGGCGTTCAAGATATGAACTATACTATCTTTAGGAATAAAACAAACCTCCATGTCATTAATGGCGGTTGCACTCAAATTGGTATGCTCTTCGGCAATGACCGAGCGCTGACCCAATACTTCGCCCTTGCTCGCGAGCTTGATAATCTGGTCTTTACCGTTCGCGCTCAGTTTTGAAAGTTTTGAAACACCATCGCGAACACAATAAACACCATCAAGTTTATCACCTTCTTCGAAAATGGTTTCCCCCTTTTTAACAATCTTCGTAGTTTTTGAATCGGATACTTTCTTCAATTCTTCCTTGCTCATAGCCCGTAACGAATTGAACTGTCTTATGATACAGTTTTCGCACCGTGTTTGTATACCATCTTTCATTGCACAATAATTTACCTGACCCTACAAAATTACTAGTTACCAAAAAGAGCGAACATGACAAATATCATGTTTTACAACTGGCGTAGATCGCAATTTTGTCAAAGGTATAAGGCAAATGTAAAATGAAAAGTAACCGATGTTACCATTGTGGTGATGATTGTGGTAACACAAGTATTGTATTCGACGAAAAAAAATTCTGCTGTAATGGGTGCAAAACGGTCTATGATATTTTTTCTAGTAACGACCTATCCTATTATTATGACCTACAATCGGCTGCAGGGGCCACTCCTAAAGCGATTGAAGGAAAGTACGATTTTCTCGATGCTCCTGCTATTGTTGAAAGACTAACGGAGTTCAATGACGGTGATCTGCAAATCGTCAACCTCTATATTCCACATATTCATTGCAGTTCGTGCATTTGGGTGTTGGAAAACCTGAACAAGATCAATCCCTCGGTCAATAATGCCCAAGTAGATTTTCCGAAGAAAACGGTACGGATTACCTATCGTGTCTCCGATGTTTCATTGAAAGATGTGGTCCTTCTTTTGGCCCGAATCGGATATGAACCTTATATTTCTTTAGACGATTATGATAATAAAAAGAAAGGTGTTGACCGCAGTTTGATCTATAAATTAGGCGTAGCGGGATTTGCTTTTGGCAATGTAATGTTCCTTTCGTTTCCCGATTATCTTGATCTGGCCTCCAACGAAAATAGTGGGGGTGAATTTTGGCTCAATCAGTATGAGGGCGTATTCCGTTGGTTGATGTTCGCGTTCTCGTTGCCTGTTGTGTTCTATGCCGGTCAAGATTACTTTATTTCGGCCTTCAAAGGTTTGCGCAGTAAAATTCTGAATATCGATGTACCGATAGCATTGGGTATTTCGGTACTTTTTATACGCAGCACTTTGGAAATTATTTTCGATTGGGGAGCGGGCTTCTTCGATTCGCTCACGGGACTGGTTTTCTTTTTGTTATTAGGGAAATTCTTCCAACAAAAAACATATACCTTCCTATCCTTTGAGCGCGATTATAAATCGTACTTCCCTATTGCCGTAACCCGAATTCTATCGAACGGAAAAGAAGAAACCGCCCAGGTTTACGACATTAAAAGGGGCGACCGCTTATTGATCAGAAATGAGGAATTATTGCCGGTCGATGGTATTCTCATCAAGGGAAAGTCATGGATCGACTACAGTTTCGTGACCGGCGAATCAGAGCCCGTTCACAAAAATTCAGGTGACAAAGTCTTTGCCGGGGGAAAGCAACTGAAGGGCGCCATAGAAATTGAGGCCCTCAAATCGGTTTCTCAAAGCTATTTGACACAACTATGGAGCAATTCTGTCTTTCAGAAGGACAAATCCAGCAGATTCCAGTCTCTCACCGATAGCATCGGCAAACGTTTTACCATCGCAGTACTGGGCATTGCGATAATAGCGACCATTTTTTGGTTGTACTATGACCCTAGTAAGGCCCTCAATGTTTTTACCGCGGTATTGATCATCGCCTGCCCATGTGCCATCGCCCTTGCCTCGCCATTTACTTTGGGTAATATGCTACGAATCTACGGGCGGCGGAAATGCTATCTAAAAGATACACAGACCATTGAACAGCTAGCACAAATCGACACCGTCATTTTCGATAAAACCGGAACCATTACAACGGCCCAAAAAAGCATGGCGGTCTATGAGGGCCTTCAACTGACCTCGGAGGAAGAATCCCTTTTAAAGAATACGCTCCGGGCCTCTAACCATCCGTTAAGCCGCAGCCTGTATAACATGTTGGCCGATCAACATATCGCCACATTAGATGAGTATGAAGAACACGTGGGCAAGGGCATTTTAGGTATCTTGGAAAACAGCCGTATCAAAATCGGGTCTGCAGATTTTGTTGGCCACATAGAGGCACCTAGCACGAGGAACACATCGGTGCACATAAGCGCTAACGATGATTATAAAGGATGCTACATTTTTCATAATGAATACCGTGGGGGTGTTTCAGAACTATTCCACAACATGTCTAAAACCTTACAACTCGCCATATTATCGGGTGATAACGAGGGCGAAAAAGCCCACTTGGAAAAACTACTGCCCAAACTCACCCCGCTTTACTTCAATCAAAGACCAGGGCAGAAACTTGAGTTTATAAAATCATTACAAAAACAGGGCAAGAAAGTACTTATGGTCGGTGACGGTTTGAACGATGCCGGAGCCCTGGCACAAGCCAATGTAGGTATTGCCATTTCTGAAAATGTAAATGTATTTTCACCGGCCTGCGACGGTATTTTAGATGCTTCTAAATTCCAGGAACTATACCAGTACATCCTGTCTTCAAGAAAGGCGGTAAAAATCATCAAACTGGGTTTTGTGCTATCGTTATTTTACAATGTAGTGGGACTATATTTCGCCGTAACAGGCCAATTGCAACCGGTGATCGCGGCCATCTTGATGCCCTTAAGTTCTATAAGCGTAGTGGGGTTTGCAACCGTAATGACGAATCTCTTGGCAAGGAAGTTAAAATAATTTTCAAACCTGACTTTTGTCATATTTATTGAGATTGGAGCAAGGTATTTTTACCCCGTAATTCAGGTAGGTATGAGTGTTATTTATGTGCTATTGGCCATCAGCATTGTTGTTGCGGTCATCTTTTTCACAGCTTTTATTATTTCGGTAAGAAGTGGTCAGTATGATGATACATACACCCCGTCGGTGCGAATGCTGTTCGAAGACGAGCTGGTAAAACCTGCATCTGAGCTGATTACAAAAAAAATCAAATTAAAAAAAACTAAATCCAACTAAAAAGAAAAAGAGCCAAACGATACCGTTCAAAATATCGATTACCACCACTCTTCACTCTTTTCGCTAACAACTGAAAAACTATGGAAGTACAGCAGTTTTATTACGACAACAAGATCGTAAAGAATTTCCTCTATGCTACAATGCTTTGGGGTATTGTAGGAATGTCGGTAGGCTTGTTACTGGCCTTTATGTTCATGTTTCCCAACCTTACCGATGGTATATCTTGGTTAAGCTTTGGGCGTTTGAGACCATTGCATACCAATGCGGTCATTTTTGCCTTTGTGGGCAATGCCATCTTCGCCGGGGTCTACTATTCGACACAACGTTTGCTCAAAGCCCGTATGTACAGTGATTTTCTAAGCAAATTCAACTTTTGGGGCTGGCAGTTGATCATTGTTGCCGCTGCCATAACACTTCCTTTAGGGTATTCCACTTCGAAAGAATATGCCGAACTAGAATGGCCTATTGACATCGCGATCGCCCTTGTTTGGGTGGCTTTTGGAGCCAACCT
>JBHJNU010000022.1:0-78148 GCA_050330515.1 Flavobacteriaceae bacterium | reverse complement strand
GGTATGATCAGCGTGATAATCCATGAGGTGGGGCACAATTTTTTTCCGATGATCGTGAACTCTGATGAGCGCCAATGGGGGTGGATGGATGAAGGCCTAGATACCTTTATGCAATATATGGCAGAACAGGAATTCGGGGAAGCCTACCCAGCGGCGATAGCACCTAATGACAAATATCCTTCCAGAAGGGGAGACCCTGCCAAAATAGTTCCTTACATGGCCGGGGATCAAAGTACCATATCACCGATCATGTCAAACCCGGAGAACGTATATCAATTGGGCCCGAATGCCTATGCAAAACCGGCTACGGCACTTAATATACTGCGTGAAACAATAATGGGACGTGATCTTTTCGATCATGCCTTTAAAACGTACGCCAACCGATGGAAGTTCAAGCACCCTACACCCGAAGATTTTTTCCGCACCATGGAAGATGCCTCGGCGGTTGATTTAGATTGGTATTGGAGAAGTTGGTTCTATACTACAGATTATGTAGATATAGGCGTCAAAGAGATTAAAAAATATTATGTAAGTAATACGCCTAACCAAAAAATGAAGGAGTATATGGCGGCTCAAAATCTGACAGAGGCCGATTTACCCCCATTGGTGTATTTGGTAGAAGAAGGTAGTGAAGATTTTGATCCGGGCATGAAAGGGAAATCGCCCATGGAAAGCTCAAAATCTTTGAAGGAGTTTATGATGGATAATATGACAGAGGCCGAAAGGGCCGCTGTTAAAGAACCAAAGTACATTTATCAGGTAACGTATGACAAACCAGGTGGTATACCCATGCCACTTATTGTTGAATACACCTATGCCGATGGTTCTAAGGAAAACATCACCTACCCAGCAGAGATTTGGCGAAAGAACGATAAGGAGGTTAGTGTCGTGATATCGTCTATGAAAGAGCTCGTTGGGGTGATAGTAGACCCTAAAGCTGAAACCGCGGATATCGATACCACCAATAATGCATGGCCTAAGAAAGAGCGACCTACTGATTTTGATAAGATGAAGGAGAACATCAAAGGTAAATAGGCTTTAAATCGTCCTCCTAATAGCGGGTAAACGTTTTTAGTAGCTCAAAAGGTTAAGGCGGCGAGGTAATCTGTAACTTGGGCACACCAATGGATCAGGATTCTTCGCCGTCTTATTTTACTAAAATGACTACATTTTCAACCGTTGCGAAATAAGGAAAGATACCCTTAAAATTTACCATGGCCCTTTGTTACTACACTATTTAAACTTGATTATATTTGTGTATGATTTCAACACACTTTTTATTCATCAGCGGAGCCGAGATCTTCTTTATTTTGTTTATTGTTGTCATGGTATTCGGTGCAGACAAGATTCCTGATATTGCCCGCGGCTTGGGTAAAGGGATGCGCCAGCTTAAGGATGCCACCGAGGATATCAAACAAGAGATTAAGAAAAGCGCCGATAAGCAGGGCATAGATACAAGCTTCGTAACCGATATCAAAAAAGATATCGACGATATCAAGAGCAATGTAAGCTCGGGCATTTCCAAAGAAATAGGTGCGGTTAAAGATGGCGTCGAAAAGATTTCGGGCACTATCAAAAGAGAATAATATGCTTGAAAAGCTCGTGGAATGGGATAGGGAAGCCTTCATTTATCTCAACAACATGGGCATAGATGAATATGACGGTTTTTGGTCGGCCATAACCGCGTTTTCAAACTGGACACCACTTTTTTTACTGATCATTTTCTTGCTTTTTTTTCGAAATCACCGCGAGCAGGGGTTTTGGATGTTACTTGCCTTTGCTGCAATGCTAACGGTTTTGACGATTGTTATCTTCACAACAAAAGAATTGGTGGGCCGTTTACGACCTAACAATGATGAAACTATAAAATCGGTGATCCGCATAGTACAACAACCCTTGGACTATAGTTTTTTTTCAGGCCATGCGGCCTCATCGTTCAGTATCGCTACGCTGGCGGTGTTATTTTTGAGAAAAAGATTCGGTTTTGTTCATTTGATATGGCTCTACCCATTGCTTTTTTCGTTCAGTAGAATTTATTTGGGTGTTCATTACCCTTCAGATATTCTTGTTGGTTCTCTTGTGGGAATGCTTTTCGCTTATATTTTTTATAAAATGCATCAAAGGTTCAGAGCACCCTACATACTGTGAGTCCGTCACGAATAGGTAGCAGAACCGTTTCTACCCTGGGATCCTCCTTTAATTTGCTGTTGTAATCAAGCAATACTTTCGTTGCCTTGTCTTTGGGGTCAAGCGGTTCAATTACTTTGCCTGTCCAAAGTACGTTGTCGGATAGAATGATGCCACCCCTTTTTGTTTTTTTGATAACGGCCTCAAAATAGGCATCGTAACTTACCTTTTCAGCGTCAATGAACACCAGGTCGAACGTCATTTCCAAGGTAGGGATGATAGCCAAAGCATCTCCTATATGTTGCACGATCTGTTGGCCGAAGGTAGTCTGGTCAAAATACTTCCTTTGTAGATCGGTCAGTTCTTCGTTAATATCAATGGTATGAAGCTGGCCATTTTGTTGTAATCCTTCCGCTAGACAAATAGCCGAGTAGCCCGTGTAAGTGCCAATTTCCAAAATGTACCTCGGATGAATCAGCTTAGAAAGCATACTCAACACCCGACCTTGAAAATGACCTGTGATCATTCTCGGCTGCACTACTTTCAAATGCGTTTCACGGGTCAATTGTTGAAGTACAGGAGGCTCGTTTTCCGAATGTGCCTTGATATAATTTTCTAGTGCTTCCGATAAAAAATGCATCGTTTTTTTTGTAAATATATGCTACTTTAGAGTTTTTTGCTATCCTATAAAACAACGACCCGCATGAATGAATTTACCGTGAGAAACGCGACACCACATGATTTGGATGTGCTCTTGAGATTCGAACAAGGGGTCATTGAGGCCGAAAGACCCTTTGATCCGACCATCAGAAACGAAAAAGTGCATTATTACGATTTGGGCTATTTGATGACTTCCGAAGACGCGCAAGTTGTGGTTGCTGAGACCCAAGGTCAAATTATTGCTTCTGGGTACGCCCTAAAAAAGCCGGCGAGGCATTACTTAGATCATAAGTTCTATGCGTATTTAGGCTTCATGTACACCCACCCTGATTTTAGGGGAAAAGGGGTAAATGCCATGATTGTGGCATCGTTGAAAGAGTGGGCATTCGCAAGGGGCTTGACCGAGATCCGACTCACGGTCTATGAAGATAACCTTCCCGCTATAAAGGCATATGAGAAAATTGGTTTCAAAAAGCATATTATCGAGATGCGCATAACTGATTAATCCACGTCGAACGCATTGCAATGGAATGAGCGTGCAGGTTTTCAAGAGCTATGGGCCGATATTGTGCTGTTATCGTTAATTTCGTAAAAAAAATCGAAAATGCATTTTGAAAATACCCTAGCGTTCGCCCAAAAATTGGATCAAGAAGATTCACTTCGCAAGTATCGCGAAGAATTTCATTTTCCAAAAGTTAACGGCGAGCAGGTTATCTATTTTACGGGAAATTCATTGGGCCTACAACCCAAACGTACCCAAAAGTTCATTGATGATGTGATGACCGACTGGAAGGAATTGGCGGTGGAAGGTCACTTTCATGGTGAAAAACCTTGGTGGGATTACCACGAGCGGCTGGCGGCACCTTTGGCAAAAGTGGTTGGCGCGAAAACCGAAGAGGTCACCGTTATGAACACCCTTACCGTGAATTTGCATTTATTGATGGTCTCCTTTTACAGACCTACAAACAATCGCTTCAAAATACTTTGCGAAGAGAAAGCCTTTCCTTCGGATCAATACATGTTTCAAAGTCAGGTCAAATTTCACGGTCTTGATCCGGCCGAAGCCATTGTTGAACTTAAAAAACGCGAGGGAGAACATTTTTGGCGTACTGAAGATGTTCTTGCGAAGATCAGTGAAATAGGCGATGAGCTTGCCCTGGTACTGATCGGGGGCGTAAACTATTACAATGGTCAGGTATTCGATATGGAAACCATTACCAAAGCCGCCAAGACCGTTGGCGCGATCGTGGGTTGGGACCTTGCCCATGCCGTTGGTAACATTGAACTGAAACTGCATGATTGGGGGGTAGACTTCGCCGCTTGGTGTAGTTATAAATACATGAACAGTGGCCCGGGCAATGCGTCTGGCGTTTACATTAACGAAACATATTTGGGTAGGGATGATATTCCCCGTTTCGAAGGTTGGTGGGGTACCAAAAAAGAAACACGCTTTTTGATGAGGCCCGAATTCGAACCAATGCCGAATGCCGATGCATGGCAAGTAAGTAATGTGCCCGTGATTTCAGTGGCGCCTTACCTGGCTTCCTTAGAGATGTTCGAAGAGGTGGGCATGCCGGCGCTGATTCAAAAACGAAAGAGGATAGTGGCTTTTTTAGAGTTTGTACTTCATGAAATAGATGCCCAGGTCGATACTACTTTTGAAATTATTACGCCCGAAGACAGGGGTTGCCAGCTTTCGGTCTTTCTTCATGGTCAAGGGAGGCCCATTTTTGATTATCTGATGAAAAACGGTGTCATTACCGATTGGAGGGAACCGAATGTCATCCGTTTGGCCCCCGCCCCTTTTTATTGTTCTTATGAAGACATGTACCGGTTTGGACAAATTTTAAAGAAAGGAATTTTGGAAAATTAAATTACATTAGCGCCCTGTAATTTAGGCTCCAATGAAATCACTTCGACTCATACTTTCGAATCCCCGTTATTTTGCTCCCGCTTGGGTATTTGCTAGTTTGAACCTTCTCTTTGGTACTTGGGCGATTTATATTCCTACGGTCAAAGAAAATTTAGCGATTGATAAATCGCAATTGGGTCTTGCCATTTTTTTTCTTTCGCTCGGCGTATTTACCGTTTTTCCCATTGCCGCGAAAATCATTAACAGGTTCGGGGTAGGTAAGGTCACGTTATACGGTATTTTGTTGAACTGTATCGTGGCGCTTATACCATTAATCGCCCCCAGTTATTACACATTGATGGCTTCATTGTTTATTTTTGGAGCAACGCAGGGCGTTACCGATATTGCGATGAACACCCTTGTAACCGAGATCGAGAAAGAGGATAAACAGAATTTCATGTCGGCCGCCCATGGTTTCTTTAGTTTGGGCGGAGTCTTTGCCGGCCTAGGAAGTTTTCTGATCCTTACGCTTCAAAACCCCTTTGTTCATATGGCCATAGTTGTGGTTTTGGTGATCGTCATTAATCTTTTCTTGTACAAAAATTACTTTCATATTCTCTCCGCTCCCGTAGAAAAGGAGCCCTTCAGCCTGAAGCTTTTCAAGCCTTTGTTAATCATTGGCATTGTTTCCTTCATCGTAATGGGGGGTGAGGGCGCCATTATCGATTGGAGTGGATTATACCTAAAGGAAATCAGTCTTGCCCCCGAAAAGTTATGGGGACTCGGTTTTTTGGCATTTTCAACCACCATGACAACAGGAAGGTTTTTAGGAGACGGTATCAGTCAAAAGATTGGGTCGGTAAAAATGGTAGCTATCGGAATTTCAATTGCTATTGTAGGTTATTTCGCCGTGTTGAGCACATTGACCCCTATGGCCATTCTTGGTTTTGGGCTGGTAGGGTTGGGTTTTTCGGTGATTATACCAGAACTATTCCGCATTGGTGGTAACGTGAAGGGAATAGAATCTTCGCAAGGAGTCGCCTTTATAGCGGGTAGCGGCTATGCCGGGTTTTTGTCCGCACCACCTATTTTCGGTTTTTTGGCAGAAAGTTCGTCATTGGTAACCACTTTTATGGTTTTATTAGGTTTGGCCTTTGTGGTTTTAGGGGCCACTTTTGTTCTAAAGCGCAAAACCGGCTAGTTCTGTTGGGGGGCTTATAAGAACTCAGTCTATTATATTACCGCGCACCTTGAACTCCTTGTTCTCCTTCCCCATTTTTTCAATAAAAGCTGTCATTTCATCGGTCAACAATAATTGATTTTGAGAATTCCAAAAGGTTTCGTCGTAAGGATAATTTAGCTTGAACATGTCTTTTTGTTCATTGATGTTACTTTTTACTTCAAAATTACCGAAGTTGTCAAAGGTGGTCATAATAATTTCGACAGTGAAAAAAGTCTTGAATGTTTTGTCTTTATCTATGGTTTCTACCACCACAAAGTTCTTGGCGGATTTAAGGAAGTAAAGATTGGCCGAGCTGCTTTGTTCAAAGTAAATGTTTTTTTTATTTTGAAGGGTTCTGTAGCGCAACCAACGGTTTTGGTTAAACGGAGCGCCGTCTGACGTTGTGTTTCCTTCTAAGGATAAAATGGCATTATCAAGATTGTTAATGATATAGTGGCCTTCATTTCGCCATATTTTTTTTGAATCGATCGCTTTGAAGTTCAAACGCGATTTTGTTGCATCGGGTAGTTGTAGTTCTTCTAGCTCGAAATCCTTTCCAGTGTGGTTGATACGAACAAAATCCAGTAGGGTCTCATAAAAAGAGGGAAATATGAAATAGACATTATTTTCATCCGTGGCGATTCCGACTTTACGCATGTTGGTAAGCTCAATTTCAAAATCATTTTTGTCAGGCTCTAATGGTTCTGGATAGAAAAGTGTTTTTCGCTTCAACTTGCCCACCATGTCTTGCATGCGAACGATAGAATCGTTTCTCCGCAGCACGCATCTCAAGAAGAAACGTTCCTTATAGGGTGCAATTTTGTAATTGGACTGAACGGAATCCTTGAACTTCTGCCACATTGACCTTGCGTTCGTTACTACTACTTCACTAAGTTCAAAGACACTTTTTTTCAAAAAAACGGTGTCCGCAAGTTTGTTAACGGTAGTTTCCAGTTTATCATAGCCCACCCTATAGAAAATCACCGAATCTTTTGATGAAAAGAAGGCATATTTCCCATCGGCATTGCTTATGGTACCGTATTCTTCGTTGAATATATTCACAAACTCCAAAGGTTCTTTGTCTTCATGGTCTACGACAATACCACCGTGGAATTTTTGGGCCTCACAAAAAAGAAAACTGAAAAAAAGAAAGATGGTGTAATGCAATTTCATTTGGCCCAGTTTTTATTACGAACGAGTATCAAACAAGATGCCGACTCTACTTTACTTCAAGTCCCGTAAAATAAAGCTTGAACTTGCCTTCACCCATTTTGTGCATGGTAGCGATCTTTAGTCCGTTCAAATCTTTATAATCTTCAAAAGTAGTGATCATTGAGGGTTCGGGTTGGTTGCCTTTTCTGAAAACCCATTCTTTGATTACGTAGTCATCGGCGAAATAAAAGTCATAGGCATCACCGGGTGTGTAGCCCCCTTCAGATCCATAGTGTATGGTCAATTTTTGCATGGGTTCTGTGCTGATAGGTGCCTGCGAATCTGTAGTGTGCTCGTGGGTTATGTTATCACCATCCCAAATTAACTGATAGGGCGCAAGCAACCAGAATTTATCGTTTATAAAGCCACCATTGGTTTTGTAGGCGGTACTATCCATATCGGCCCAATTGTAGCTTACTGTCTCTTCCCCTGAGATGGCGGTTATGTCGTTGGTCTTCGGTTTCCAGATCCAGGTACGGTCAAAATGGGTGGTATCTCTATCTACGTTAAAGGTAAATTTGATTTCTGAAACATTTTTCCAGTTTGCAATACCATGTGCGTTCGCTATCTTTTCTAGAATGCTTTCTTCTTGAGGATAATCTTTATATCCATTTTTTGAAGGTATAAAGCTGGTGGTGGTTATAAAAACGACCAAGGCGAAAGTGATTATTTTTTTCATTGTTCTCGATTTTAACCAAATATAAAGGCTTTTATCAAGCTATTTTAAAAAACCGTGGTTTTATCGATGGAGTAATCTCCAATTATTTGATTAATTTTGGCATTCAACAAGAAATTACAAAATGAGTTCGAAAAAAGGAAAGATACAAGAGGCCATCGATGAAAAAATGTTGGAAGAACGAAAAGTGTTCCTTTGGGGCATGGTCGATGATGATTCCGCAAAGCACGTTATTGACCGCTTGCTGTATTTGGATATGCAGAACAACAAAGAGATCCAACTGTACATTAACAGCCCGGGGGGATACGTCACCTCTGGTTTTGCGATGTACGATACCATAAAGTCATTAAAGAGCCCGGTTTCAACGATCTGCACAGGTTTGGCCGCATCCATGGGCTCTATTCTTTTATCCGTAGGAAAAAAAGGAAGACGATTCATTCAGCCACATGCCCAGGTGATGATCCACCAACCCAGTGGTGGTGCCAGGGGGCAAGCTTCCAATATCGAAATTCAGGCTAGGGAAATCATTAAGACCAAAGAATTGAGTGCAAAGCTATTGGCAGGGAATTGCGGGCAGGATTATGAAAAAGTATTGCGCGATTTCGATAGGGATTATTGGATGAACGCAGAAGAGTCGCTTACCTACGGTATTGTTGATGCTATTCTGGAATAATTTGAACCGTTAGGATTCAGATTAGTGCAAAAGTCCTTCACAAACTTAATGTGAAGGACTTTTTTGGATATATATAGGCGCTCTCGCGGAATGTTCATCATATTTACGGTAAAAAGTTTAGGGATGGATGTTTCAGCTTCGTTAAAAAAATATTAAAACAAGAATGCACCATTAGGGCCAAGGGCTGAACGGTAAGGTTTGTAGTGCACAGCGAGTCGTACATTTTTCATTAACTTTGTTGTTTATCCATCATGAGCCAATAGCACTGCATATGACACTAACCCCAAAAAAAATAGCCATTACCGGTTCAGGATTGGTAGGTTCACTTTTGGCTATTTACTTGCGCAAACTAGGACACAGCATTACGGTTTTTGACAGAAGGCCCGATATTCGCAATTTTGAATTCTCAGGTAGGTCAATCAATTTGGCGATGAGCAACAGAGGTTGGAAAGCGTTGCAGGAAGTAGGTATCGATAGTGAAATAAAGAAGATCGCCATACCGCTGGATAAAAGGGCCATGCACGTGATAGGGCAACCTGAGTATTATCAAAAGTACGGGAAGGATGGAGAGGCAATCTGGTCGATATCGCGCGGCGTTCTGAATAGAAAAATGATAGATTTGGCCGAAGAAGCCGGAGTCGAGTTCCGTTTTGATGAAAAGGTATGGGATGTGAGTTTATCTGAGGCAAAACTGTACACCGGCCAAACTGAAAAAGGGGAGTGGCAAGCGTACGACTATGACCTCATATTCGGTTGTGATGGTGCCTTCTCTCGAATTCGGCACAAAATGCAACGACAAAGCCGATTTGATTATTCGCAAGACTTTATCGATGTGGGCTATAAAGAGCTAACCATACCACCAAATGCAGATGGCTCTCATAAATTGGATAAAAATTCATTCCACATTTGGCCAAGAGGCCAGTTTATGCTCATTGCCATGCCCAATTTAGATGGTAGTTTTACCTGCACCTTGTTCTTGCCCTTTGAAGGTGAAGTCTCTTTTGAGAATATAAAGAACAAGCAGCAGGCACAAGCTTTTTTTTTAAATTATTTCCCTAATGTAATGCACTTTATGGATTCGCTTATGGAAGATTTTTTCAAGAACCCCACAAGCGCCATGGTAACCATGAAATGCTACCCGTGGACCTATGGAGACAAAGTTGCGCTCGTAGGTGATTCGGCCCATGCGGTGGTACCATTCTTTGGGCAAGGGATGAATGCCGGTTTTGAGGATATTTTTGAGATCAACCGAATTATCAAGAAGCACGGGGATGATTGGGAAACTATTTTTCAAGAATACCAGCAGACCCGCAAACCTAATGCCGATGCCATAGCCGAGCTTAGTTATCGCAATTTTCTAGAAATGAGCAGTAAGACCGCCGATCTTAAATTCTTGTTGCAAAAAAAAATAGAAAAACATTTTGCGGCCAAATACCCCGATAAATGGATACCTGTTTATTCACGTGTGACCTTTTCTGATAGACCCTATGCAGAAGCTTTGGCCTTAGGGGATCAGCAAGAAAAAATTATGGATCAGGTCATGCAAATACCCAATATCGAAGAAAAATGGAATAGTGTAGAAGTAGAAAATAGAATTATAGAACTACTGCAGTAATTAGTTGTTCTTGGTTTCTGCCATTCTCATGGGCATAGCGTCGATCAGTTCGAAAATGGTCTTGGCATCAACGATAAAGCACTCCTTAAGCTTTAAACTACCATCCTTACCGATCAGAATTAATCCTTGAAAGTCATTTAGGCCATGTTTTTCGACAATCGACTCGTAGTTCAGGTCCAATCGTTTTTTTGAGGTATCGTATACCGAACCCCCGGTGATAATGAATATCAAGATATCTCGCTCAGCCAGGGCCTTTGAATCTGCTTCCAGTCTTTGTAGTTGACCGGTCAACCTATCGGAATCTATAGTATTTTCCTTTAGAAGTATGATCCGGTTTTTCCATTGGTATTTTTCAATATTTTGGGCTGTTGCGGTAAAAACTGTCATAACGAACGATAGCATTACAAGGCGACCAATAAAGAGCATGACATTAAATTTAGGGTATCGGTTAAATAAAAAGGCCACTCCGTATCAAACGAGTGGCCTGTACATCTTAAAATAGGTTGACCTATAACTTTGCGAACATTTTTTGCATTTTTTCTTGCTCTTCCTCCGCCAAAACGGGGTCTATCAAGATTCTGCCACTATGTTCATCGGTGATTATTTTCTTGCGAGAGGCGATTTCAACCTGAACTTGTGGTGGTATGGTAAAAAAGGAACCCCCTGAAGCACCTCTTTCGATCGGTACCACTGCCAAACCATTTTTCACATTCTTTCGTATACGAATGTAGGCGTTTACCAATCGCTCCTCTATTTCTTCCTGAAATTTCTCAGATTTGCTTAAAAGTGCTTTTTCCTCTTTCTCTGTTTCGGCCAAAATAGCGTCCAACTCACTTTTCTTATGTTTTAAGTGGGTCTCCCTTTCGGTCAAACGTTCTTTGGTCTCGGCCATTACCAGTTTTTTCTGCTCGATCTGTGCTTTGAACTCTTTAATGTTCTTTTCGGCAAGCTGAATCTCCAAATCTTGGAATTCAAGTTCTTTTGAAATCGAGTTGAACTCTCTGCTGTTGCGAACATTCTTTTGCTGTTCGGTATACTTCTTGATCAATGACTTCGAATCGTCTATCAGATTTTTTTTGGCCGTAATCTCAAAGTTGATCGTTTCCACATCGGTTTTCAACTTGTCCATTCTGGTCTTAAGACCAAGTACGTCATCTTCAAGATCTTCGACCTCTAGGGGAAGTTCGCCGCGAACATTACGGATTTCGTCTACCCGAGAATCTATTAATTGTAAATCGTACAATGCTCTTAATTTCTCTTCTACCGTTGCTTCCGCTTTTTTTGCCATATCTATAAATACTTGATGGGATTGGTTTTACTATCCGATAATCGGATGGCAAAATTAGGAATTTTTTTCGTAAGATAATCAACTAAAAGGTTTTTTGTAAACTGCTCAGTTTCATAGTGCCCGATATCGGCGATGACCATTTTACCATCAGCTTCGAAAAATTGGTGGTACTTCACGTCAGAAGTAATGAAAACCTCCGCCCCGGCTGCTTTTGCCGAAGCAATTGCAAAGGCACCGTTACCCCCTAGAACAGCAATTTTTTGAACTGGTCTGCCCATCAAATTGGAATGACGGATACAGGCCGCATTCATTTTTTGTTTAACGAACATCAGGAATTCGGTCTCCCCGATCGGTTTTTGTAATGTGCCGACCATACCCATGCCGATGTTCTGATTGGCATTCTCTAGAGTGGACAGTTCATAGGCGACCTCTTCGTAAGGGTGGTTCGCAAAAAGTGCACTTAGAATTTGCTTTTCTTTTGACCTTAAGTAAATTACATGTATCTGAGCTTCTTTCTCTTGATGAATTTGACCTATTTCGCCTTTAAGCGGCTTGGCATTCTCCAAGGCCTTGAAACTGCCCGTACCGTTGGTCGTGAAACTACAATGGCTATAGTTGCCGATATGGCCCGCACCGGCATCGAAAAGTGCCTTTTTGAGCATAGCGGCCTCCGCCATGGGAACATAGGTGGCCAATTTTTTAATCGTTCCCTTTTGGGGAATCAAGATTTTCGCATCGGCTATGCCCAAAACTTCACAGATTTTGGCATTCACACCATATGGACTGGTATCTAGGGCGGTGTGCATACTATAGATGGCGATGTTGTTCTGAATCGCCTTTATGACAACACGTTCTACATAGGTAGTGCCTGTAAGCTTTTTCAAGCCCGTGAAAATAATAGGGTGAAAACTTACGATAAGGTTGCAGTTATTGGCAATGGCTTCATCCACAACATTCTCCAAGGTATCCAAGGTCACCAAAATTCCGGTTACATCGGTATCGGGGTGACCAACTAAAAGTCCAACATTATCAAAATCCTCCGCATAGGTTAAAGGAGCCAGTTCTTCTAATAGGTCGGTAACTTCTTTTATTATCATTTTAAAATTTTATATGATGACCAAAGATAAATTATTATATTTTCGTTCTAATGGGTCTATTGAGAATATTAGCTTTTCCCCTTTCGTTGATTTACGCCTTGGGGGTTTACCTTCGTAACAAGTGCTATGATTTCGGTTTTTTTGAATCTAGATCATACCGAACCCATATCGTTTGCATTGGTAATCTGAGTGTTGGGGGAACGGGAAAAACACCCTTGGTGGAATATGTACTGAATTCTTTGGAAGATGTCTCTAAAGTAGCCGTTCTAAGCAGGGGCTACAAACGGAAGTCCCGTGGTTTCATATTGGCCAATGCTGAAAGCACCGTAGAAGAATTAGGCGACGAGCCTTTTCAGATATACCGTAAATTTGGAGGGGTAATCGTGGCCGTAGATGCTGACAGGCAAAATGGCATAGAGTTATTGGAGAAAAATCACAGGCCGGATATTATTATTTTAGACGATGCCTTTCAACATCGCAAGGTAAAAGCAAGTTTGAACATACTGTTGACCGCGTATGGAGATCTGTATCTTGATGATTGGTATCTACCAACAGGAAATTTACGAGACAGCAAAGGGCAGGCAAAAAGAGCGGCTATTATCATCGTAAGCAAATGCCCGGCAGATTTATCGCAAAAAGACCAAAATAATATCGAAAAGCGGCTATCGCCTTCAAAGGATCAAAAAATTATATTCAGTACATTGAACTATGCAGGGGAATTGAAGAGTGAAAGTGGCAGTTTACGTTTTACGGATATGAAGCATAAACGGTTTACCTTGGTAACCGGTATTGCGAATCCGGCGCCATTGGTCGCTCATTTAAAATCTCAGGGATTATCTTTTGAACATCTGGCGTTCAACGACCATCATTTTTTTACGGCTACCGAATTGCATATGCTAAGTTCAAAAGAATTGATCATTACCACCGAAAAGGATTATATGCGGTTGCAAGGAAAAGTAAAGCCCCTCTACTACGTTGAAGTGGGGCACAAGTTCTTTAACGAGGGTGGTGCAGTTCTGAAAGACGCAATAACCAATTTTAGGAAGCTGGATTCTTGATCTTTTTATTGAAAATATTCTCTCCGATTTTTTGATAGAATACTTCTGGTTTAAATGGCTTGGTCACGACGTCATCGCAGCCAGCGGCGTAGAAACTTTCTAGGCTGTCATCTAAAGAGATCGCTGTGAGGGCAATGATCGGGGTTACGGTATCGAATTCCCTGATCAGGATGGTAGCCTCCTCACCACTGATACCGGGCATGTGGATATCCATTAAAATGGCATCGTAGCGGTTTTTATGGGCAAGTTCAACGGCTTCCATTCCGTTATTGGCGATATCGCTGGTCATCTCTTTTTTACTCAGCATTTTCTTAGTGATGACCTGGTTAATTTTATTATCCTCAACAATTAAAAGGTGAAGGTCTTTGAAATCAAAATCTTCTTGGGTAATTTCAAAGCTTATATCGTCAACAAGGGCGTCTGTACTTTTTAGGACGAGCTCGAAAAAGAAAGAACTGCCCTTACCTAGATCACTTTCAAGGTTAATTTTACTGTCGAACAGACCAAGAAGGCTTTTAACGATGGTTAGGCCTAGACCAGTGCCACCATATTCTCTATTGATTTGGATGGAACCTTGTTCAAAGCCTTCAAAAATACTCTGTTGTTTTTCTTTTGAGATTCCAATGCCCGTATCTGAAACTTCAAAGTAGAGGGTCACCTCTTCTTCTATTTTTTTAATCATTTTCGCAATTACCCTGACCTCACCGTTCTTCGTGAATTTTATGGAGTTGCCAATTAGGTTCATAAAGATCTGAGAAAGTTTAATGGGATCGCTCATCAAGTGCCTCGGTATGGTATCGTCATATTCGAACTTCAACTTGGTTTTGTTCGCAATGGCACTTTGTTGCAAAGAATAGATGACCTCTTGTAGGGTTCTTTTCAGGTTGAAATCAACGTTCAGTGGCTCTAGCTTATCGGCATCGATTTTGTTGATCTGAAGAATGTCGTTGATAAAGTTTAGAAGGTAATCTCCAGAAAACTTAAGAGCCTTAAGGTGTTCTTTTTGATTTTCACTTGGGTTTTCTTCTAAGAGTAAATGGGTAAGACCGGTAACGGCGTATAACGGAGTTCTTAATTCGTGACTGACCGTAGATAAAAAGTTGGTCTTCGCATCCATAGCACTTACTGCAGAATCTCTTGCTATCTGAAGCTCATTGTTTTTGGTCTGTAAGAGGTCGTTGGTCTTTAATTTAATTTGGTTGTTTCTGAACAAAGACAGGGCCAAGAGCGAAATGATGATAAGAAATGCCGCTGTTAGTATAAAGGCCATTTCAGATCTATTTTCTGACTCGGTCAGTTCTTCAATTTTTTGATCCAGACTTTTTATCTGGCCTGACATTTGATCAAATTGTATTTTTTCTGCCGTTTTGGCCTGTAACTTTAATTTTTCCACATCGAAAATGGAGTCCCGAATATCGATGATGGCGCCTCGTGAAGCATATGCCTTATCATAACTGCCCAACTTCGAATAGCTATCTGAAAGTTGCTGATTCGCCTCGAGTATTTCTTTTATAAAACCATTTTGAGAAGCAAGCTTACGGGCCGACTCTGCATTAGTGGCACTTTGGTCATATTTTTCAGTTTTATATAACAACTTCGCAAGACCCAAATAAGCCCTTGTTGCGAGATAGTCCTTTTCATAAATGTCGGTGTTGATAATGAGCGAGTTATAATTTTTAGTCGCTACTTCGTATTTTTCAAGACTAACATAGATATCGCCCTCGGTCAATAGAATATTATTGAAGAAATTTCTATCGTTGTTCAATTGCTTCGCCTGCTCAAGCATTAGAAGTGCCTGAAAATTTTTATCGTTTTTGTATAGAGCTACGGCATCGACATATTTATAGATGGCATTGCCGTAAGGGTATTCAATGTTTTCTAATGCTTTTTTCGCCCGGTCTAAAAAAAGGCTTGCGGTATCTTCCTTGTCAAGGTCAAGGTACAGAAGGGCGAATTTTTGAAAACAGTCAATAAGTGCCTTGATATCACCATTAGTTTCAGCCAATGCCGCGGCTTTTTCGAGTGATGTCAAGGCAAGGTTTAATTTGTTCTGATTTCGCAGTGTTCGCGTCTGGTTAAAATAAAAGGATAGGTCATTACCAAGGGAATCTACCGATTTCATGGTTTTGGATAATTCTTGGCTTGAAAGAGATTGACAAAAGAGGGGCAACATCCCTAAAAAAAGGATGGCTTTTAGCTTCTTATATTTTGCGGAAAGTTTCAAATGTATCTTTTATCGACCAGCAAATTTATGAGATCAATTATTCTGCTGCTATAGCCTGTTTCGTTATCGTACCAACCTATAATTTTTACCATTTTTCCTATTACCGATGTCATCTGTGAATCAAACGTACAAGAGTAACAACTATTGTTTATATCGATAGATACAATGGGATCTTCGGTATAAAAAAGGATACTTTTTAGCTCATTATCCGCCATATTTGCAAAAGTATCATTAATTTCCTTAATACTTGTAGGCCTTTTAACATTGAACGTGATGTCGGTTAACGAGCCATTTGGCACGGGTACTCGAATACCACACCCGCCTATTACCCCTGCTAGCTCGGGAAATATCTTGGTTAGGGCCTTTGCGGCCCCAGTGGTTGTTGGCACAATGGATTGTGATGCCGCCCGAGCCCTTCTCAGGTCATGGTGGGGCTGGTCATGTAGACTTTGGTCAGAAGTGTAAGAATGTATTGTGGTGATGTAGGCCTGTTCAATACCACAAAGGTCATTGATGACTTTGATCATCGGTGCCGCATTGTTGGTGGTACATGAAGCGTTGGAGATGATTTCGTCTTCTGCGTCAATAATGTCGTCATTAATGCCATAAACAACCATTTTAATATCATCTTCGGCAGGCGGAACAGATAGAATTACCTTCTTTGCTCCGTTTTTGAGGTGATATTGCAGAATTCCCCTTGTTTTGAATTTCCCGCTGCTTTCAATAACGATATCAACTCCGAAATCTGACCATTTGATTTCTTTGGGAGTTGTTTTGTTGAGGAGGATCACCTGCCTTCCGTTGACGATGATCCCGTTTTCGCTATGACCTATTTCACCTTGAAAGACGCCATGAATGCTGTCATACTTCAACAGGTGTGATAGGGTACGGGCATCTGCCAGATCGTTTATCGCCACTACCTCCAAATGTTCATGCTGTTGTAACAATCTGAACACCGTGCGGCCTATTCTACCAAAGCCGTTGATACCTATCGTAGTTTTTTTCATTTGGAGAGGGTCATTCCGTACCGACGGAAAATTAAGATGAACTATTGACTAGTGTATGTGCTTATGGGCTTTGTATGAAGACCTTACCAAAGCACCACTTTCTACATGTCGGAAACCCATTTTAAGTCCGGCTTCCTCGTATTTCTTGAATTGCTCAGGAAGAATGAACTCCTTAACGGGCAAATGTTTTTTCGAAGGTTGAAGGTACTGCCCTATGGTCACCACATCTACATTGGCCTTTCTAAGATCTTCCATGGTTTCCAAAACCTCTTCTTCCAATTCACCCAGGCCGAGCATAATTCCTGATTTGGTTCTGTTGATACCGTTCGCTCTCAGATAGCGCAGAACTTCAAGGCTTCTGTCGTACTTGGCTTGGATCCGTACTTCCCTGGTCAATCTTCTAACGGTTTCCATATTATGTGATACGACTTCGGGAGCCACTGCGATAATCCTATCCAAGTGCCTTTCCAATCCTTGGAAATCGGGGATCAATGTTTCTAAGGTTGTCTCCGGATTCATTCTCCGAATGGCCTGTACGGTCTCGGCCCAGATAATGGATCCCATGTCTTTAAGGTCATCACGATCAACGGAAGTGATGACGGCATGTTTGATTCCCATGATTTTTATAGAACGGGCCACTTTCTCAGGTTCTTCCCAATCCACATCTTCGGGTCTGCCTGTTTTTACTCCGCAGAAACCGCAAGACCGTGTGCAAATATTACCAAGAATCATAAATGTTGCTGTACCCTCGCCCCAGCATTCGCCCATGTTCGGGCAGCTGCCAGAGGTGCAGATCGTGTGTAAATCGTATTTTTCAACAAGGCCCCTGAGTTGCGTATATTTTTGGCCCGTAGGCAATTTCACGCGCAGCCATTTCGGCTTTCCTTTTGGGGGTAAGACACTATTTTGTGAATCCGTACTCATGGTCAAATTTTATGTAAATATACGAACAAAATCATTGATCAAAACGGTACGGAAGTTCATGGAACCCCCGAAATTGACCTTGACGTTCTAAGTTTTAAGTGGTAGGTAAAGGGTTTTCAATTGCGGTCATCAGCAAAGCAACTAAGGTACGAAGTAACTGATACGCATGTAGAAATTGGGGTAATAGCTGGTTACCGATTTGAAGAAATGACTTCTGCCAAAAGTTTTTTGGCACGTAATAACTTGACCTTTACATTGTTGATGGGCTCATTCAACTGAACGGCGATATCGGCATAGCTGAGCTCATTGAAATATCTAAGATTTATTACTTCTTGGTAATGGGGTTTAAGTTTCTTGATATGTTGCAGTAATGTGGCGAGATTTTGCTCGGTTATGAGTTGATCTTCGGCCGATGGGGTTTCATCAAGCACCTTTTTAACATCCTCATTGGTGTCGGCGGTAGCTAAAGAGCGCTTGCGTTTACGTATAAGATCAACATGTATATTCTTAGAAATGGTAATCAACCAGGTTTTGAACTCATAAGAATCGTCATAGGTGCCTATTTTGTCAAAAGCCTTCGAAAAGGTTTGAATGGTAATATCCTCCGCATCGTTTTCGTGCTCGGTGCGCTTTAGCTGAAAACCGTAAACATCGTTCCAAAAAGTATCCAACAAAGAACTGAAGGCAATTTGATTGCCTTTTTTGGCCCTATTGATGGTAAGCTGAAGGTTGTTCTCGTTGTTATCCAAAGGAAAAATCCCGTTAAAAGTTGACTGCAATGCCAGATTATCGAAGCTCGGGTAGGTTGTCTTTTCTGCAATCTTGCTCGCTCGGTAATTTACCACACATACCGCAAGCTTCACCATTTTGGTTTAAATACGGACTTTGACTGGCACATGTACCGGCGAATTTACCATCTTTCTTAGACCATATTTTTATGGCTATACCAGCAAAGGCCAAGGCCAATAATCCAATGGTAATTAAAATCAATTTCATTTTTTAGCAATTATTCCGTTGGTCGTTCGAATGTGGTTCACCTTTCAAAAATTTGTGATGTTCGAATAGCGAGGAAGATTATCGAACCATGGTTCATGTTTATGCAAAGATAGCAAAAAATAAAGCCCTGACCAATGAAGGTCAGGGCATTTGGATTAAGACTTTTAAGAACTTTAAAAGGCTATGTTCGCCACGATATTTTCTACCGTTGGTGTTAGGTTGCCACCTTTTGGTTCTATGGTAATATAGCTGACCGCCTGGTCGCTATAGGGCAGTGCCATTAGACGATCATTGGTTTCTTTAACAATGCCTAAGTTCACCATTTCGCCATTAACCTCAGCCCACATTTGAAAACATTGATTTTCTGGTAGGTTCGGCAATTGGCTTACATTGATGTACGACAATTTTTTCACTGGGTTGATATAGGCTACCGCCTTAAGTTCCTTTGCCTTTTTGTTGCCTTGTACGATAACTTTTTTCGTTTTCGGGTTGTTCAGTACTACAAACTGGTTTCTAACATCTTCCAAGCCATTCTTCATATTTTCTTCGAGCAATTGGATCTGATTTTTCACCATTTCATTCTCTTCTTGAAGCATCTGGTTCTGCTGGTAGAAGAAATAGGAAGCTGCCGCGAAAAGGAATGCGGCAAAACTGGCCGCAATGGCATATTGGAAGAATCTCTTTCTATTGTTTCTCTCTCCCCTGATCCTTGCCATAATCTTTTCTTTTAAACCTTCAGGCGTCTTCATCGCATGCAATTTGGCAAAAGTCTCCAGATTTGATTGTAGCTCCTCGTATGCTTCTTTCACTTCAGGGTACATGGCGATATACCGTTCAACTTGCAGTGATTCTTCATTGGTAGTAATACCCAAAAGATAGTTTTCGAGTAGATCTGAATCTAGAAATATTTTTATTTTTTCTTTCATTACATTAAACTTATAGTCAACGTTAATATCATTGTTGGTCCGTATATTTTCTTGAGTTCACGTAGCCCGATCTTCAATCTTGACTTGATGGTTCCCAACGGAATATCCAACTCTTCACTGGCCTCCTGCTGGGTCATCCCCTGAAAAAATAGGGCTTCAAGTACAATTTGATACTTGTCGTCTATCTTCTCTAGATTTTCTCTAACATCCATGAACTCTGGTCTGGTGGTTTCAACACCTAAATTATATACGTCGGAAACATCCATTTGGATTTCTTTGTCCGATTTTGTGTTGACGCTTCTTAATTTATCAATAGCCGTGTTTCTTGTAATTCGAAAAAGCCAGGTAAACAGCTTTGCTTTCGACGCGTCGTACGAATCGGATTTTTTCCAGATTTTCACGAAACTTTCTTGAAGCACATCTTGAGCCAATTCCTCGTCACGAACTACTTTATTGGCTACCCCGAAAAGCGTATCGCCATAATGCTCGTACAAGAGTGAAATCGCCTTTTCATTGCGCTCTTGTAACAGTTCTATAATATGTTTTTCAAGTAATGTGCTCATAAATAGGTACTAGGTTCTGAAAAAAATTCGGGTTGGGGCATCCAATTTAATCATCTTGACCGTATATACGATGATTAACGCTAAATTATATATTTGATTGTTAAAGAAAGTTAATCTCAATTTTTAATTTGGATAAGTGTATAGCTGGTAACTGTACATTTAATTTTGGTTAGTTTGGTTTGGTATAATCCCTTCAGATCTTAATTTGAAGGGATTATTTTTTGGGCTAAGGCTACCCTATGATATTGACTTCTGGCGTAATGGTAATGTTGAATTTTTCGTAGACACTTTTTATAATGGTTTGCGCCAGTGCCAAGAGTTCAGATCCAGTCGCATTGCCATAATTGACCAGCACCAGTGCTTGGTCTTTATGCACACCCGCATCGCCAAAGCGCTCGCCTTTGAAACCGCATTGTTCTATAAGCCAGCCTGCGGGAATTTTATAGGCGGCTTCAGATACCTTATAAAAGGGGGCATTCGGATGCTCTTTTGAGAATTGTTCGAACCGTTCTCTCGAAACCACCGGATTTTTGAAGAAACTACCGCTATTGCCCAATTTTGAAGGATCGGGAAGCTTACTTCTACGAATGGCCATGACCGCATTCGAGATATCTTTTATGGTCGGATTTTTGATCCCCATTTTTTCCAGTTCCCCTTCAATGGCACCATAGGAAGTGTTTAATTGGTGGTTTCGCTTAGTCAGTTGAAAACTGACCGAAGTAATGATGAACCTGTTCTTACCTTCATTTTTGAAATATGAATCGCGGTACTCGAAGTTACATTCCCTTTTCGTGAACGTTCTCATTTTTTGGGTTTCGACATCCATGGCCTCGCAACTTTCGAAAACGTCTTTCAGTTCTACGCCATAGGCGCCTATATTCTGCACGGGCGCCGTACCCGTATTTCCGGGTATGAGCGACAAATTTTCAAGTCCGCCATAACCTTGGTCCAAGGTCCAAAGTACCATCTGGTGCCAGTTTTCTCCGGCCATTACCTTGAGTATTACCCGATTTTCATCTTCGTTTACAATAGAGATGCCCTTGATATTGATGTGGAGTACCAGTGCTTCTATATCTTTGGTAATAAGCATATTACTGCCCCCGCTCAAGACAAATTTTTCGGTAAATTGTGCTAGTCTCAACCCCTCGGCCAAATCTTCAACACTATTGATTTGACAATAGTACTTAGCGGTGGCGGCAAGGCCAAAGGTATTGTACGGTTTGAGGGATATATTTTGCTGAACCTGCATCAACCAATATAACTGTTCAATGCTTCCTTTAGTATGTTCACTGCTCGTTTTAGGGTTTCTTGGTCAAGTACATACGCAATGCGTATTTGGTTCTTTCCCAAACCTTCTGTTGCATAAAAACCGGCAGCTGGTGCGACCATTACCGTTTCGCCGTTCACACGGAAATCTTCCAGCAACCATTGTGCAAAATCATCGGCATCGGTAATGGGCAGTTCTGCAATACAATAAAAAGCACCTTGCGGTTTGGCGACCTTAACACCCTTTATTTCCTCTAAAGCCGTAATTAGAACGTTCCGCCGGGCCACATATTCTTTTTTTACCTCGTCGAAATATTCTTGAGGGGTCTCTAGTGCGGCTTCAGCGGCGATTTGTGCGTATGTTGGGGGCGATAAACGCGCTTGCGCGAACTTCATGGCTGTGTGGATCACCTGTTTGTTCTTGGAGACTAAACATCCGATTCGTGCCCCACACATAGAGTACCGTTTTGAAACGGAGTCTATAATGATCGCATGTTCTTCCATACCTGCCGCTTGTAAAATAGAATAATGTGCCGCACCGTCATACGTAAACTCGCGGTAGACTTCATCGGCGACCAAGAACAGATTATGCTTGGTCACGATTTTCGCCAGCGCTTCGATTTCTTCTTTACTGTAAAGATAACCGGTCGGATTTCCTGGATTACAGATTAGGATGGCTTTTGTTTTTTTAGTGATGAGTTTTTCGAAATCTTCTATTGGCGGTAGGGCGAAGTCATGGTCAATATCAGAAACTACAGGTACCACTTTTACTCCCGCAGCGGTCGCGAATCCATTATAGTTGGCATAAAAAGGCTCAGGAATGATGATTTCGTCACCGGTGTCGGCTATGCTGCCCATTACAAAAGCGAGCGCTTCAGAACCCCCGGTGGTTACAATAATATCGCTCGCGCCTACGGCAATGCCATGCTTGGCGTAATACTGGGCGAGTTTTTCACGGTAGGTATCGGAACCTTCTGTTCTGCTATAGGCCAATACCGTAATCGTATTGTTTTTTACCGCGTCAAGCGCTACCTGCGGGGTTTTAATATCAGGTTGCCCTATGTTTAGGTGAATAACCTTGGCACCTCTTTTTTTGGCATCTTCGGCATAGGGTACCAGCTTACGGATGGGCGATTCGGGCATCGACAGGCCTTTTTGCGATATAATGGGCATGGTATGTAATTTTTCCACAAAAATCGGGAATACTATCGGACAAAGCAATTATCGATTCCTTTATTTAGGGTAGGCCTAAAATGTTAAATGTTTGAAGTGAAACTAAATTCGTCGTAACTTAAGGCTACCATGAATAAGGTGGTTTAAAATTTTAGGGTTTGCGAAGATATTTGCACTATGTACTCTTTTTTTTGTGTGGTTTTCCAAGTAACGGATCAGCACAGTTTTTTGATTTACCGAATGGGAAAAAATTTGAAAAGGTAAAGTTTGGGCTGATTAACAACCTTGTCCTTATTCCCTTAGAGGTAAATGGCACGGAACTCACTTTTGTGCTTGATTCCGGCGTTGGTACTCCGATACTATTTAATCTATCCGATCAAGATTCCATTCAGATTAACAAAGTTTCTGAAATTACGATTCGGGGTCTTGGTGAGGGCGAACCCATTAAGGCGCTTCGTTCTCTTGACAATGTATTCAAAATCGGCGCCGTTGAGAACCGATCTCAAGATCTACATGTAGTACTGGACAAGTCATTGAATTTTTCTTCGTCTCTTGGTATACCGGTTCACGGCATTATCGGTTACGATCTTTTTAAGGATTTTGTGGTGGAAATGGATTATGGTGCGAAGAAAATCAAGTTTCACGATCCAGAAACCTATGTCTACAAAAAAGATCGGAAAAGCGAAACTTTACCACTATTACTGCGTGGTAAGAAGGCCTATTTAGATGCCGAGGTTCTGGTTTCCGGGGAAGTAAATGTTCCTGTCCGCATGTTGTTGGATACAGGAAGTAGCGATGCCGTATGGCTTTTTGAGAATAAGGATATTGGTATACCTACACGCTATTATGAAGATTTTTTGGGTCGGGGATTGGGTGGTGATGTGTTCGGAAAGCGTACCAAGGTAAATAGTTTTAAAATAGGAGCTTTCGTGCTTAACGACGCCAAGGCCGCTTTTCCCGATACCGCCTCATTTAATGCGATAAAGGACCTTGGTAATAGAAACGGAAGTTTAGGGGGGGAAGTTCTTAAACGTTTCAATTTCATTTTCGATTATGGTAGGGCAAAGATCACCTTGAGAAAGAACGGCAATTTTAAAACCCCTTTTCAATACAATCTAAGTGGTATCGACCTTCAACATGATGGCGTACGTTATGTCGCGGAACAGATTGCCGACCAAAACGGAATCGTGGAAGATAGCGGGGGCAAGACCTTTGGTACTGTTCAAATTTTGATGGAAGGTCGCAGTCGACTGAGTTTGGTACCTGAAATTGTGGTGTCTGGTATACGCGCTGGAAGCCCTGCTGCAGAAGCTGGCCTGCAAGAGGGTGATGTCATTCTTGCAGTGAACGGCAAGAGTGTACACCGGTATAAACTTCAAGAAATTTTGGAAATGCTGAACGAGAGGGAAGGAAAAAGAATTCAAGTCTTGATCGAACGCTATGATGCCGACTTGCTCTTCACCTTTGATCTGAAGGAAATGTTCAAAAAATAAAGCCCTAACAGTACTGTTAGGGCTTCGAAGATTATATTTTTTCCCTTTTATATTCCTTCGGGAGCTTTTATTTCACCCTTGATTTTCAGGACTATGGTCGGGGTATCGGCATTTGATATCACGGTAATGGCCTTTCTGATAGGGCCAACCCTGTTCGTATCATACTTTACTTGAATCTCACCAGTTTTACCGGGTAAAATTGGTTCTTCCGGTTTTTTGGGGATGGTGCATCCACAGCTAGAACTTACTTTACTGATAATCAGGGGGGCATTTCCCGTATTGGTGAATTCAAACACACGAACGCCATCGGCACCTTTTTGAATTTCTCCATAGTCGACCGTGTCCGAGTTAAATTCGATTTTTGCCGAGGTATCCTGTGCGGTTAAGCTCATGCCTAAAAGGCCAATAAATAATACGAGTACTATTTTCTTCATGATTTTTAGTTTTGGGTGAATCTCAAAAGTAAATGTTTTTAATGAACCTCCAAAATTCTTTTGTTATATACTAACGTTACTTATTTTTGTTTCGTATTCCTATTGGGCCTGAATACCCAAGGAAGCCGAAAAAATTAACATATGATGATCGGTGTTTTTCATACACCTCCTTTACTTAACCAAAAACTGTTCCAAAAAATGGAGATTCCATCAAAATATGACCCTCAAATTGCCGAAAACCGCTGGTACGACTATTGGATGGAATATAACTATTTTCACTCTGAACCTGACGATCGTGAGCCTTATACCATAGTAATTCCGCCGCCCAATGTTACCGGGGTCTTGCATATGGGTCATATGCTAAACAATACCATACAAGATGTTCTTACCCGTAGGGCCCGTCTGATGGGTAAGAATGCCTGTTGGGTGCCCGGTACGGATCATGCTTCCATAGCTACCGAGGCGAAGGTTGTTGCGAGGTTGAAGGAACAAGGTATCGATAAATCGGAAATTTCACGGGAAGAATTCTTGAAATACGCTTGGGAATGGAAAGAGGAGTACGGTGGAGTCATTCTGGAGCAATTGAAAAAATTGGGCTGTTCGTGTGACTGGGACAGAACGTCCTTTACCATGGATGACAAAAGGTCAGCTTCGGTAATCAGGGTTTTTGTTGATCTATTCAATAAAGGATTGATTTACAGAGGGTACCGAATGGTCAATTGGGATCCAGAGGCGCAGACCACACTTTCTGATGAAGAGGTACACTATGAGGAAAAACAGGCATTCTTGTATTATTTGGCCTACCCCATCGAGGGGTCTGATGAAAAAGTGACCATTGTGACTACCCGTCCCGAAACTATTTTGGGAGATACGGCAATTTGTATTAACCCAAATGATGCACGTTTTCAACATTTAAGGGGAAAAAAAGCAATGGTACCCCTAGCCAATCGCGTCATTCCGATAATCGAAGATGAATATGTAGATATTGAATTTGGAACCGGGTGTTTAAAGGTAACGCCGGCCCATGATATGAACGATAAAATGCTCGGTGAAAAACATAATCTGGAGACCATCGATATTTTCAATGCCGATGCGACCTTGAACTCCTTCGGCCTCCATTACCAAGGGAAAGATCGTTTTGTAGTGCGAAAGGAGATTGCCAAAGAATTGGAGGAAAAGGGCTTTTTGGTCAAAACCGAGCAGTATTTGACCAAGGTCGGTACTTCCGAACGTACAAAGGCCGTCATCGAACCACGGCTTTCGGATCAATGGTTCCTGAAAATGGAAGACTTGGTAAAACCCGCGATCAAAGGGGTTTTAGAAACCAATGAGATCAAGTTCTTTCCAAAAAAGTTCGAAAACACCTATCGCCATTGGATGGAGAACATTCGCGACTGGAATATTTCACGGCAGTTATGGTGGGGCCAACAAATTCCCGCCTACTATTTTGGCGATGGTCAAGACGATTTCGTTGTGGCGGAAACCAAAGAAGAAGCGCTTACACTGGCAAATCAAAAACGAGCGGTCACGTCGAGTGCAGCGCAGTCGCTAACTTTGGAAGATTTGAGACAAGACCCAGACGTTGTAGATACCTGGTTTTCATCATGGCTTTGGCCAATAAGTGTCTTCAATGGAATTTTGGAGCCAGACAATGCGGAAATTAACTATTACTATCCCACCAACGATTTGGTTACAGGCCCCGATATCATTTTCTTTTGGGTGGCACGTATGATTATCTCCGGATATGAATACCGTAATGAAAGACCTTTCGAAAATGTATATTTTACTGGTCTGGTGCGAGATAAGCAGCGTCGGAAAATGTCAAAATCGTTGGGTAATTCGCCAGATGCTTTACAATTGATAGAAAATTATGGCGCCGATGGTGTTCGTGTTGGTCTGCTCTTAAGTTCTGCTGCCGGTAATGATCTGATGTTCGACGAGGATCTTTGCCAACAGGGCAAGAACTTCGCCAATAAAATTTGGAACGGTTTCCGTTTGGTGCAGGGCTGGCAGATAGCCGACCTGCCACAACCTGAAGCCTCTAAGATTGCCATTGATTGGTATAGGGCCAGGTTCAATGATACCCTGATAGAAATTGAAGATCATTTTGGCAAGTACAGAATATCCGATGCCTTGATGGCCATTTATAAATTGGTTTGGTTCGATTACAGTTCGTGGCTTTTAGAGATTATCAAACCCGCCTACCAGCAACCCATCGATCGAACCTCTTTCGATGCCGTTATTCATATTTTCGAAGAGAACTTGAAATTGTTACATCCGTTCATGCCCTTCCTAACGGAAGAGCTTTGGCAACATATCGCCAAACGCACTCCCGAACAGGCTTTGGTTATTGCCAATTGGCCAAAGGTGGGCACAACAGCTGGCGAACTGATTAAAGGTTTCGATTTTGCAGCCGAGGTTATTGCAGGGGTTCGTACTGTTCGTAAGGAAAAGAACATTCCAATGAAAGAAGTTTTGAAACTGTCCTTGCTGAACGAGGAAGGTATTTCGAAAGATTGGGATGTTGTTATTTGCAAACTGACCAATGTTACAGAGATTACCTATGTAGATAGGCCTGTTGATGGGGCCATATCTTTTCGGGTAAAGTCGAACGAATATTTTATTCCTATCGCAGGTACTATAGATTTGGCCTCCGAAATTGCGAAGATTCAAGACGAATTGGAGTACACCAAAGGCTTTCTTCAATCGGTAGAAAAGAAGCTCTCGAACGAACGTTTCGTTCATAATGCCCCTGAGCAGGTCATTGCCATAGAACGCAAGAAACAGGCCGATGCCGAGGCAAAGATAGAAACGTTAGAGAAGAGTTTGGCTAGTTTAGGATAGTAGGGTGGTGGCAGAATGTAATGATGGCCTTTCCTCAAGACCTTCCAATAAAAAATAGATCACACATTAAGTTCAATAATTATAAATTTCAACTATCGCATGGAAAATAAAAGGGCACTTTCCAATAAAATGAGAACCTACCATAGGTACCTCGGTTTCTTTCTTGCAGGTATCATGGCCATGTACGCCTTGAGCGGCATAGTACTAATTTTCAGGGATACTGATTTTCTAAAGGTCGAAAAAGTTCTTGAAAACCAACTCGCGCCAGGTTTGGGCGAGGCGCAACTTGGTGAAGCGCTGAAAATAAAGAACCTTAAAATAACCGGTACATCAAATGGGGTAGCGGTTTTCAACGAGGGCAGTTATGACCTCAGGACAGGGGCGTCAACACATACCGTAAGAAAGTTGCCCTATCTACTTGATAAAATGACCCATATACATAAGGCAAAATCAGCCGACCCCCTATATTTTTTGAACATATTCTTCGGGTTATCGCTCTTGTTCTTCGTGCTTTCGTCTTTTTGGATGTTTTTACCGAACACACCGATATTCAAGAAAGGACTTTATTTTGCCGCAGCCGGGCTACTACTGACCTTGCTGTTAATTCTTGTTTAATGATGATCAGGTAATTTTTGCCTTCGTAATTTGAAGTTTTACAGACAGTTGGCTATCTTTAGTAAAATTTCTGATTATGAAAAGATACCTTTTTGCTTTAGTGGGTTTCGCCTTGCTTTCTGTTTCGGCGCAAGAAGTGAAACCAGGGATACTTCCGTCGGATATACAGATTAAAACTGCGGTTCTGCCTGCTCCCGATGATAAAAAGGAAGGTGCCATGGTTTATGGCTATGACCCGAACGGCACATTGGTGGTTTTGCGTGAAGGTACCAATGACCTCGTCTGCATTGCCGATGACCCGAACAATGAGGGGATCAGTGTATCCTGCTATTTTATGGCCTTGGAACCATTCATGAAACGCGGAAGGGAATTAAGGGCCGAAGGAAAGGACACTAACGAGCTTAGCGAAATTCGTGGGTCGGAGGTGGCAAAAGGGCTATTGAAGATGCCAAGGGAGCCCAGTATGATGTATGTTTATTTCGGAAGCGAGGCCGCTTACGATAAGACCACAGGTGCCCTAGCCGATGGTAAGTTCAGATACGTTATTTATACCCCGTTCGCCACCCCGGAATCTACGGGATTGCCCATCAAGCCGCATGCGCCGGGCATGCCCTGGTTGATGGATCCAGGTACGCATCGCGCCCATATTATGGTGGGGCCGAACTAGTTTCTTTCTATGGAAACCTATGCCAAGGCATTGTTGTATGCCATACCCTTTTTTATACTACTATTAGCCGTAGAGATGTTATATGGTCATTTTATAAAAGACCAGAAGTATCGGGTAATGGATACGGTTTCTAGCATAAGTTCTGGTTTTACCAACATTTTGAAAGATTCGTTGGGCTTGGGACTTATTCTTGTAACCTATCCGTTTTTGCTTGAAAAGCTGGCCTTAACTGAAATTAAGGCCACTTGGTTGGTTTGGTTTGTTGCATTTATTGTAATTGATTTTGCAGGCTATTGGAACCACCGATTAAGTCATAGGGTCAATTTCTTTTGGAACCAACATGTGATCCATCACAGCAGCGAAGAATTCAATTTGGCCTGTGCGCTGCGGCAATCAGTTTCTAATTTGATCGGTTATTTTCCGTTATTTCTGCTTCCTGCGGCATTGGTCGGTGTGCCTTACGAGGTTATCGCAATTTTGGCCCCTATCCATCTGTTTGCCCAATTTTGGTACCATACACAGCATATTGGTAAAATGGGTTGGTTGGAATATATCATTGTTACACCCTCACAACATCGGGTTCATCACGCAATAAATCCGGAGTACATTGATAAGAATTTAGGGCAGATTTTAAGTATTTGGGATCGTTGGTTCGGAACCTTTCAAGAAGAGCTGGCCGAGGTGCCGCCGCAATATGGGGTATTAAAACCAGCTGGTACATGGAATCCTTTACTGATAAATTTCCAGCACCTATGGCGATTAATAAAGGATGCTTGGCGAACCAAGAGTTTTGGCGATAAACTGCGCATTTGGTTCATGCCTACCGGATGGCGACCAGAGGATGTGCATGATGCGTATCCTATTACCATAATTGAAGATGTTTATGCATTCGAGCGGTACAAGACGAGTTCTACCAAGGCCTTTAATGGGTACGTTATCTTTCAATTGTTTTTCACGCTATTCTTGTTGCTTTTTATGTTCTACAACTATGCCACTATCGGTTTTAATGGCTTACTGGTTCTGGGAGCTTTTGTTTTTGTGGGGATCTATGGATATACCACCTTGATGGATCGTAACGTTTATGGCGTGTTCATAGAAATATTTCGGGGCATAGCAGGTATAGTTTTCATTTATATAACCAATGATTGGTTCGGTCTCAACGCCTATTTACACTGGGGAAGCCTTTTGGTAATGGGTTATTTCATATTGACTATCTGTGGCGGAATTTATTTTACGTACATAGAAAAGCGCAGTCCGACGGCAAGAATAGCATAATGCAGACCTACTGTTCAGTCAATATTTTAAGGGCTTTTTGGGCATTCGTTTGTTCATTGATTGTATGGTCTCCCTGTTTTTCATCGAACATGTATATAAAAATCTAGTGAAAACACGTTATAATGGCGCTGACCATGAAAACCTGACCATTTTGACCCGAGCCGAACAACTGGCATTCTGCAAAGTATGTACAAACCGAAGAAATGATCTTGAAAGAGGTATTGTGTGCGGTCTTACCGACCTTAGGGCAGATTTTAATCTAACCTGTGATACCTTTCAAAAAGATGAAGCGCTGCATACCAGACTTCTTCAAAGAAATGCTGCCGATGCTTTAGATGGAAAGCTTGCCACTCAAGGCCAGCGCCTCGCAAATTATCTCATCGATTATTTATTCCTTATCGGATTTGGGGCCATTATCGGTGCAGTTTTAGGGGTACTTCTGTCTTATTTGGCCCCTCAACACCTTTATGTTCTGGAACAAGACAACCGTATACTAGATTATGTTTTCGGCCTAGTTATTGGTATAATTTATTACAGCTTTTTCGAAGGGTTTACCGGTAGGTCCATAGGCAAGTTCTTTACGAAAACAAAAGTGGTAACAGAGGATGGCGAAAGACCCGACTTCGGCACCATTGTTATTAGGTCATTTAGTAGGTATATTCCCTTCAACCATTTTTCGTTTTTAGGAAATTCAAATGAACCTGGTTGGCATGATAGGTTTTCAAAAACCCGAGTTATAGAAATTGATTAAATTAGTAGTATGGCGTTGCACAAATTGATTATCAGTACCTTTTTGTTAGTAAGTTGTTTTGTGGGCCTCGCCCAAAGTGCCCCTATATCGGAATCGCTGATCGGTAAGCATAAGTTCGGACTTCAATTTATCTATGATGGTTACGGTACCTCGGAAATCACAAAAGATGAAGAAGGCATTTTGCACTTCACAGGGGAACAATATTCGAACGACAAAGAAGAATACGTATTGCTTGAAGGTGTGGTTACAGTTATAGACGAAAGAAATTTTACGATTTCAGGAAACCTAAAGTTATTTACCAAAGGTTGCTGCGGGCTTTTAGACCGTAAAATTAAGTACACTTTTCGAAAAACAGGTAACCGAAAATACTGGCGGTTAAAAGAGCGTGAAGAACTTTGTAGTGAATATACTTGCTCATACTACCTCGATATTTTTGAATAATTTGGGGAAAACTCGAAACTGCTTGCTAAGTTTGTAGTATACTTAATTCCTATGCGACCATACATTCTTGCCGAAACCAACTGGGAAGCCCTGAAAGAATCAAAATTCGATTTAGCGGTATTGCCCTGGGGGGCCACTGAGGCACACAACTACCATCTACCTTATGCGACCGACAATATACAGGCGGATCACCTTGTTGCCGAATCGGCTAGAATCGCTTGGGAAAAGGGCGGTAAGGTCATTGTCTTGCCCACCATTCCCTTTGGTGTAAATACGGGACAACCGGATATTTATCTTGACATTAATTTGAACCCCAGCACCCAGTTGGCCATTTTAAGGGATATAGTTGAAGTCTTGAATCGACAGGGTATTTTCAAACTACTTATTTTTAATGGTCATGGTGGAAATGATTTTAAGCCTTTAGTACGTGAACTTGGTTTGAAGTTTCCCCAAATGTTCATCAGTTTTTGTTTCTTTCCACAGACCTTGAACAAGTCTTTGTATTTTGAGGAAAAGGGCGATCATGCCGATGAAATGGAGACCAGTCTAATGCTGTACCTCAGACCTGACCTAGTACTCTCTAAAGAAAAGTGGGGCGACGGAAAGGGTAAGAAATATAGGATAAAGGCCTTTTCAGAAGGCTGGGCATGGGCGGAGCGCAAATGGTCACAAATATCGGAAGATACCGGTGTGGGCAACCCACACAAGGCATCAAAAGAAAAAGGGGAACGGTTTTTCAACGATGTTACCCAGAAAATGGGAAATTTGATGTTCGAACTTTGTAATGCCGATTTGAACAATCTGTATGAATGAAACTTGAAGTAACCCGCTTAGCGGCCCACTTTGATTATTCTCCTTTCAGTTCTTTATTAACGAGATCGATATAAAGACGCATGGCTTGCGTAGGGCCTATATTTTTGGCTTGAATCAAGGCGTTCGCCTTGAATGCATTGATCAGTGGGGTGGTACTGCCTGGATGACTTTGGTTTTTGTTAGCTATTTTGTAATAGGCGTAAAGCTTTAACAAAAGGTCGGCGGGCAAAGGTTTTAAATGCGCGTTGACAAACGCTACGGCGTTTAAAAAATCATTGCGTAATTTCTCATTCTTCATCTTCCTCTTTTACTTTCGTAGCTGCGATACAGGTTTTAGCACCGACCACTTTTTGGTTTAACTTTACGGTAACCGCACAATCCAAAGGTAAGAACAGGTCTACTCTAGAACCAAATTTAATAAAACCGGCATCATCTCCCTGTTGAACACTTTCGCCTTCTTCGGCATAGTTGATGATTCGCCTTGCCAGGGCACCCGCAATCTGACGGTATAGAATTTCACCGAACTTTGGAGTTCTAATAACTACTGTCGTACGCTCGTTCTCTGTACTTGATTTGGGGTGCCATGCCACCAAGTATTTTCCTGGGTGGTATTTAGAAAAAGTAACTATGCCACTGGCCGGATAACGCGTAACATGAACGTTGATAGGTGACATAAAAATGGAAACCTGTTTCCGTTTACCTTTAAAGTACTCGGTTTCCTCTACCTCTTCAATGACTACCACCTCACCGTCTACAGGAGACAAAATTTCGTCAAAGTTTCGTTTGGCCTGGCGCTTCGGGTTTCTGAAGAATTGCAGTATCAATATTAAAATCAGCAAGGCAACGATTTGTAAAATCCATCGCAACCAAGATATATTGACATAAAATTGGGTTACGAGAACCGTAATTGCAACCAAAAAAAAGGTAATTAAAATAATCTTCTGGCCCTCTCTATGAAACATAAGCGAAAATATTTAAGATTAAATAGGCAAATGGTGCCGCGAAGATAAGACTATCTAGCCGATCCAACATGCCCCCGTGCCCTGGTAAAATTGCGCCACTATCTTTGACCCCTGCGGCCCTTTTTAATTTTGATTCGACCAGATCACCAAGACTTCCCATAACTACGATAGCTGCGGCCAGTACTACCCATTGGCCTTTACTTACAATGGGCTCATAGCTCGCCATGATGTAGGCGGTTATCAGTGTAAATATAAGTCCGCCTATGGTACCTTCCCAAGTTTTTTTAGGCGATACTGCCGGAAATAGTTTGGTGCGTCCAATGCTTCTTCCCACTAAATATGCAAAGGAGTCATTTACCCAGATCAATATAAATATACCCATTATGAGATATTTCGCAAATTCGTCGTTCTTGTAGGGTATCATGGTCAAGAAAATACAGCCACCGCCTATGTAAAAAAGTCCGGTAATGAATTTTTGAAGCGTATTGAATATTTTTTCCTTTTTAGAAAAAAGATAAACAAGCAGCATGATATCAACGGAAATGGTCACCGTCATCAAGATGTTTATCGGTATCTCGTCATATTGTTTAAGAAGATAAATGAATATCCACCATAGTATCAGATAGGCTAGAAAAATAGAGTACCCTCTTAAGCCGGTCATGCGTTTGAATTCGTACAGACAGGCAAGACCAAATATCATCAATAGAAAGTCAAAGGCATCTGAACTCAAGAATATTGCAGAAAGCAGTAAGAAGATATAAACCGCCCCGGTAATCGCACGCCTTAAAATCTCCTTCATACTATAGATCTTCCAGAAATAAAAGGTACAGATTCTTAGTACTACTTCCATAGGTCAGGAAGTCATCGGAGTTTTGCTCGTTCGCTAGAAAATGCTTAAGTGTGGTAATATTGGCAGGTATGCTATGACCGTATTTCTTTTTTATGATCTTAAGGCCCTCACCGATCGATTCTACCAGCTGGCTGGTAGTGGCAAAAACAATCACATTCAAAGGAAGCTCGTTCAACTTCTTTTCATTCAGTTGGTTGGAACAGACCAAAATAGAGCCGTTTTGCGCGATCAAGTGTTCGCAGGTAGTAAAAAACACATCGCTTTTTGATGCTTTGTTGGTAAAACGGATACCTTCTTTTGAAAATTTCTCTTCAAGGCGTTGGTCCATCACAAAGAACGGATGGTCTTTCCAATCATTTTCGGCAATAATATTCTTTAATGTTTGAGAAATTTCGGGGAAAGAATCGCAATACAAGAATTTACCTCCGTTCCTTTTGAAATGTATGGTGAATTTCTCGTCAATGGGAATGTTAAGGTCGGGCATGTGAACTCCTCGGGTTTCCGCAGTTTCTTTGGAAACCTTCTTTTTACCGCCACCAAAAATTTTGTCAAATAGCCCCATTTACATTTGTAAAACTTCAATGTGTGCCCTCTACTTTACCAAAGACAACGTTAAAAGTAATTAATTTTTTCCTTTTCCGTCTTCCTCTACAATGATGTCTTCATTCCTGTCTTCTGCTGTTCGTTCCGTTTCGGTGATTTCCTGACCTTTTTCGTCAAATTGTTGGTCATAAGGTCTTTTTCCAAAAATCTTCTCTAGATCCTCTTTGAAAATAACCTCTTTTTCGAGCAGTCTTTCGGCCAAGGTGATCAGTTTATCTTTATGAAGGGTTAATACTTCAATCGCCCTAATGTATTGCGCCTCGATGATTTTAGATATTTCCTTATCTATTTTTTGGGCAGTCTCCTCGCTATAGGGCTTGGAGAAACCATAGGAATCTTGGCCCGAAGAATCGTAATAGGTAAGGTTGCCAATTTCGTCGTTCAGGCCATATATGGTTACCATTGCCCTAGCTTGCTTGGTCACTTTTTCAAGGTCGCTTAAAGCACCGGTCGAGATTTTATTGAAAATAACTTTTTCGGCTGCACGGCCACCTAAGGTAGCGCACATTTCATCTAGCATCTGCTCCGGTCTAACGATGAGGCGTTCTTCCGGTAAGTACCAGGCAGCGCCTAAAGATTGACCGCGGGGTACAATAGTTACCTTGACCAGGGGGGCGGCATGTTCCAACATCCAACTTGTGGTTGCATGGCCAGCTTCATGGTAGGCGATTGTTTTCTTCTCGCCAGGGGTGATAATCTTATTCTTTTTTTCTAGACCACCAACGATACGGTCTACAGCGTCAAGAAAATCTTGTTTGGTAACCGACTTTTTCTCCTTGCGTGCTGCAATTAGTGCTGCCTCGTTACATACATTGGCAATATCTGCCCCTGAGAAACCCGGGGTTTGCCTTGCCAAGAAATCAAGATCAAGTGTCTCTGCAGTTTTTATAGGTCTTAAGTGCACCTCAAAAATTTCCTTTCTTTCCTTGATATCCGGTAAGTCAACATAGATCTGCCTATCGAAGCGGCCGGCACGCATTAACGCCTTGTCCAAAACATCGGCCCTGTTGGTCGCTGCAAGAACAATGACGTTCGTGTTGGTACCAAAACCATCCATTTCGGTAAGCAGCTGGTTCAAGGTGTTTTCTCGTTCGTCATTTGAGCCTGTGAAATTATTTTTACCCCTTGCCCTACCTATGGCATCGATTTCATCGATGAATATGATAGCAGGCGACTTATCCTTTGCCTGTTTAAATAGATCGCGTACCCTTGATGCACCTACACCAACGAACATTTCGACAAAATCGGAACCGGAAAGTGAGAAGAATGGCACCTTGGCCTCCCCGGCCACTGCCTTTGCCAATAGGGTCTTACCTGTTCCCGGGGGGCCTACCAAAAGGGCTCCTTTCGGTATTTTACCGCCGAGGGAGGTGTATTTGTCAGGATGTCTTAAAAATTCTACAATTTCCTCTACTTCTTCTTTCGCACCTTCAAGACCGGCAACATCTTTGAAGGAAGTTCGGGTATCTGTTTTTTCATCGAAGAGTTTTGCTTTGGATTTTCCGATATTGAAAATTTGGCCGCCAGCGCCACCGCCAGCGCCACCTGACATTCTTCGCATCAAGTAGATCCAGATTCCGATCAAAAGCACGAACGGGAATATGTTCAATAATATGTTTATCAACCAATTGTCGCCCGATCCGTAATCTAATATCGTTTCGAGATTGTTATCGGCCTTGCTCTTCTTGATTTCATTTTCGAAATTTTGTAGATCACCATAATCAACCGAATACTGGGGCTGGGGCGAAGTTGAAGGAAACATCGGTTTTGTCGCGACGCTCTTATGTACTTCTTTTTTCAAGGCCTCTTCGGTCAAATATACTTTGGCCAGGCGCACATCTGTAAAGATGACTATCTTTTCGACATCACCGTTTCTAAGATATTCTTGAAGTTCGGAGGTGGTTGTCTTTTCTTGATTGGATAAACTTCCGTTTCCCAAGAACTGAAAACCTATGAGCACTACCGCAATCAAACCGTAAATCCACCAAGAACTGAATTTTGGTTTATTGGAATTCGTATTATTTTCTTTAGCCATTATTTTATTTTACTTATTTATGCTACTTTCAACTTCGGTAAACTTCGCGTCTCCCCAAAGTCCCTCAATATCATAGTATTCCCTTATATGTTTTTGGAAGACATGAACCACCACGTTTACGTAGTCTATTAAAACCCATTCGGCATTATCTTGGCCTTCAATGTGCCAAGGTTTATCTTTGATTGCCTTGCTTACTGTTTTTTGGATAGACCCAACAATGGCGTTTACCTGCGTATTGGAAGTACCGTTACAAATAATAAAGTAGTCACAGACGGTATTTTCAATAGCCCTTAAGTCGAGTAAAAGAATATCTTGTCCTTTTACATCTTCGATTCCCTGTATAATTAATGAAATCAGCTCATCTGCGCTCGCTTTTCCTTTCCGCATTCAAAAATATTAGATTCTGCAAAGTTATTATTTTTTTGTTCTTTTAAGCTTAGTTTTAAAGAATAGATCATACTTATCGTTAAGTACGCGTTATGCAGGTAATCAAACTTAATGCCACCGATTCTACAAATACCTATTTAAAAAAATTAGGGCAGACCGTGTACTTGAACGATTATACCGTTGTGGTGGCTACCGCCCAGTTAAAAGGCAAGGGCCAACTCGGTGCTGTTTGGCAATCTGAACCGGGTAAAAACCTTACGTTCAGTCTCTTGAAAAAATTCGACAACCTCACCGTCAATGATTGTTTTTTGGTCAATGTTTGTATTTCCTTGGCGATTTCCAATTGTTTAAAGGAGTGCTCGGTGCCAGACGTCAGTATAAAATGGCCTAACGACATTTTGTCAGGCACGACCAAAATTTGTGGCATTTTGATCGAGAACTTGATTCAAAGCGATCAGATCAAGAGTTCAATTATAGGTGTTGGTCTAAATGTCAATCAAGTATCCTTCACTACCCTTGCTAACGCGTCTTCGCTAAAGTTGTTGTTGGGCAGGACCTTTGATCTAGACGAATTGCAGACGAGGTTGCTCTATTTTGCGAAAAACTACTTTTCAATGTTCGAGAACTCGGCATTCGACCAATTGCGAAACGAATACCAAGCAGCCCTATTTCGAAAGGATAAACCTTCAACGTTCATGGACCAAAATGGGAAACGCTTTATGGGTTTCATTCGGGGAGTGTCCGTACATGGAAAACTGCTTGTGGAATTGGAAGGCGCAATTACCCAAGAATTCGATTTAAAACAGCTGCGGCTTTTATATTGAGAAGGATAGTTACAGCTAAATCTTACCTAGATTTTCTGAGAGCGTTGCCATGAAATTAGTGATCGGCGTTTTGATCATCATGGCCATCATTGCATTGAAATCGCCGCTAAAGCTTAATTTAACGTGGCTCTCATCCGATCCTTTTTCGAAAATGTCGGCCGTGAGGGTAAACGGTAATTTATCACTCGCAGCACCGAGGACCAACTGGTTGAACTCGGTCTGACCTTTTCTTTCCAAGACTATTTCTGGCATACCCTTTAAGGCGAACAGGAATCTATTTTCGTTGATTACCTCGAACTTATCGATATTGTCGGGCATCAGCTGTTCGAAATTCTTTAAGTCTGTCAAGAATTCAAAAATTACTTGGTTGCCTTTGGCTACGGGTCTTTCAGGTGTTTCTATGTACATAAATCAAGGTTTCCAGACAGATGGGTTTTTGCGCCATTCCATTAATGTGTTCAGTTGATCTTCACCAATATAGCCAGTTTCAAGGGCTCTTTCCGCCAAGTGGTTGTAGTCGCTCAAGGTATGTAAGTCAATGTTCTGTTTTTTGAAATTCGTTGTTGCCACTTCGAATCCGTAGGTGAAAATGGCCAGCATACCCTTGATGTTGGCGCCTCCTTCCCTTAGGGCATCGACCGCATTCAGACTACTTTTTCCTGTGCTTATTAAATCTTCGATGACGACAACACTTTGATTTTCCTCTAAACGCCCCTCGATCTGATTTTGCCTTCCGTGCGATTTTGCCTCGGGCCTTACGTAGATAAATGGCAGGCCAAGATATTCGGCGACCAGCATGCCTATGCCAATGGCACCGGTAGCTACCCCGGCAATGACATCGGGTTTGCCATAAAGCAGGTCTACCTGCTTGCCAATTTCCTCACGTATGTAGTTTCTGATGGCGGGGTAGGAGAGTATGATCCTGTTGTCACAATAGATTGGAGATTTCCATCCTGAGGCCCACGTAAAAGGATTTTCAGGTTCCAACTTTATTGCATTAATTTGTAGCAAAAGCTCGGCTGTTTTCTTGGCGGTGTCTTTGTTTAAAACCATACCACAAATGTATAAAGTTTTTGTGAATGATCGCCTGCTGATTTTGACGAATAAGCTTTTTGAAACGGATAACAGGGAATATTTTCCATTAAACGAAAAGGCCGTTAAGCAAGTTGTCAAGTCATTAGCCAAAGGAAGGCTTGAAGCGGCTTACATCTATCATCCGAACCACGAGGAAATTCTAAAGAACTTTACGAAGACCATACCATTAGTGGTCGCGGCCGGCGGTGTGGTCACCAATGAAAGCGGCAAGGTGCTCTTCATTTACAGGAACGATAAGTGGGACCTGCCCAAGGGTAGGCTTGATAAGGGCGAATCTATAAAGGACTGCGCTATTCGGGAGGTGATGGAAGAAACTGGCGTGCAAGATCTGAAAATCGAGAATTTTTTACGAACAACCTACCATATTTTTAAGAATAATGGATCATTTAAACTTAAGGAGGTTCATTGGTTCGCTATGAAGACCAATTACAACGGGGCGCTGGTCGGCGAAGCGAAAGAGGGCATCATGAAGGTAAAATGGAAAGGACCTATGAAAATCAGGGAGGCCCTGCAAAATTCATATGCGAATATCAAGATACTTTTCGCCGATTAGCCTGAAATGTAAATCAGGAACTACTTTTTTAAAACGCGGTAAACCGGGTATTGCATATGTGCGTTCTCATAATGCTCCGATTTTTTGAAAAGCCAATCAAGTTGGGCATAGGAACTCTTGGCGAAAAGCGTGTCACTTGCTTTTTTAAGTTCGAAATATTCTTTTAAGTCTGCATCTTTTTCAAGCATTTCAAGCGCGATGTCTTCAAAAACATAGGGTGAAAAGCCTTCTTTCTGCTGTAAGATGGTATCGAAAAAGTTCCAGTTAAAGAAAGAATCTATGCCGGCAGGTTCAAGGGTTTCGAGAATGTACCGTATACCCGGTTGGTCTGTTGGTACTATAATATCGCCTGAGGAAAACATAACTTTATCTTGATACGGTTCAACTTGGGTATCAAAATGGAGGTAATGCCCTTCATAAGGCTGTTTACGTGTGTTGAACTCTTTTATCTTATAGGCTTCAACGGTTAAGGCCGTATCACGTTCAAGTGGCCGGAATTTTATTTTGTTAACCTCTAGAAGGTCTTTTACATTGGCCCACCCTTTTTTAATGATATAAAATTCAGGTACCAAAACAGAATCGGCGGCAATAAAATAATTTTGGTACATCACCTCTTTGGTAAACGGTTTAGACCGGTCATATTTTAATCGAGGCAAACCGGTAACGGCACTAATGGGTGAGTTGGCCTCATAACCTTTAAAATTCAACGACGATGTTCGCGTAGTATCGATTTGCCATGCTATTGGGTAGTAGGTCCAACGTACATGTCGGGTTGCAGCTTGGTCGCGCATTTCCTTTATTTTCTTGCCGTCTTCCTCGGCTATTGCGATCATTTTGTTCATCAAATGGTAAGTGCCTTCCACCCTCTGGCCATAGGGCTTGAGCATGTGTGTTTCGACCATCATGCCCAAGGTATTCCATAGTGTTGTGTAGCCGGTGGAATATCTTGGTGAATCCATGAATTGCGAGAACCCTTTTTCCGGTACTTCATTGAAAACATTGACGTAAGGCGTGATAGGCCAATTTTCTTTGGCCAGCGAAGTTTCTAGTTTAGGCATCATTTCAGAATGTAGGTAAGTACCTAGTTCGCCGCCTAGTTTATTGTGTTGAGTGAACAGATGCGTTAGGGTATATTGATAATCTGCCCCGTTACTAACATGGTTATCGATAAAAATATCGGGTTTTACGAGATGAAAAATCTCCGCGAAGGTCTTTGCGTTCCTTGTATCGGCCTTGATAAAATCGCGGTTCAGGTCATAGTTTTTGGCGTTGCCCCTAAAACCATAAGATTTAGGTCCGTTTTGGTTTGTTCTTGTGGTGCTGTTTCGATTAAGTGCACCTCCTATATTGTAGATAGGTATGGTTACCAAAACGGTATTTTTTGGGGAGACCAGTTTCCCCACAGCGAGATCCCGATATAACAGCATGGTCGCGTCAATACCATCACTCTCACCGGGATGTATGCCGTTATTGATAAGAATGATGGTTTTGTCCTTTCCGATCTTCTGAAAATTGAAGTCGCCATCTTTGTTAAAGGTAACCATGTGAAGGGGTCGGCCACTATCTGTGTCACCAATCGTTTGAATGTTTATTTCTGGGAATTCTTTTGCTAATTGAATGTAAAAATCGACGACCTGAAGATAGGTAGCAGTCTCTTCACCCTTTGATAGTTCGAAGTGTGTAGGAAAGTCGACGGTCTTATCTACCGTCTTTGTTTCGCAACCCAACAAAAGAAGAGTAAAAAAGAAGGACAAGGTTATTTTTCGTATCATTTTACACCTATGGTTATGATACGTGTAAAATTAGTCAAAATACAATTGAAAAAACGCTCAGGCCGCTGTGGTAATTTCAGCTATATTTTCTTTTCGGAGGGGTTTATTGTTAAAGGTGATGGTGTGATGTGTTCTAAGCATGAATTGTTGCCATTTTTCATGGTCCGCTTGATTTATCGATGAGGTAACGATGTTTATTCGGATCTTATTTTTGATCGGAAGCGTAATGAACTCATCTAAAAACTCCCATCCGTCCATGATGGGCATGTTGATATCCAAAAATATTATTTCAGGTATTTCTAGGTCTTCCCTTAAACTGTTTAGAATGTTCTCCAATGCCAATTTTCCGTTTTGGAAGGTACTTATTGCGTTACATTCTACCACAGATTCGAGTATTTTGCGCATACCGAACACGGTTATCGGGTCATCATCTACGATGAAAATGGTGTTAATTTTTTTCATCGAAAAAGATTTTGAATGTAGTACCAGAACCAACGGTGCTCGTCACGGTTATCTTCCCGTTCATGGCCTCTATTTGATTTTTGGTTATGAATAGGCCTATACCCTTGGCGTCTTTATTATTGTGAAAGGTCTTGTACATACCGAATAGTTTGTCACCGTATTTCTTAAGGTCGATTCCGATACCATTGTCGGTAATACTTAAGACGGTATAACCGTGCTCTTTTGTTGTGCTAAGCTTTATTATCGGCGGGCGATCTGGAGAACGGTACTTAATGCCATTGGTTATGAAATTCATAAGAATACTTTCAATATAGGCTGGTATTACCTTTATTTGAACATCGGTGCCAACGTTGTTTTGTATCTTAACCCTGTGTTCTGACACAAGTGCAGAAAGGTTATGTTCTACCAAGGTGATCTTATCGTTGAGGTTCACCGGTTTTTTTTCTTGACCTGTTTTACTGCTGATGTCAACCACTTCGTTCAGATTATCGAGGGTCTCCAAAAGGTTATCGGAAGCAGTGGTCAACATTTTTATGATTTTGTCCTTCTCTGTCTTCTTTTTTTCATGGGTTAGAAAATCAAGCAGCATTGAAAAATTCGCGGTATGCGATCGCAGGTTATGAGAAACGATATGTGCAAAGTTCAACAGTTTCTTGTTCTGTAAAGAGGTCACGTCGATTAGCGCCTTGAGCTCTTGTTCTTTTTTCTTGATCTCAGAGATGTCCATACTGATGCCCACCAGACCATAGGCACTACCATCAGGTTGTACCAATGGAATTTTGGAGGTTAATAATACCGTTTTAGTACCATCGACTTTAACATGCTCCATTTCCGCTCCCATGATGGGTTTAAGTTCTCGCATTACGCGTAAGTCGTCCATTCTCGATTTTTTAGCGGTTTCTTCATCAAAGAATGCGAAATCATCTTTACCTAAGACGTCTTTTTCCAGAGTCATACCGCAATAGGCCATTTCAGATTTGTTGACCAATACCTTTCTTGAATCAAGGTCTTTTATAAAGACATTTAAGGGCAAGTTGTCGATAAGCGTTCTGAGATGGTATTCGTTTTGTTTGGTCTTTATCTCAGAAAGTGCTAAGGAGTTAATATTCTGAATGGTACCGATTAGACCGGTAAATACCCCATTTTTGTAGATTGGCTTGCCGGAGACGATGACTGAAACTTCATTGCCGTTGGCGGTTATCAGCTGAAGCTTCTTGGTCCATGAGATTTCATTGGCGATAGCTTTTTCAACGGTCATGGCCAAAGTATTTCTACTATAACCGCTTTTATAGAAATTGGTCGCTTTTTCTAGGGTGGGCACATAATCGAGGGCCACCTCGTGTATTATTTTGGTCATATCGGACCAGTGCAGTTTGTCTTGGGCTACATTGTATTCCCACATGCCTATCTTTGCAATATCCGACATTTCTGTAGATAGGATCTGTAGCTTGTCCAATTGTAGTTCGTTCTGCTTCCGATGGCTTACCTTATCGGCCTGAATGACCCATCCAATTACATTTTCATCCTCATCGTGCCATGCCGTTTTCACTAGTTCGAACCATTTTTCGGTACCATCTTCGTCGAGATAGCAGTTCACTCTTGGTTGACCAGGTTCTCCATTAAGGCAATCTTCCAAAGTTTTTTGCCATATACTGTTTAATCTAGCAAAATGGCCATGTATAGAATGGCCAATTATTGAAGGAGCAGTGATACTTGAGAAGTCGGAAATCCACCTATTGGATGCATGAACGATCTCGAATTCGTTATTGACGAAAGAGATCGCTTGGGGCAACTGGCAAATAAGATCATTGCTCGTATGGATTTTAGCTTTTCTCAAAATAAGTAATTTCTTACAAATTAGATTTAAATAGATAGTAATCCAAAAAATTTGTTGTGAAGCGCTAAATTATGGTGGTGATAGTTCCTAAAGCTATGGCATACGTGAATAAATTCCGTAAGTTAATATAGGTAAAAACTTACATAAATGATATAAAGACTAATGTTTTTATAGAATTTTAACCGACTGTGGTACCAGGCCGGTGTAGTCGCCCCCGTTTCGTATGACGTCTCTTACTATTGATGAGCTGATGTATGATTTGCCTGAAGAGGTCAAAAGAAAGACCGTTTCAATTTCAGATAGTTTGCGGTTGGTATGCGCTATGGCCTTCTCAAATTCAAAGTCGCCAGGGTTACGCAGTCCTCTTAGTATAAAGTCGGCCTTCATTTTTTTACAGAAATCTACGGTAAGGCCTTGATAGGTAAGCACTTTAATTTTAGGTTCATCTTTAAAGGTCTCTTTAATGAATCGCATGCGTTGTTCTAAAGTGAACATATATTTTTTCTCGGCATTTATTCCGATAGCAATGATGAGTTCATCAAAAAGGGTGATACCTCTTCGAATAATATCATCATGACCTAAGGTCAAGGGGTCAAAAGATCCAGGAAAAATTGCGCGTCTCATTGCATAAAGTTACTCGTTTTACTTCAAAGCGTCTTCAATCGCGCTCGCAAAAAGTTCTGCCAGTGCTATACCCGCGGCCGCGGCCTGTTGGGGTAAGATACTTTGTTCCGTCAATCCAGGGGTGGTGTTCATTTCCAGCATGTACGGTTCATCGCCCACGAAGATGAACTCGCTTCTAGAATAGCCTCTCATTTTTAAAACCTCGTAGGCTCTTTTTGCGGCTTCGGCAACATTTTTTTCCTGTATTAATGATATTCTGGCAGGTGTGATCTCGGTAGATTTACCCTCGTATTTGGCCTGATAGTCGAAGAAATCGTTTTCAGAGACAATCTCGGTAATGGGAAGTACTTTGGTTTCTCCGTTGTATCTTATGACACCAACGGATACTTCTATGCCATCTAAAAATGCTTCGATGATGATCTCATCGTCTTCTTGGTAAGCAATTTCAATCGCCGCCTTTAGTTTATCCTTTTCATAGACCTTTGAAATACCGAAGCTGCTGCCCGACTTGTTGGCTTTAACAAAACAGGGCAATCCTACCTTTGCGATAATATCATCCTCATCAACAACGTCGCCCAAGTTCAGGTAGTAAGAAGCCGCAGATTTTATCCCATAAGGTTTCAAAACACTTAACAGATCACGTTTGTTGAAGGTTAGCGAAGACTGGTAGTAATCGCATGATGTCTGGGGTATGCCCAATAGTTTAAAATAGGCCTGCATAAGTCCGTCTTCGCCAGGGGTACCGTGAATGGCATTGAAAACACAATCGAATGTCAATCTACGATCTTCGAGTTGAACCGAAAAATCATCGCGGTTTACGGGGTATTCTTTTTCATCTGAATCAACATAAACCCATTTATCTTTTAAAATGTGTACCCTGTAGCCATCATATTTGGCCGAATCTAAATATTTATGCACCACATTGCCGCTCTTGAGCGAAATTTTATACTCGCTAGAATAACCGCCCATGATGATGGCAATCTTTTTTCTCATAGTTGTTGATATGTAGAATTCAAATATAAGTAGTGATGGTTCAAAGTAAAGAAAAAACGGCGTCCTTTTTAGTGGCCTATAAGCTGATTTTTTAATCTTCGCGAATGGGCCGCCCAATATTTTTATGGGTTTAAGCGCCAGTACTTGAGCATTTGCTATATTTGTAGTGATAAAACTTTCCGATGCGAAATTTTTTTAATTTTCTGAAGAGCAAGACTTTTCTCATGCAATTGGGGCTGGCTGTGGCGGTTACGGTTCTGCTGGTTTTTTTATTGTTAGGATGGTTAAAGAGTACCACCAATCACGGTGAGTTCGTAGAAGTGCCCGATTTCTCGAAAATGTCGGTGATGGATATGCGAAAGGCCATCGATGAGGCTGAACTGCGGTATGAGGTACTGGATTCTGCTAACTATAACCCTGATTATCCGCGATTTTCTATTATAGACCAGAACCCCAAGGCCGGTACCAAGGTCAAGCAAGATAGAAAGATCTATCTAACGGTAAACCCATCGGGTTACAAGAAGGTAACCGTACCCAATGTTATTCAGGTAACGCAGCGCAACGCTTCTTCAATGCTACGCGCGGTTGGTCTTGATGTGGAGCGTACCACCTATATCGACCAGATAGGAAAGGATATGGTCTACTACGTAAAGTTCAAGGGCAAGCAGATCTCTCCGGGAGACAAATTGCCGAAAACCTCAAAAGTAGAACTGGTATGTGGTAATGGCGGCACCGACGAACGTGCCCAAATCAAGGCAGATTCCGAATAGGTATGGAGCCTGATATCAATGCAGAACTTCACGAAGAAGAACTTTTCGAACATCATAGATTTGTAGCCCCGAAAGGTCAGAAACCCCTACGGGTAGATAAATTTTTGATGAACTTTATTGAAAATGCGACCCGCAATAAAATTCAAAAGGCGGCAAAGGATGGTAATATCTGGGTCAATGATAGCATAGTAAAACAAAATTACAAAGTCAAGGCAGCCGATGAGGTGAAGGTGCTTTTCGAGCATCCCCCACATGAATTTTTATTGGTGCCGGAAGACATACCCCTAGACATTGTGTACGAAGATGATGTACTGCTGGTCGTCAACAAACCTGCGGGCATGGTAGTGCATCCAGGGCATGGAAATTATTCAGGAACCCTTATAAACGCCTTGCTTCATCATAGCGATCAACTTCCGGTCAACAGTAACGAGCGCCCTGGACTGGTACATCGAATAGATAAGGATACTTCCGGACTTTTATTGGTCGCCAAGACCGAGGCGGCCATGACCCACTTGGCCAAGCAGTTTTTCGATAAGACCTCTGAACGCGAGTATGTTGCCTTGGTTTGGGGAAATATGGAAAATGACGAAGGTACCATTGAAGGTAATATTGCAAGACACCCGAAGAATAGGTTGGAAATGCATGTTTTTCCGGAAGGCAATGAGGGTAAGGAAGCCGTGACCCATTACAAGGTAATCGAGCGTCTAGGATATGTAACGTTGGTTTCTTGTAAGTTAGAGACAGGCAGAACGCACCAAATACGTGTGCATATGAAATTTATTGGGCACACCTTGTTCAACGACGAGCGCTATGGTGGCGAAAAGATTTTGAAGGGCACAACCTTTACCAAGTACAAACAATTTGTGGAGAACGCCTTTAAGATATTACCGAGGCAGGCACTTCATGCCAAAACCTTGGGTTTTGTGCACCCCGTTACGGGTAAGATGATGCGTTTTGATTCTGAAATTCCGCAAGATATGGCCGAGTGTATCGAAAAGTGGCGTACCTATGCCCAACATAGTCAGTAAACACAAAATTTATGAAACTGGGTTTTCAATTGGCAACTTCCGACGAGATTACCACGGTTGTAGAAATGATGCAAGATTTTTTTGCGATCGATGCCTATCCGTTCGAAAAGAAGGCCACTACATCAAATCTTATCGAATTTGTGGATAATCGGCAACTTGGCCGTTTATGGTTGATTACCTTGCAAACAGAAACCATTGGCTATGTGGTGATGACTTTCGGCTTTAGTTTTGAATATGGCGGAAGGGATGCTTTTATCGATGAGTTTTTTTTAAGGGAAGCATATCGAAATCAGGGTATTGGCAAAAAGGTATTGACGTTTTTAGAAGAGCAGGCCATAAGCCTCAAAATAAACACCTTGCATTTGGAAGTGGAAAGGCATAATGTTAAGGCTAATGCCCTTTATCGAAAAATGGGCTATAGCGATAATGATCGTTTTCTCTTGAATAAAAAAATACGATTCCACCAGAAGTAGGTAAACGGTTGATAGTAAAGGTCTATTGCAGTATAGAAAACTACTTTTCCCTATCTAGGATTTAAATAAAATAGGGGCTATTTTTACCTTAAAATCCTAAGAAAATGAAAATTGTCATCTCCCCGGCGAAATCCCTTGATTTTGAAAAGCCCTTACCCTTAAAAAAATACACGGAGCCATTTTTTTTAGAGCATGCCAAAAAATTGAACAAAGTGCTTCAAAAGAAAAAACCGAAGGCGCTCTCACAGCTGATGGACATTTCAGACCATCTGGCCCAACTCAATTGGGACCGTAACCAACAATTTTCAACTCCTTTTACACCCGCGAACTCGCGCCCTGCCGTGTATGCCTTTGATGGTGATGTGTACCAAGGCTTAGATGCCTATTCCTTTTCAGAAAAAAAAATGGAAAGTCTTCAAGATACCTTGCGCATTTTATCAGGACTTTACGGTGTTTTGAAACCCTTGGATCTCATACAGCCCTATCGTCTTGAAATGGGAACCCAGTTGCAAGTAGGGCGGCAGAAGAATCTTTATGAATTTTGGAAAAAGGACATCACCGCACATTTGAATGCCGAACTGAAAGATGGGGAACTTTTCATTAACCTGGCCAGCATCGAATATTTTGGGGCCGTCGATGCAAAAGTATTGAAAGTGCCCGTTATCACGCCCATTTTCAAAGATTGGAAAAATGACAGACTGAAGGTTATCAGCTTTTTCGCCAAGAAGGCTAGAGGATCAATGGTTAGGTACATTATCGATTCAAAGGCCAGCACATTGAATGATATTAAGGCTTTTAGTGCCGACGATTATATGTTCAGTAAAGAACATACATTAAAAGAAAATGAGCCTGTTTTTATCCGATAGAATATTTTTGAAAAGTATCCGTTCTATAAGTAGCTCTATCTTAAATCCTACTTATGAAAATCGTGGCCTCCTTGTTCATTTGTTTTTCCCTGATCGCCCTATCCTGTACAGACCGTGATGATAATTTAGAAGGTGTTCAGATACGGGTGTTGAATGCCACGGCTAGTACTTACAGAGAGATCGTCATCGATTCTTTGCTTTTTGTTGATGTTCAACCTGATGATCTTCCATTTTACCAAAAATATGAGGGCTCAACCTTGCCAGACCGTGTTTTACTTAGCTTAGATTCGCTCGTAATTACGATTACGGCAGACAGCATTTTTGAAATTGATTCTACCAAATTGAACCTGTTTACCTACCGTATTTATGACCTTTCAGATGACACGGGGGCCAAGGTTGAAATCTTGAAAGATTGATTATTTTTTCTTTTCAACACTAATTTTTTCAATAATTGTTGGTCGCTTTTTGACCGAACGGGGCCTCCTCGCACCATAAGATCCGTTCGATATTTTTCCCCTTCTTGATTTTTTATCGCCTTTTCCCATAATATAGCATATTGATTTGCTGTAAGTTACGAATTTCTCTGCAGAAATTGGTTCTATTTACAATCAATTGTTTCTGATTTCTGGCTTTTCTGATGGTAATTAACCATAATTAGTTGCTATTTTAGAAGCATGTATTACTACCTCATTTTGGTCCTGCAGGCCTACTGCGCTTACCACGCATATAAAAACAAAAACGATTACTATTGGTATTTCGCCATCATTTTTCTACCCCTTGTTGGTTGCTTGGTGTATCTGTTTGTGAACGTCGTTCGTAGGCAAGATGTAGATAAGGTGCAGGCGGATCTGATATCGGCACTCAATCCAACAAAAAAGATTACAGATCTAGAGAAGAAGATGAAATTTTCTGCAACTTTTGAAAACCAGGTCGCCTTGGCAGATGCCTATCTAGACGCCGGGCATTTTGATAAGGCGATCGAGAATTATGAAGCTTGTCTTAAAGAGGTCTTTCAGAATGATCTCTATGCCGTTTCGAAGTTGGTGGAGGCGTACTACTTTTCTTCCAAATTCGAGGAGGCCGTCGCCTGCGCGGAGAGGATAATGGATAATCTGAAGTTCAAAAAATCCAGGGCCGCGTTTTTGTACGCCTTGGCTTTGGAAAAAGTGGGAAGGGCAGGCGACGCAGAGGCACATTTAAGAACATTTAATGCCCCGTTCAGCCGATATCAAGAACGACTGGAACTGGCCAAGTTCTTCAACCGTATTGGCAAGCCTCACGAGAGCAGAGAAGTACTTCAAGAGATTATGGCCGAGTCTGAAGGTATGTCAAAACAGAGTTTGAGACAAAATAGGTTACTGATCCATAAAGCCAAAGAACTTTTATCAACATCTGCATAATGTTTTTGCATGTACACCCTTACGAACCCTTTCTTTTTGAGGAAGCTACCAAATGGATTGTAGGTACATTGCCCCCTCCAAGATTCTCAACGGGAGATTTGAAGCCCGATGATGTCAATTTTTGTTATGGTAGTAGAGACGGGCAACTTTGGCCTATTCTCGACAGAATCTTTGGCCTTGGTCTTGTTTACGAAACTTCGGAATTTGCGGTGGAACAGCGAAAAAAATTCCTTTTACATCAAAAAATAGGCATCTGTGACATCGTGGCTAGTGCGGAACGTAAAAAAGTAGATGCCTCAGATTTGGGCATGCAAAATATTAAACTGCGTAACCTGATCGGATATTTAATGCAATTTACCAAGGTAGACACTTTATTGTTTACCGGGGGTAACAGCAAAAATGGTCCCGAATACTTCTTTAGACAACATCTTAAAGAATATGATATTCAGCTAAATCCGATTTCTGATATGATACCAAGAATTCACGAATTTGAATTGGATAATGCCCGAAAAATCAGAACAGTGTCTTTGACTGCCCCTTCGGGCGCCGCCAATAGGGCTGTAGGCAGTATGGACGACTACAAAAGATTGAAAGATCAAAATGCGAACTTCAATACGTTGGATTTTCGAGTGCTACAGTACAGGAAATTTTTTCATTTTTAAGTTAGGCTAAGCAGCCCCGTAACATCTTTAGGTTTGCCTAAGTTGTTTTGCCAGTGTATTTTTTGGAATAAAGAACACCTAAACTACAATGAATGGACTGCCGCAGCTAGTGCAAAGTGCGGAAAGCGGGGGTTTTTTGAATGATGAATAGAAGATGTTCTGATAATCACTTCTCTCGGCCTTGTAAAACCTAACCTAAACTACTTAAAGACTTCCATTTTTAGGTCTTGAGTAGCTTCGAACTAAAAAGAGCCCGATCACTGAAGACCGAGCTCTTTTACGAGAACACTATATGAAAATGAAAACTTATAAATCTTAATTACCTGGTAAAACTACTGCCTTTCCGGGTCAATCTTAAAATATTGTTGTGAAGTCTGTTGGTTTTGTGGTGTAGGCGATTTATTTTGTTATTTGAATGATTTCCTAACCCTGGATTATTTTATAATGGCGATATTTATACCGTTAAAAGAGAAGCGTAGATACTTCAAAAAACCTAAAAAGCAAAGTTCAACTACAGCATATGCAACAATCGGAAAGACTCGAGGTTTTTAAAAAAGCGGTCAACAATAAATTCAACATTTATAATAGCCTCTTTCTCAATTTGCCGTACCGCAATATCGAAAACGTTGGAATGTTGATTCCCCTGATGGGTGATCAATGCCAAAAGGGACTTAAATCGGGCAAGAGCCCCCATGAAATATTGGATTATTTTTTTCAGAACTACGCTAACCTGGCGACCGAGAAGGAACGTATCGATTTCATGTTCAGGATCATTCAATATGTCGAAAGACAGGTAGTGTTGTACGATAGTGTTGAAGATGCGGCTTTTCCTGAACTTCATGAACATAGTAGCTCACTTTCCATACGTGATTATGTCCAATTAATAGATAAGAACAAAGGTTGGGAGACCATTTCCGAGAAACTATCTACGTTTAGTGCAAGAATTGTCTTGACCGCACATCCAACACAATTCTATACGCCTGCCGTTTTAGATATTATGGGCAATCTAAGATCACTCATAGTGGATAATAAAATCAATGAAATTGATGTAACCCTACAGCAATTGGGACTTACCTCGCTAATAAACGCGAAAAAGCCAACGCCTTTAGATGAAGCAAAAAACATCATCTATATTCTTAGAAACGTATACTATGATGCTGTTGGCGACCTCTATGCCTACATCAAGGAGAATATCGGGAAAGCCGATTTTGAAAACCATAATATCGTTAAACTTGGCTTCTGGCCTGGTGGTGATCGTGATGGCAATCCCTTTGTTACCGCCGCAATTACCAAAGCCGTGGCGGATGAACTGCGGTTGACCTTGATGAAATGCTACTATAACGAAATTAAGGGGCTACAATTCAAGTTGACTTTTAAAGAGATTCAGCCCCTACTTTTTGAACTACGCCGCAAGTTGTACATTACCATGTTCGATGCAAGCCAAGTGATTGCTTATGTTGATATCTTGGGTACGCTTATGGAGATTCGCACGATATTGATCGAAAAGTATCACGGGCTTCATTTAAAAGACCTGGACCACCTGATCGATAAGGTGAAAATTTTCAAGACGCATTTTGCTTCTTTGGATATTCGTCAAGACCATAGCAAACATAAAGAGGTAGTTGAGGCCATACTTAAAACGAGCGGAAAAATAAAGGAGCGTGTCGAAGAACTCACCGAAAAGCAGCTGATCACCCTTTTGATGAAGACCGACATCACTGCCCAGGTAAAGGATTATGAAGAAGATATCGTAAAGGACACCATTGAGAATATCCAACAGCTAAAGGCAATCCAGAACAAAAACGGCGAGGAAGGCTGCAACCGTTACATCATCAGTAATTCAGAGGATATTTTCTCTGTACTTTTCGTCTATGGTTTATTCAGGTGGTGCGGTTGGGATGCCAATGCGATCACCTTTGATATCGTTCCCCTCTTCGAAACCATGAAGGGTATGGACAGTTCTGCAGACACCATGCAGCGACTTTTCGAACTGGCCCAGTACCGGGCACATTTGAAACTGAGAAATAACACGCACACCATGATGTTGGGCTTTTCTGACGGCACCAAAGATGGTGGTTACCTAAAGGCCAATTGGAACATCCTCAAAACAAAAGAGTCGATTTCAAAGGTCTGTAAAAGGAATAAGATCAAAGCCCTTTTCTTTGATGGCCGGGGTGGCCCGCCGGCGCGGGGTGGTGGAAAAACCCATCGCTTTTATGCTGCCCAGACCAAAGATATCGCGAATAACGAAATACAGTTGACCATACAGGGCCAAACGATTACCAGTACCTATGGTACAAAGGACCAGTTTATCTACAACTGCGAACAATTGCTTACGGCGGGCTTATCGAACAATCTTTTCGGTAAGGAGAACATAATTTCAAAACCCCAACGGAAGCTTATCGAGCAACTTTCCGACCTAAGCTTCGCCAAATACGACGCCTTGAAACAGCATGAGAAGTTCATGTCGTACCTCGAGGATATGAGCACCTTAAAATATTATAACAAGGCGAACATAGGAAGTAGGCCCGGCAAGCGCGGCAATAAGGCAAAACTGGAACTTTCGGATCTAAGGGCAATTTCTTTTGTAGGTTCTTGGAGTCAATTAAAGCAAAACGTACCGGGATATTTTGGTATCGGTACCGCTATCAAAACCTTAAAGGACCAAGGTAAGTTAAAGGAGGTCAAAAGTCTATTTAAGGAAGAGCCTTTTTTCAGGGCATTAATGTTGAACAGTATGATGGCACTTTCAAAATGTTATTTTGAATTGACCAGCTATATGAAGGAAGATGAACAGTACGGGGAGTTTTGGGAAATACTTTATGCGGAATATGAACTTTCTAAAAAGATGCTGCTTTTGATTTCCGATATGGATATTCTAATGGAGCGTGAAGCGGTATCTCGAGAATCTATTAAAATTCGTGAGAACATTGTACTTCCCCTACTTGTCATTCAACAGTATGCATTGCAAAAAATAGCCAAGAACACAGAGTTCAAAGAACTTTATGAAAAAATAGTGACACGATCTCTTTATGGTAATATCAATGCGAGTCGGAATTCTGCTTAATGTAGCCACACTTGTGCCGCGAACCGTAAAAGATGGCATAATTTAAACTACCTTGAAAAAAATTAAACCTCTCTCATGCGAACCTATCTCTTATTTTTTTTGATGCTATCGGCGACCCATATTTTTTCTCAAAATGCGGACGAGAAGACCATATGGATCAAGGGTACCGTTTTGAATTCCGATCAAAAACCGGTAAAGAAGGCAGTAATTTTCCTTGATTCTGCAATGACAAAGACAAAAACCGATAAATGGGGAAAATTTGAAATTGGAATAGGTACTGATACCAAGTATATTTCTGCATACACACAGGATAATGGTGTCGAAACAATACCTTATCAGGGCAATAATGAGGTCATGTTGGTCTTTTCTAAAAGTGGGGCTATCATGTCTTTAGGTAAATTACAGGAATTGGGCTTTAGTACCACGGTAGTCAGAACTGGCAAGAAACCTAAGGACTATAGCAAGTATCTAAATATGTATCAATTAATCGCAAATGAAGTGCCGGGAGCAATCGTTAGCGGCACTACCATAAGACTGCGGGGTAATGCCATAAACTCGGTGAACGCTGGTCAAGATCCTTTGATTCTGGTAGATGGTACGGTTGTAGCATCTATTGAGTACATCTTACCAATGGATGTCGCTTCGGTTAAAGTAATCCGTGATGAAAACGCCTCTATCTATGGTTCACGTGGTTCGAATGGAATCATTCTTATTGAAATGAAGAAATGATGCTTGTTAAAGGATACCTTTTGCAATGATGGTGGGGTAAGCCCAGAAAATCTTTGTACCAGATATTTATAATAAAATGAGGGGATTAGTGCTGGATATAATTATAAAAAGCGGGGCATTTGCCCCGCTTCTACTTCCAATCTCATAGCAATTTGATTACATCGCAATTCGATTAACCTCGATGGCATTGGAAAGACTAAAGCAACCTGAAAGGTCATTGGCATTCAGGTTCATTTCAAGACCCGTTAGTCCGTTTTCATATTTCAAATGCCAGATAAGGCAAACGCCTACTCCGGCCCCGTCAAAGTTTACCCCATTTACAGCCTCTAATGTTGGCGGTAAGCCAAGTATATTGCCTTCGGCATCGGTTATGATGAAGGTGGCATTGGTGCCCACGGCATTTGAAGTGTCTAACATTAGGCCAGTAACGAAATCGTCCATTCCGTCTACCGTGAATTCATAGGGTCCGCCGGAAAGCACCCCGGCCACCGTTTGTTTTCTATTAACCACAATCGGATTCGAAAGATCGAAATCACCGGTAATCGCATTCGCGTTCATTCCCATTTCGGCACCGCTAATTTCGCCTTGGTACCGTGCGTACCATATCAAACAAACACCAGCTCCGGCTTCGTCAAAGTCGACTCCCTCTACAGCTTCCAAGGTGGGTGGCATGCCTAAGATTGTGCCATCGGCATCGGTAATGACCCATGTACTACCTTCACCATAGGCATTGGTGCTATCTAAAGTAATTCCACTTACGTTGTCGGGCATACCATCAACACAGAACTCAAAAGGCCCACCTTCCAACTTACCTGCATGTGCAACTTGGTTTCTAGTAACGGTTATTGCATTCGATAGGCTAAAGCAACCCTCAAGGTCGTTCGCGTTCATTCCCATTTCCGCACCTTGTATTCCGTCTTCGAACCTAAGATACCAGATCAAACATATCCCTGCGCCTGCCTCGTCAAAGTTAACGCCCTCCACCGCCTCAAGTGTCGGGGGCATTCCAAGAATGGTTCCGTCGGCATCCGTTATGACCCACGTGCTATTCGAGCCTTCGGAAGAAGCGCTGTCTAGCGTGATTCCTGTAACGAAATCTGCGTCGCCATCGACATCGAATTCAAAAGGCCCGCCAGAAATCATTCCTGCCATGGTTCGGTTTCTGTTCACGGTAATGGAATTCGATAGATCAAAATCGCCATCAAGATTATTGGCGTTCATGCCCATTGCCAGTCCGGTAAGACCATTTTCATATCTCAGATACCAGATGAAGCAAACTCCCGGGCCTGCCTCGTCAAAATCGACACCCTCAAGATCTTCTAGGGTAGGAGGTAGCCCTAGTATCATTCCAGCATCGTCGGTAACCACCCAACTGCTGTTTGATCCCATTGAATTTGTACCGCTTATCGAAACACCGCTTACCATGTCAGGGCTACCATCTACACAGAAGGTAAATGGTCCGCCCGAAATGTTTCCGGCAAGGGGTACAATATTTTCGGTAATTGGGGCGTCATCATCGCTACAGCCAACGGCCAATAGGGTTATGAACAAGCTTGTAAGTAAATAGATTCTTTTTGTCATCGTGCTAAATTTTTAGATTCGATAACAAAAAAAGGCTATTGCTATTGCAGAATGTTCACAAGAACATAACATTTAAGGGATATTAATTAAGAAAATTTTAAGAGAACTGATTTGAACTTTTTGGTTGAAAAGCGGCCCTTTTTCACCCACTTTTGGTTTATCACTTTTCTCGGGCCCGTGATGACATTCTAAAAGTCGTTCTCTGGGCCAAAAAATGACTAATGTTCACTTATATGTAAAAATTCAAATTAGTTCAGCGCCAAAACGGAGGGGCGGTAAATTTTATGTTCAGTTTTCAAACACCTTAAATTCGGCGCCCATGCCATAGTTTAGGTGACCTGTTTGGATGAGTTTTGATTTTTGGTTGTATGTTTTGTCGAACAATTGCCATTTTTTATCGTTCAGGAAGACACGGCGCACATAGGTGTTCTGGCTTGTCAACCTATCGGTAAAAGGCAGCAGTGGCCTAAAGGAAGTAGAAATTTTTTGAATACCCCGGGCAGTTTTTACTTCGCGGTATTTTTTCGTTTGAACCAATTTGCCCTTCTGATCGGCATAGCCCAAGACCTGAACGGCAACAAAAATTCCGTTTTCTGGAATATAGATCCCTTTTGAAAGTACATCGAGTTCAAAGACGTTATCTTCTTTTTCACTAATAGAAAAAACCACATTTTCATAGCCAATGGCACTGCCGGGTTCGCCGTTTTCGTTCTCATAAAATTGTAAGCGAAAGAGGGTTGCAAATTTCCCTTTCCCCTTGCTTTCATAAGCCCTTTCGGCGTTTATGGGAAGCGACAATTTTGAAATTTGGGTAACCTTGCCCTCCTGTCTTTTGAAGAGTACCGCCACTTCACTTTCAACGGTCGGCAACCAGCAGGCAAATACATCGGTATGGGTTATGGGTCTTTCGTTCTGTAATTTATATTTTCCCTGCTTCGTTGCAGAGACGATTACCTCACTTAATCGCGAAACTTCCGCTTGAAGCAAGACTTCCTGAGGAAGCGAAAGCGTTGGCACTGCCTTTTCGGCATATCCCATCGCGGAAATGAAAAGTGTATCGATATCCGCATATTTTTCTTGAGAAAACTCGAACAGGCCATCCTCATCTGCGAAATTACCCATGCCATCGCCAAAGGAAATAGTTGCAAAAGCTATGGTTTCCTTATTTTGACCATCGCGGATGGATATCGTTTGGGCACCAATAAAAATCGGCAAAAAAATAGAAAAGATAGCAATCGTGTTTTTCATCAGATATTATATACCTCGTATAACAAACGAAAAGTAGGGGAATATAGTACCGTAGGTAACTTGAAGTTTTTTCGATTTGCTTCAATCAAAGCGGGCCAGTGGCTAGGAAGGGAACATTTTCAATAGCTTACCACCCCTGGTAACGCTAAAAGCACCATCGTTTGTTCTGAATATGCGACAGGCGTGTCATGGCACATAGTTGTCGATGGTTGTGTAACCTTCCATTACAAAAGGCCTAAGCTGAGATTCACATTCGTTAAGGGCGTTGATATAGACTTCGGCCGGTAGCTTGGCCATGCCCTGAAAATTGGCAATGTAAACTTCTTTGTTTCTAGATACGGTCACCCTTCGATGTATAGGGGTTGAAGCAAGCAATCGATGGTTTTTCGATGGCATAGTTTACGGCGATTTTCAAGAATTTAATTGTCGCCGGCACAGGTTCTTGAGCTTTACATGAGCTACATATCTCGTGTGAATTATGATAATCGAGCTTAATAAAAGGAAAAATAAGGTTGCGAAAAGTACTTTGGGTTTGATGAATAGTTTTCATTGCCGGCCCTGCTTTTGAAAAATTGCACCTAGGTAAAGCCCTCAAAACAGGGCATACCTTGATAAAATTCCCTTTTTTAAACTTTACCGACCGAAGATGGCGAAACTTAGGTTATAATGACGAACTCAAAATACCATAAAATACTTGAATGCCATAGGCAATCTGACCAATGGTCAGATTCTCATTGGGGCTATGTTGATTATTGTCAGGGTTCACCATAGGTACTATAAAAGCGGGAATCTTCAGCTCATTAATAAAAGGTGCAATCGGCACCGTACCGCCCATTATACGGATCTGAACTACCTCGTCTCCCAATTTCTCCTTTAAGGTATTGACCAAAAAATTACCGTAGGCATTATCTAGGTCCGTTCTAAAAGCGTCGGTTACCGAACCTTCCGTTATGGTCATAATCTTATCATGTGCCATTCGCTGCTCTTTGGTGGGAATGGTATCGGTAATAAAGAAACCTTGTTTTTCAATGTGTTTTTTGATGAGACCTTTTAATCTACTGCCGTCACTTTCAGGCACCAAACGCAGGTCAAGTTCTGCCGTTGCACTTTCGGGTAAAATGGTGCGGGCTTTTTCACCGATCCATCCAGAGCCTAAACCCCGGATATTCAGGGAAGGGTATTGCAAAGACTCCTGATAGAAGGTGCCTACTTTTTCAGGTGTTTTGATACCGAGATTCGCATTGATGTCAATCGCATTATCGGGTACACTTTTTAGGATGGCCATGGTATTTTCGTCCAAACTGATTCCGTCATAGTACCCATCGATGGTTACTCTTCCGTCTGAATCTTTCATACTTGTCAAGACCTCCGCCAACAGAAAACCGGGGTTTGGGGCATAATTGCCATAGTGGCCGCTGTGTTGAGGGTATATTGGGCCGTGAGCGGTTAAAGTGAGTGTTGTAATGCCCCTACAACCATATACAATGGTTGGTTTGCCCGAAACGTGAACCGGGCCATCGTTGATGACCAAAAAATCGGATTGCAAAAGTTCGCGGTATTCCTTAACCGCATTTGGCAAGGGTTTACTGCTCTTTTCCTCTTCGCTGTCCAAAATTACCTTCACATTGAACGGTATGGTCATACCGTCTTTCTTCAACATGTCAATGGCATTCAAGAACATCACTATAGGCCCTTTATCATCGGAGGTCGAACGCCCGAACAACCGCCAATCATAGTGCAAGGTATCATTAAGGTCCTCGAATTTCTCGGTTTTCCACCCGTCACCATCCTTTGATTTTAAAACCGTTTCGTAAGGATTGGGTTGATCCCATTTTGAAGGGTCAACCGATTGACCATCAAAATGCATATAGAACAAAATGGTGGGTTTGGCATCTTCCATAGGAAGCGCGGCAAAGAATAAAGATTCCCCTTCGGTAGGAAGTATAGAAGAGTTAAACCCTCTTTCATTGAACTTTTTGGTCAACCAGGTAAGGTTCCGGTTGATATCGGCATGTTCAAGGGCATCATTGGGTATGGCGACGAATTCACGCAGTTCGGCAATGGAATGACGTACCTGAGATTGCAGTTGGGTGCTATCTTGGGCGAACCCAATTAGGGATATGAATAACGATGCAGAAAAAAATATTCTGTGAAATTTCATAGATTTTAAATAAGCGATGAATATAGAGAAACTCTGCTTATCCTTTCTATTTTCGGGAGATAAATTTGTGTAAAAATGGATTATCGAATCAGGCAAAAATTATCCTGTTAAAAAAATAATACTCGTTGTCGGAAATTCCTTTCCTTTGTGTGATAATGAATGGATATGTTGTGTCTGATATTGTGGAATTCGATTAGGCTAAATACCTGATAAAACCCGATCCTTTAATTAAATAATACGGGATTATTAATATTTTAATCAATTGGTATTATGTTGATAAAAAATACTTTAACACTCTTCGCCATCGGAATACTGATTTTTTCATGTAAAAAGGACGATGAAGAAAAAGAAATTCAGGTCATTACCGGAAATTTGGAGGTGACGGTTAACCTTGGCGATGAGCCCGCCATAGGAGCAATTGTTACAACAAATCCTGAGACTAAGACACTTACAGTACCGCAATCTGGTGTAGTACAGTTTAATGCCATTAATCCTCATACTTATAGGGTAAACGTTGTTTTGCCCGACCTTGAAGATTTTATCTATTTTACGGAGACTACTGTAAAGGTGAACGAGACTCAAAGGCTTGTTTTGAATATTCCTGAAATACCGGAACTTACCGAACAGGCTGTAAACATTGGATTACTTATCGATAGGTCATATCAAGGACTTAGAAATATTTTCGACGCAGACGGTTATATTTCGTTTTGGGGAGATATTGGTACAGACGTTTTGAAGGCAAATCGCATGGTAAACGGTGCATTAGTCAATTTAGATGCCTACTTTTTTGACCCGTCGCTGCAAACTGTAAATCAAGTTTGGCTCGAACATTACAAGTTGATACAAACTATCAACCAGGGTATAGATTTGGTCTCTAATCCTGTATCCGAGATTGAAGGAAGTCAAGATAGGTTGTTGGAGCAGGCGGAGTTAAGGTTCCTAAGAGGGCTTTTGTACTTCAATTTGGTCAAGATATATGGTAACCCTGTTTTGGTTACTACAGCTGTTATCGACTTTCAAAATCCGATAATTTTTCCTCAAGAGTCCGTTACTACATATAATCAAATTGAGGAAGACCTTTTGTTTGGCATTCAACATCTGCCAATTACTGGTAGTAATGTCAAGGCTAACCGAAATTCAGCCAGAGCATTGTTAGCTCGGGTTTACTTGAAAATGGCTGGTTTTCCGGTCTTGGCAACCAATAAATACGCAGCAGCTCTTGACCAGTTGAAGCTTTTGGTTGACCAATACGAACTTGAAAATGATTATAATCAAGTGTTTACTGTGGTGAACGAATTACAGAACAAGGAGGTAATATTCAGGGTCGATTTTGATGGAACTGAAAATGCTAGGAGTAAATTTAACCTCAACTGGGGACCTATGGGCGTATCTGAGCATGATGAGTTAGTTTTACCATCAGGTTTCCTTCAAGATTTTAGCGCAACACCTGATATGTTTTCTCTTCCTATAGAATTTCCAGTTCAAATTGAAGACAGGCGGTTTTTTAATTCCATTGCAACATTTACCTTGGTCGATAATGCCATAGTTAACAATTCAAATATTGATTTTTGGCGACCTTTAAAATGGTCAAATGGCAGTGATAATCATGCAGATTTCGCATCAACAGAATTTGATTATCCTCTTTTAAGATATGCTGATGTACTGTTGATGCTGGCCGAAGCTGAGAATGAGGTAAACGGACCGACGGCGTTAGCCTATGATGCAATAAACCAGGTCCGCCGTCGTGCATTTGGTAACAACGATAACGATTTGCCTCAAGGCCTCGACAAAACCGCTTTTTTCGAAAGGATAGTTATAGAAAGAAAGCTGGAGCTTTGTTTCGAAGGCCACCGAAAAGACGATTTGATTCGTTGGCAGAAACTTGCCGGGGTAATCGAGGATTATAATAAGGATATCGATGCGCTTCAGAAAGATTTTCAACCCCACGAATGGGTTTGGCCAATTCCGCAATCTGTGTTAGATGAAGACGCTAATATAATTCAAAACCAGGGTTATTAATTTAGAAGCCGAATGTTTTAGTGTAAATTATATTACCTAGGGCTGTTTGATTTTCGCACATAATATTTAACAGCTAATCTTAGCAACAATAGAAAGGGAAAACCATGCAGTACAACATCGAACCAATCTTTTGCACCCATTCCGATAGCGCCACCGGCAATCCATTTTAATTTTCCCCAAATATGAGGTTCTGGTAAGAAGGGTGCCAGGCCTAGGGTTAGGCATACGAGTAAGACGAGCTTCCAGTTATTTATAAATGTCATGATGATCGAATGGTTTTTACAAAAGCAGATACAGTATCAGCGCCATGTGCGGTTAGGTGCTTGATAAACGCCGATCCGATGATGGCCCCTTTGGCCCTTGTTACAGCTGCTTTAAACGTTTGCTCGTCTTGAATGCCAAAACCTACGATTTGCGGGTTTTTTAAGTTCATTTGGGCGATACGCTCGAAATAATCGGTCTGGACGTTTCCGAAACCCGAACCGGACCCGGTAACACTAGCCGAGCTCACCATATAGATGAAACCTTCAGATGCCCCGTCGATTTCTTCAATGCGCTTATCACTGGTCTGCGGTGTGATCAGAAAAATATTCAACAGGCCATGTTTTTTGAAAATAGCTTCGTACTCGTCTTGATATACCGCCAGCGGAAGGTCGGGCATGATAAGGCCATCGATACCTATTGCCTCGCATTGAGCGCAAAAGGCTTCAACCCCATATTGCAGCATGGGGTTGAAATAGCCCATAATTAGTAATGGGATAGATACTGTTTTTCGAATATCTTTCAGTTGTTCAAAGAGCTTTTCGGTGGTCATCCCATTTTTCAAGGCAGCGGTAGAGCTTTCTTGAATGGTTGGGCCATCGGCTAAAGGGTCGCTAAAAGGAAGCCCGATCTCAATCATATCGATACCGTTCTTCTCTAAATCTTGAATGATTTTTACCGTATCGTTCAAGGCTGGATAGCCCGCGGTGAAATAGATGGAGAGGAGTTTTTTGTCCTCTTTCATTTTTTGTACAATTCTGTTCCTCATAGTTTAAAATAATCGATATAGGTATCCAAATCCTTATCACCGCGGCCTGATAAACTTATGACCAGAACATCATCGGTCTTGAACTTTTTATGTTGAAAAATAGCTAGTGCATGCGCGGTTTCGATAGCGGGTATGATCCCTTCAAGTTGGGTCAGCTCTAAACCGGCGATCATGGCCTCATCATCTGTCGCCGAGTAGAATTCGCCCCTACCTGACGTGTAAAGATGCGAATGTAGGGGTCCGACCCCCGGATAATCCAATCCTGCGGAAATGGAATAGGGCTCCGTAATCTGCCCATCTGCGGTTTGCATCAACATCGTTTTACAACCGTGGATAATGCCCACTTTACCTAAAGCTGAAGTTGCGGCACTTTCCCCTGAATCAATTCCTTTTCCTGCGGCTTCAACGGCTATAATGCCTACTTTTGGTTCATCCAAGAAGTGATAGTATGTACCAGCGGCGTTGCTTCCGCCACCGATACAGGCAACTACATAATCAGGATTTTCACGCCCTTCTTTTTCTTTTAATTGCCATTTGATTTCTTCGGAAATGACCGATTGAAATCGCGTTACCATGTCGGGGTAGGGGTGCGGGCCTATTGCAGAGCCAATGATATAATGGGTATCTATAGGATTATTTATCCAATCGCGAATAGCTTCGTTGGTGGCGTCTTTCAGCGTTCGACTTCCTGATAGGGCAGGCCGTACAGTAGCCCCCAGCATTTTCATTCGGGCTACGTTCGGGGCTTGACGCGCAATATCAATTTCGCCCATGTAAACAATACATTCAATACCCATTAAGGCACAAACCGTTGCTGTTGCCACCCCGTGCTGACCTGCTCCGGTTTCTGCGATAATGCGCGTTTTGCCCAATTTTTTGGCCATCAAAATCTGCCCGACGGTATTGTTCACTTTATGGGCGCCGGTATGGTTGAGGTCTTCCCTTTTTAAGTATATTTTGCAGCGGTATTTTGCAGAAAGCCTTTTTGCAAAATAGAGTGGTGACGGGCGGCCCACATAATCTTTCAATAGTTGATGGAATTCTTTTTGAAAAGATTCCTCATACATGATATCAAGATATTTACTGCGCAGTTCTTCCACATTTGGGTAGAGCATTTCAGGAATAAAGGCGCCCCCAAATTCGCCGTAGTAGCCTCTTTCGTCTGCTTGATATTTCATAGTGTTACGTATTTTGGTGCGAAGTACTATTCGTATAGCACTTTTTTGAATGTTATTAATTTTTCTACATCCTTCAGCCCCGGTTCAATCTCGAATTTGCTATTGACATCAATAGCATGACAGTATTTAGATTCCGGACTTTTAAAAAACTGCTTTAATTTCTCAATTTCTCCTAAACCGATACCGCCACTTAAAAAGTAGGGTTTCGAAGACGGGTAGTTTTTGAGAACCTTCCAATCAAAAGCAAAGCCATTACCGCCAGGCAATTTTCCTTTGGTATCGAACAGAAAGAAATCACACAGGTTCTCAAAAGGCGCTAGCTCGCTAAAATCATAATCGTCATTTATCGAAAAGACCTTGATGATCACAATAGTGTCAAGATGAGCCCTAAGCGAGGTACAAAAAGCGGCATTTTCATTTCCGTGCAATTGTACCGCCACCAAGTTGAATTCGGTTACTTTGTCAACGATGTAGGCGATAGATGCATTTACGAAGACCCCAACCTTTTTTATGCCATGTGGAATAGCGGGCATTTCGCCCGTGAAATGTCGTTTTGACGGCTGCCAAAAGATAAAGCCCAGGTAATCGGGTTTTAGAGCCGCCACTTCAGCTGTATTTTGGTTCATGCCACAAATTTTCAGCTGCATAGAGCCTAATTGCCAAGTAGGGTGAATCTCATTTTTGTTTGTATAGTAATATTCGCCCATGGTCACAATGTTGCGGTCAACTTCTTTATAAAATCATCAGCGCTCTTGCCCGGCACTTCGGTTTTCATGAAATTCTCGCCGATCAAAAAACCTTGAAATCCGTACTGTTTTAGATCAGTTATAGCCTCAACGGTGCCAATTCCACTTTCAGAAACCTTTACAAAATCATCGGGAATTAGTTCGGATAAGTACCTACTCGTGTCTAGATTTACCTCGAAGGTTTTCAGATTTCGGTTGTTCACCCCTAACATAGCTATGCTGGGCATAAGTGATTTATGCAGTTCTTCTTCATTATGTACCTCCAATAGAACATCGAGACCTATACTTTTTGCCAGATCTGAAAAGATCTTTATTTCAGCACGCGATAAAATGGCGGCGATGAGCAAGATCACATCTGCCCCATAGGCCCTTGCCTCTAAAATTTGGTATTCGTTGATGATGAATTCTTTTCTTAGCAAGGGCATGGAAACCGAAGCCCTAGCCAATAAAAGATCTTCTAAAGAACCGCCGAAATATTTGAGGTCGGTTAGAACACTCATGCCACAGGCCCCGGCTTTTTGGTAGCCTTTTGCTACCTGCCCAACATTCGTGTTTTGGTTGATGGTCGATTTGGAGGGCGATCTTCGTTTATGCTCGGCGATAATACCTGTTTTACTTTTACGCAAAGCATTTGTGAGGGAAACCGTTGGCCTGTGAAAAAGTACCGATGCTTCTAACTGGGAAACCGGAATCAATGATTTTTTCAAATCGACCTCTTTGCGTTTGTCCGCTACTATTTTATCTAAAATGTTCATTTATTAGTTTTCCTTGCTGATTGATTGAAGTTGTCAAAGGCATACAATTATGAGCGACTTAATTGTTGTAATTTCTTTAGGGCCTTTAAACCACTACCGCTCAAAAGCGACTCCTTGGCCAATTCAAATCCTTCCTTTACACTTTTGCCGTTGACGGTTGCTATTGCCACACCGGCATTGGCGCAGACCACATTGTTCTGTGCTTCCGTGCCCTTGCCTTGTAGAACGTTCATGAATATCTGCGCCGACTCTTCTATGCTTTGCCCTCCGGTTATTTGATCTTGCTGCACGGCTTCAACACCAAAATCTTCAGGTTTCAACATACCTTCCGATAGGTTTGAAATGGTCTTTGTTTTCCCCGTCAACGATATTTCATCGTAACCGTCCAAGGCATGCAATACCGTAAAGTTCTTGTCGGTATTCTGATAAAGGTAACCGTACATTCTTGCTAGCTCTAAATTGAAAACACCTACTATCTGGTTCTTCGGAAAAGCGGGGTTCACCATAGGGCCCAACATATTGAAGAACGTTTTCACGCCCAATTCCCTTCGGATCGGAGCCACATTTTTCATGGCCGGATGGAACAGTGGTGCATGCAGTACACATATACCTGCTTCTGCGATCGATTTTTCTAAAAAACCAGCTTCATTACTGAATTTTATACCAAGAAACTCCATGACGTTGCTGCTACCACAAGCAGAGGAAACCCCATAATTACCATGTTTGGTTACTTTGATTCCCGCTCCGGCGGTTACGAAAGAGGCCAAGGTAGAGATATTAAAAGTGTCTTTACCGTCGCCGCCGGTGCCGCATAGGTCGATAGGGTTGTAGGCTGCTAAATCGACCGCTAGGCATAAGTCTAATAGTGCATCGCGAAAGCCTTCCAACTCTTCAATTGCAATACTACGCATCATATATACGGTCAAAAAAGCCGAAATCTGACTGGTGTTATATTCGCCTTTGGCAATATTGACCAATATGTGTTTCGCATCCTCTTTCGAGAGGATTTCGTGGTTGATTAGTCTGTTTAATGTCTCTCTCATAATTCCTACCGAACCTCTCCAAAAGAAAGGTAACCGGCCTCCGTAGATAATAAGTTCATATTGTTTTTCATTTATTCTTGGCTTTTTAGGTACCTGCTATGAAATGGGTGAACGCAACCAATTTTCAAGTATCTTTTTTCCGAATGGTGTTAATACCGATTCGGGATGAAACTGCACTCCACATACATCAAATACTTTATGCCGAAGAGACATTACCTGACCATTTTCATCCAAAGAGGTCGCTACCAACACTTCGGGCAAGTCAGGGTTCACCACCCAGGAATGATATCGCCCGACTTCAATTTCTGCGGGCATTCCTTCAAAAAGAACATCTTCTTTTATAATGTTGATCTTGGTTGCAACACCATGGTACACCTCGTCGAGATTAATTAAGCTGCCCCCAAAAACTTCGCCTATGGCCTGTTGGCCCAGGCATACCCCAAAGATACTTTTTGTGGGCGCATACCTAGCAATGATTTCCTTTAAGAGTCCGGCTTCATCAGGAATACCCGGACCCGGAGAAAGTACGATTTTGTCGTATGCTTCCACTTCATCCAAGCTTAGTTGATCGTTTCGTTTTACGGTTACTTCGCAATTCAGATCCTCTAAATAATGGACAAGATTGTAGGTGAAGCTATCGTAATTATCTATGATTAAGATCTTGTTCATCGTTAGATCGTTTCTGCTATGTCAAGCGCCTTTGTCAATGCGCCTAGTTTGTTATAGGTTTCCTGTAGTTCGTCTTCTGCATCTGACTTGGCCACCAGTCCGGCACCGGCTTGATAATGCAGTTGGTGGTTTTTGCTGAGAAAGGTTCTTATCATGATCGCGTGGTTGAAATTGCCATTAAAATCCATGAAGCCAATGGCTCCGCCATAATAGCCCCTGCTTGTTTTTTCATATTTCTCAATGAGTTGCATGGCCATGTGTTTAGGGGCGCCGCTTAATGTTCCGGCGGGAAAAGTATCGGCAACAACCTTCATTGTGGGAATGTCTTTTTTCTTTTTTCCGGTTACTTTCGAAACTAGGTGTATGACATGCGAAAAGAACTGCACTTCGCGATAGTTTTTCACCTCGACCATATTACCGTTACGGCTTAGATCATTTCTGGCGAGGTCGACCAGCATTACGTGTTCGCTGTTTTCTTTGTCGTCTTCGGTCAATTCTTTTGCGAGAATGGCATCTTGTTCGTCATTACCGGTACGTTTGAAAGTGCCGGCGATGGGGTGAATTTCCGCTATTCCGTCCTTTACAACCAATTGAGCCTCTGGCGAACTTCCGAAAATTTTGAAATCTCCAAAATCAAAATAGAACAAATAGGGTGACGGGTTAACAGAACGTAAAGCTCTGTAGACATTGAATTCATCCCCTTTAAAACCTTGCGAGAACCTTCGGGAAAGTACCAGTTGAAAAACATCGCCGCGTTGGCAATGCTTCTTCGCAAGTTCTACCTGTTCTTTAAATTCCTCATCCTTTAAATTGGAGGAGGGTTTTCCATCCAAAGAAAAATTATAGGATGCGAAATTCTTTACGTTCAATAATTGTTCTATTTCGGCAACATTGTTATCCGACTTATAGCAATTGGCAAAAATATAGGCTTCGTTCTTGAAATGGTTGATAGCGATAATATTCTTGTAAACGTTATAATAGATATCGGGTATTGCGAGGGAGTTCGGTTTCGCCGTCAATTCGATATCTTCAAAATACCGCACCGCGTCATAGGCCATATAACCGAAGAGCCCATTGTTGATGAACTTGAAATCATGCTCGTCGTTCTCGAATTTTTGGCTAAAATGGTCGATGATGGCGACCACATCAGTATCATGATCTATTGCCGTTCGGTTCGTGGCGCCATCGGGAAAATGTTCAACAATGAGTTCGTGTTCCACCTTAATGGAAGCCATGGGGTTAAAACAGATATATGAAAAACTGTTGTCATTGGCATGGTAGTCACTACTTTCTAACAGAATACTGTTCGGAAAGCGGTCGCGAATTTTCAGGTAAACGCTCACCGGGGTGATGGTGTCTGCCAGAATTTTCTTGTAATGTGTGGTTAATTGGTACGTCATATTAAAGTCTATAAAACAAGTAAGGCTTGTCGTGATGACAAGCCTTATATAGTTTAACTACAATGATGCTCAGCTCACGATGCTCGTCGAGAGTTGTTCCACCACCAAGTATTTACATTTTTGTTATTCATTGAGTGTCAAATATAGAAATCATTTTTTAGGTGGCAAATAAATTTAGAAAAATCAGTGCTAAAAGTTTTGTGCCCGACCGATAAGATGCGTAACCAATACTTGAATACAAAAAGTTCATGGCTCACTAATGAGGTAAAAAAAACCTGCACTTCAAACAAAGTGCAGGCTGCTTAACTGTGGGTTAAGTCTATTAAAACTCTAGGTCGACCACTAGATCGAACTCGTCATAGATAGCTTTATCGGCTGCGGCACCGAATAAGGTAGAACCATATTTTACATCATACTCGGTTCGGTCAACCTTTAGTGTGGCGGTCGCCTTACTACCGTATACCGAAATATCGAAAGTCACTGGTTTGGAAATTCCTTTGATAGTAAGGTCACCGGTTACTTTATAGGAGTTTTTTCCTGTAGCGTTTACATTGGTAAACTTTAAAGATGCTGCCTTGTGCGAAGCGGTGTCAAAGAAATCAGCTGAATTCAGGTGACCTTCCAATTTTTCTTTACCCTCGCCAGCTTTCAAATCTTCCGTGCTGATGGTCGTCATGTCTACAACAAACTCTCCACCAGTTAATTTGGCACCGTCGAACATTAATGCACCTTCTTTAAGGGCAATGCTGCCGTAATGAGATCCCGCTACTTTGTAGGCTTTCCAAGTCACCTTACTGGTTTCGATATTTACATCTTTTTTTTCTTCTACCGTAGGCTCGGTTGCTGTTGCTACTAGGCCAAAGACCATTGCGAATGTTAAACTTAATACTGATTTTTTCATGTTTTTCAATGTTATTGATTTAATAATTAATGTTCCTGTTCAAAATTTGTTAAGTAGAATATTTAATTGTTCCATTTCTTTTTCAGACATATTTTTGAGCAGTAGCTCTTCGGCCAGTTGCATTTGCCGATCCATGGTTTCCAACGCCTTCCTTCCTTTTTCGGTAATGCTTATTTCTACTTTTCTCCGGTTCGATGGGCATGTTTGCCGATCTACATACTCTTTCAATATCAACTTGTCAACAAGTCGCGTGGTATTGCTCATTTTAGTGACCATTCGCGCGTTCAGGGTCGATAAGTTGGCGGGCTTTCCTTTTTGCCCTCTTAAGATACGTAAAACATTGAATTGTTGTAACGAGACATCTAAAGGTTTCAAAACCTGCGCAAAACTTTCATGGATCTTGTTGGTGACTAACAAAAGGTGGATAATAGTTCTGCTTTTCAGCGGAATTTTTATCTCTGTTTTAATTATGTGTTCAACATTCATGTAAATACAACAATTGTACGTACAAATGTATGGGCCAAGTTTCAACTGGCCAGCATACTCTTAGATAAAGTTTTGTTAAAAATTTATAAGGATGTTTTTCAAGGATGTGGTATTTTTGGGTATAGGAACGAGCAGTGTCTTGAACGAGTTCGTTTTTAAGGAAACTAAATAGGTACAAACTTCAATTAAAATTATACCAATGGCAGACCTATCACAAGAGGAGTGGGCAGTGCGACTACAGAACGATGAAAATGCGTTTATTTTAGATGTGAGAACCGAAGATGAAGTGGCGGACGGACATATACCGAACATGGCCAACATAGATATACATCTCGGACAAGGGTTTCTAGACGAACTTGAAAAATTGGACAAGTCGAAAAACTATTATGTGTATTGTCGTTCAGGCGCAAGAAGTGGTCAGGCCTGTGCGATTATGAACAGTCTAGGTTTTGAAAATACCTACAACCTTCAAGGTGGGTTTATGAACTGGCAAGGCGAAGTGGCCGAATAAATAGTCTGTTATTTGCTTGTGTGGCCAGTTTGGCTGGGCAAGCTCAAATACGCAAGGGCACCTTCGCAGTTCACCGCTATTAGGTTACTCAGACTTAATATATTGATTATTTGAACTCGATCTTTGAACTTGCCCTTCTTTAAGTTCGATCATCGAACCATGCAAACCCAACCTGAAATGCGAGAAGACCTTCTGCACTTTATTTGGAAGTATAAAAAATTGCAATTGGTAGATTTGCTAACCTCAAAAAACGAGTCTGTGCAAATCGTCGATGTTGGTCAACATAATTTATTTTCAGGCTCCGATTTCTTTAACGCACAAGTGTATATCAACGGGCAACTTTGGGCGGGCAATATTGAAATACATATCAAATCATCTGACTGGTACGCACACCACCATGAAGAAGATCCTTCTTACAACAACGTGATACTTCATGTGGTTTGGGAAGATGATATAGCGGTCTTTCGTAAAGACGGTTCTGAAATTCCGGCATTAGAGCTTAAAAATTACATACCTGACACTATTTTAAGCGCCTATCAAAAATTGTTCGATACTTCGAAAGTAAGATTTATCAATTGCCAAAAAGAAATTTCACAAGTCGATCCCTTTTTGATGGAGAATTGGACGGAGCGTCTTTATTTGGAGCGCCTTGAGCGTAAATCTGAGCAGGTATTCGAGCTTCTTAAAAAAGCTAACAACGATTGGGAACAAGTACTTTTCAAATTGCTGTTGAAGAATTTCGGACTCAAAATAAACGGTGAATCTTTTTTGAGTATCGCAAGGGTTTTAGACGCTTCTGTCGTGCGTAAAATACAGCATAATATCCTGCAGTTGGAAAGTGCTTTCTTTGGTTCGGCCGGATTGTTAGCCGAAGAAAATATTCTTGATAATTATTTTATAGACCTGTCACGGGAATATATTTTTCTGAAAACTAAGTTCGATCTTCAGAATGCATCTGTTCAAAAGCCACAATTTTTCAAACTTCGCCCACCTAATTTTCCAACAATACGGCTTTCCCAACTGGCAAACCTTTATGGTAGGCACCAAAATATCTTTGCGAGTCTTATCGAGGCATCAACTTTAAAGGAGTTGTACTCGCTCTTCGACGTTACTGCTAGTGCCTATTGGAACACGCATTTCACCTTCGGAAAAGAATCAAAAAGATCGATAAAAAAACTGACCAAGGGGTTTATTGATTTGTTGATCATCAATACCGTGCTGCCTTTGAAATTTTGTTATGCCCGTCAGGTAGGCTCAGATATAAATGAAGAAATTCTTGCAATTATATCGGAAATAAAAAAAGAAGAAAATAACATTGTCTCCAACTTTGAAGGTTTAGGGGTCAAGTCAAGCAATGCAAAGATCAGCCAGGCCATACTTCAGCTCTATACCGAATACTGTTTAAAAAATAGATGTTTAGAATGCGCCGTGGGAAATAGTTTATTGCGGGGAAATGATTAAATTTAAACACTTGGCCTATAATGGGCCTTATATGTAAGCATGAACTAAACCTTGAATTTTTTCTACACCATATTATATTACTTTCAAAAACGTGGTTTTGAAGTATGCCGGCGAATCGCTGAACGCTTGGGTATTCGTGCGCGCGTAGTGCGAACATCGTTCATATATCTCACTTTTGTTACCGTCGGTTTTGGTTTTGCCCTTTATCTCTTCTTGGCGTTTTGGCTAAAGATCAAAGATTTGATATATACCAAACGAACCTCGGTTTTTGATCTCTGATGATGACTAAACTTTTCCGTTCTAAAGTTTATCTTGCCGTTACGTTACTAACGGGCCTTATCTTTTTGGGTATTTTGGGGTATCGTTTTGTTTCATGATACTCTTGGGTAGATGCTATCTACATGACTACGATTACCGTGAGTACCGTTGGTTTTAGCGAGGTCGGTGCCATGGATACCACTGATCGTATTTTTACCGTAATTTTAATTATCGCCAGCGTATTTATTCTCGGGTACACCATTTCTGTTATTTCTGAATATCTACTGGGCCGGAACAACTTGCAACTTTTAAAAAAAAGGAGAGTGAAAAATAAAATCGACCAGTTAACGAACCATGTAATAGTTTGTGGCTTTGGCCGCAACGGCATGCAGGCAGCCGAACCTTTGAGGGCTTACAAGAAACCGTTCGTGATAATTGAGAAAGATAAGGTGGTTATTGAAAAGCACGAAGAAGAGTTACTTTTTGTTGAGGGTGATGCCAATGATGACCATGTTCTGGTATCCGCTGGTATAATGCGTGCTAAATATTTAATAGTTGCTATGCCAGATGATGCCTTCAATCTTTTCGTGGTGTTATCGGCGCGGCAAATGAACCCTGGTCTATTCATCGTTAGCCGTGCCTCTTTGGCAACCTCGCAAAAGAAATTACAACTGGCGGGTGCTAATAAGGTTATCATACCCGATAAGATTGGCGGCGACCATATGGCTTCTTTAGTTGTAATGCCCGACCAGATCACCTTTATGGATAAACTTTCAACCGAAGGTGAGCATACTACAAATTTAGAAGAGGTCGCCATTGAAAATTTTGCAGACCAAATGGAGTACCATTCTTTAAGGGACCTAGATTTAAGAAGAAAGACAGGCTGCACCATAATAGGTTATATAACTCCGGGGGGAGACTATATCATTAACCCAGAAGCTGATCTAAAACTAGAGCCAAAAAGTAAGGTAATCGTTCTGGGTCGTCCAGAACAAATTCGAAAGTTGAATGAAATGTTCCATATCGATTAAGTTAATTCCATGCTATAATTTGATTCCGTTGATATTTTTTAAGATATTGCCGAAGACTAATTAAAATATCAACCAAACGAACTACATTATGAAGTATAGACTGACTGCGCTCCTGACTCTATTTGTTCCATTTTTTAATTTTTCTCAAGATGTAGGCCTAGATGAGAAAATCGATCAGGCCTTTAAACCTGTTTCAGATTTCTTTTCGGCTGTGGTTTTCTTTCCTGTATTTGGGGTTCCTTTTGTACTTATCCTGCTGGTGTTAAGTGCAACCTTCTTTACCGTTTATTTCGGATTTCCTAATATTCGATACTTTGGTAAGGCGGTCAATACGGTACGGGGTAAATATGATGAAATAGATCGTCGTGGTGTTGAGAAATCAGAGGTTAACATCGCAGGTGGTAACGTTGTCGATACTATAAGAGATGAAGGCAAAGAAGGAGAAGTTAGTCATTTCCAGGCATTAGCCACTGCCGTTTCAGGTACTGTCGGTAATGGAAATATTGCAGGAGTCGCCCTAGCAATAGCCCTCGGTGGACCCGGGGCAACTTTTTGGATGATTATTTGCGGACTCTTAGGAATGTCATCAAAATTTGTTGAATGTACACTTGGGGTTCAATATAGGGACATTGGTGCAGACGGAACTGTTTATGGTGGCCCTATGTACTATATCAGTAAAGGTTTAAAAGAACGAGGCTTCGCCACATTGGGCAAAGCGGCCGCCGTAGTGTTCGCGGTTTGTTGTATCGGTGGGTCATTTGGCGGAGGTAACGCGGCGCAGTCAAATCAGGCCACCATTGTTTTGAAAGATTTAATGGGTCTACAAAGTACCAGTGCTGGCGCCGTAATTGGTTTAATTTTGGCTATTTTGGTGGGTATCATTATAATAGGTGGAATTAAACGGATTGCTGCGGTCACTGAAAAAGTAGTACCCTTTATGGCCTTACTGTATTTGAGTGCATGTTTTTATATTGTTTTTAGTAATTTTTCGTTGATCGATGATGCCATAGGTTTAATTCTCGCTGAGGCTTTTAATCCCACAGCGATCGGTGTTGGAAGTGTAATCGGGGTACTATTGGTAGGGTTCAGGCGAGCCGCATTCTCCAATGAAGCGGGGGCTGGATCCGCTTCTATCGCCCATTCGGCCGTTCGAACAAACTATTCGGCTTCGGAGGGTTTGGTGGCACTTTTAGAGCCTTTTATTGATACCGTGGTGATTTGCACCATGACTGCGTTGGTAATTATTATTTTCAATTTTGGTGGTGCCTTTGAGTATGGCGGTGAGGGTGCGGTAATGATCGATGGGGTTGCCTACGAGGGGGCGGGTATCACCTCAATGGCATTTGCCGAGTACATTCCATATTCTGATATATTCTTAACCATTGCAGTGGTCTTGTTCGCCGTTTCTACCATGATTTCTTGGTCTTATTATGGACTTCAATCTTGGAAGTATTTGTTTGGTAGGGGCAAAACGGCTGATTTGGTTTACAAGCTTTTGTTCTTAACCTTTATCATCATTGGCGCAGCAGCAAGTATGAAGTCTATTTGGGAATTCTCCGATGCGATGATCTTTGCTATGGTTTTTCCTAACATGGTGGGTCTGTTCTTCCTGTTCCCGGTTGTTAAAAAACAATTGGACCGATATCTGCAGGCCATTAAGGTTGTTAAAGAATAAGGGCTGATTGTTTATGAATTTCAAATCCCACTTCAAGTTCAACAAACAAGAACGAAGTGGGATTTTCTTTTTGCTGCTTACCATTATTTTGCTCCAGATCGGATACTTCGTGTTTCGTTCTTTTTCTATGGTTGGTACTTCGAATATATTTTCGGTGGATGAAGAAACCCAGGCGCAAATCGACATCCTTAAAGAAAAAGCCTATCGTAAAGATTCTGTCAAAATCTATCCCTTCAATCCAAATTTCATCACCGACTATAAAGGGTATACCTTAGGCATGTCGGTAGATGAAATAGACCGACTTCATTCTTTTCGAAAACAGAACAGATTCGCGAATTCGCCAGAAGAGTTCCAGCAGGTAACACTGATATCCGATTCTTTGTTGGATGCCATTTCACCTTATTTTAAATTCCCTGAATGGACTGGAAATAAACAGGCGGTCTCAGCCAATGTGCAGGGTGCAAGTCACTTTACCCCGCCAGATCCTGTAGTGCCGGTTTTAGATTTAAACAAGGCGACACCCGAAGATTTAAAGATGATCAACGGTATCGGCGACAAGCTATCTGATAGGATAATCAAGTTCAGAGATCGCTTAGGGGGCTTTTTAATTGAGGAACAATTGTATGACGTTTATGGTCTGGAAGCCGATGTTGCCGAAAGAACCCTAAAGCGATTTAAATTGCTGAGTACCCCGGTTATTGAGAAAATTGATATTAATAAGGCATCGGTGGCTGAATTGACAAAATTGGTGTACATAAGGCATAGTGTAGCGCAGGAAATCGTACTGTACAGAGAGGCCAAAGGAAAGATCAATTCATTCGAAGAATTAAAAAATATCCATGATTTTCCATCGGATAAGATAGACAGATTAGCCTTATATTTGTCACTTTAAAAAAATTAGCTATGCACAGTATGTACTTCACTGAAGAACATCGTCTATTCAGGGAAAGTCTTAAAGATTTTTTAAAGAAAGAAGTTGTCCCCTACATTGAAAAATGGGAAGAAACCGGAACCATAGAACGCTTCATTTGGAAAAAATTCGGCGATATGGGTTATTTTGGTCTCGCTACCTCCGAGGTCGACGGTGGTTTAGGCCTTGATCTTTTTTACACGGTTATTCTTCTTGAAGAACTCCAAAAAATAAATTCCGGTGGTTTTGCAGCTGCCATGTGGGCACATGCTTATTTGGCCATGACCCATCTTGGTAAAAGTGGTAAGGCGGCCCAAAAGGAAAAGTATTTAGCGCCTAGTGTGAAAGGTGAATTGATAGGCTGCCTTGGTGTTACAGAGCCTTTTGGAGGAAGTGACGTGGCGGGTATGCGAACCGTTGCCACAAAAAAAGGGGATACCTATATTATAAACGGTTCTAAAACCTTCATTACAAACGGAGTTTATGGCGACTACATCATTCTGGCCGCGAAGACCGATGCGGCGGCCGGCAACAAGGGGATCAGTATTTTTATAGTTGATCTCAAAAGTAAGGGAGTTTCGGCCAACAAATTGAATAAGTTGGGTTGGCGGGCTTCCGATACGGCAGAGTTGGCCTTTGACAATGTAGAGGTACCGGCAGAAAATTTGTTGGGAGAAGAAGGTAACGGGTTTACGATGATTATGGAAGCGTTTGCCCTTGAGCGTCTGATAATGGGTATAAATGCCCATGCCAGTGCAGAGTACGCTTTGGAATACGCGCTGAAGTACATGTCGGAGCGGGAAACTTTCGGTAGGCCAATCGATCAATACCAAGCATTGCGGCATAGAATTGTAGACCTCCATGCCGACATGGACATGTGTAAGGAATACAACTATTCCGTTGTTTATAAAATGGATAGAGGTGAATACGTGGTGCGCGAGGCCGCTATTTCAAAATTGAAGTCCACCAAAATGGCCGATGAAGTTGCCTACGATTGTTTGCAGTTTTTGGGTGGCTATGGTTACATCGAAGATTACCCTATGGCACGCTTACTGCGCGATAGTAGATTGGGTCCTATAGGCGGCGGAACTTCCGAAATACTCCGAGAGATTATCGCAAAGATAGTTATCGATAAAAAGGAGTATCGTATGCCTAATGGTTCGTAGTAATGAAATCATGCCATTTTGGTTTTACCGAAGTGTATCGCCTAAAATTATATTTTCAAGATAAGTAGTGTGCAATTAGAATTTAGTTTTTATATTTGCACCCTTAATCACTAAAGAAAGGAGGTTGTAGCCCATGTTAATTATACCAATTAAAGAAGGAGAAAACATAGATAGAGCTTTAAAGCGTTTCAAGCGAAAGTTCGATAAGACAGGTACAATGCGGCAGTTGCGTAAACGTCAGCAGTTTACAAAACCTTCAGTAGAACGGCGTGCCCAGATTCAGAAGGCCGAGTACATTCAAGGTCTTAGAGAGAAGGAAGAAATATAAATCTTTCTGTCCTTAAAATATAGCTAATCCCACCTTTGGTGGGATTTTTTTATGCTTTTAAGTGAAACAAAAATGTAACTTTGGTTTATGTCACTTGAAGCATTTATATCCTATCTATCGCTGGAAAAAAACTATTCTTCCCATACGGTAAATGCCTATCAGAACGATATTTCCGACTTTATGAAGTTTTGCACCGTAACGTATGAGGTTAATGATATAGATGAAGCGGGCTATCATTTGGTGCGGGGTTGGTTGGTTGGCTTGGTCGATCAAAATATATCGAACCGAAGTGTCAACCGCAAAATTGCATCCCTTAAGGCTTATTATAAATTCTTGCAGCGTATTGGTAGGATCGAAAGTAGTCCGTTGGCGAAACACAGGGCGCTGAAAACATCGAAGAAAATTGAGGTTCCATTTTCGGAGGACGAAATGACCGCTGTGCTTCAAGAAATCTCATTTGAACCTGACTTTGAAGGATGCCGTGATAAACTAATTGTAGAATTGCTTTACACAACAGGAATTCGAAGGGCAGAACTTATCGGTCTTAAGCTGGTGAACGTCGATTTGGCCAGTGCCAGTATAAAAGTATTGGGAAAACGGAACAAAGAGCGCATTGTACCACTTTTGCAACATACGGCAACTCTTTTCGACCTTTATTTGCAGCAGCGAAAAAGTCTTGTCGAGATTGTCGATGAACAACATATATTTTTGTTAAAATCGGGTCATAAAATATACGAAACGCTTGTCTACAGAGTTATAATTAAGTACCTTAGTAAGGTATCGACGAAGGTCAAGAAAAGTCCTCATATACTGAGGCATACCTTCGCCACCCATCTGCTCAATAAAGGGGCGGACTTAAATTCGGTTAAAGAACTATTGGGGCATTCGAGCCTTGCGTCAACACAGGTGTATACGCACAACAGTATTGCCGAATTGAAGAAAGTGCATTTGGCATCTCATCCCAGAAGCAAGAAATAGAACTAAGTTTTTAATAATAGTGTTTAACCCTTAAATCTACAATTTATGAAAGTAAATGCGCAATCGGTAAATTTCAATGCGGATATTAAACTTATTCAGTTCATTCAAAACAGGTTGGACAAGATGGAGACTTTTTATGACAAAGTAGTTAGTTCTGATGTGTATCTCAAAGTCGAGAATACCAGTGCTAAAGAGAACAAGATTGTGGAAATAAAATTGAACGTGCCAAAGGATAATATTATTGTTAAAAAGCAATGTAAATCTTTTGAAGAAGCGGTTGATTCTGCCTGTAGTTCCTTGGAGCGCCGGCTTATTAAAATGAAAGAAAAAATGAGGGTTCAAGCTTGATTAAAATATTTTCAAAATTGTTTTGATTAAACAAATAAATATCTACATTTGCAGTCCGTTAGAAATAGCGGACTTTTTTGTGCATAAAAAAGTATTAAAAGCCGATGTAGCTCAGCTGGCTAGAGCAGCTGATTTGTAATCAGCAGGTCGTGGGTTCGAGTCCCTCTATCGGCTCTAAAATAGGTTGAAAAACAAGTTGTTTTTACAGTATTTTAGTTTTGCACGTTCTTTAAGATATCAGTTTGGGGGGAGATACTCAAGCGGCCAACGAGGGCAGACTGTAAATCTGCTGACTACGTCTTCGCAGGTTCGAATCCTGCTCTCCCCACAAAGAGTGCGGAACGCAGGTTCCCCCGAGGAGTCGGGGCTGCTCTCCCCACA
>JBHJNU010000021.1:0-19591 GCA_050330515.1 Flavobacteriaceae bacterium | reverse complement strand
ACAAAACTTTTGAAGACTATTTTTCTCAACTACAGTTCAAATTCAAGGAAACCCGACTCGAATATTTTCAGTCGAATATCGAGGGAGAAATCATTGGTAAAATTCAAGAAGTCGGATTTTCATATGACGGTATTATTCTGAACGCGGCCGCATATACCCATACCTCGGTCGGTATTGGCGATGCAGTCAAGGCCGTAGAAACGCCGGTTGTTGAGGTGCATATCTCCAACACCCATAAACGTGAGGCGTTTCGTCATGTATCATATATCTCTGCGGGGGCTAAAGGGGTGATCCTTGGCTTTGGGTTACAGAGCTATGACTTGGCGATTCAGAGTTTTATCAATGCTTCATAAATCTAGACTTGGGTTTTGTTGCGTATATCAATAAAAACCCCTACCGCTATGAAATGGTCAAGTATTTTTTACCTGATGATCTGTGCATTTTTGTTTTCCTGTGGATCCGATCAGACTATTGATAATAATGATGATCAAGAAACTATTGATGATCCTGCAACCACTCTTTCTTTGGTGGAAGCATTTTCAGAGTTATCCTTCGATCAACCGTTGGATCTGCAAGCTCCCGATGATGGTACCAACCGCGTTTTCGTTGCAGAAAAATCAGGGAAGATCAGAGTTTTTTCAAACGAAGCTGCTACAACCACAGCCACTACCTTTTTAGATCTTGGCGCAATTTCAAGTACCAGTGAGCAGGGACTTTTGGGTTTTGCCTTTCACCCGAACTACGGCGTGAACGGTTTTTTTTACGTGTACTACAACCCATCCGAAGGGATATCGGCAATATCAAGGTTTAAGGTATCGGATACCGATAGCAATTTGGCCGATAGGTCAAGCGAACAGGTTGTATTGGAAATACCCCAGCCCTTCACCAATCACAATGGTGGGCAACTTGCTTTTGGCCCTGATGGTTATCTGTATATCGCTTCAGGCGATGGGGGTAGTGGTGGCGATCCCCAAAACCATGGGCAAAATAGAACTACGCTTTTAGGTAATATTCTTCGCATCGATGTGGATAACCCTTCGGGCGGACTTCATTATGGAATTCCACCTGACAACCCCTTCATAAATGATACGAATGTAAGACAGGAAATTTATGCCTACGGATTTCGAAATCCCTGGAGGATGAGTTTCGATTCACAAACGGGCAACCTATGGACGGGCGATGTTGGCCAGAATAAAATTGAGGAAATTGATATAGTGGTGTCGGGTGGAAACTATGGCTGGAAGTTTTTTGAGGGTACGGATTGTTTTTCAGGTAATTGCGATGCTACCGGATCGGTGCCCCCCATTTTCGAATACACCCATGTTAATGGTGACAGGTCCATAACGGGGGGCTATGTTTATCGCGGTTCGGCGAACAGTTCGATACGGGGCAAATACGTTTATGGCGATTTTATAAGTGGCAGAATCTGGGCATTAGAAACGGATGGAAGCAAAAATGAACTGCTCTTCGATTCGGATCTTAGCATCGCATCTTTCGGTACGGATAGTTCACAAGAACTATACCTTTGCGCGTTCAATGGAAAAATATATACGTTCGAAGAAAACTAGGCCAGTGGTTTCAAATACTTTTGATCTACATAAAAAGTTGCAAAGGGCAGAAGGGAAGCGACCAATAAAATGACACCCCTTTTTAAAGACCATTTTTTCTGCAGCCAGAAAACAATCGCTAGAATAATGTAGGCAATGAAAAGGATGCCATGGGCGTAGCCCACCCATTTATTCGGCTGGGTAATATCGGCTAGATATTTTAAGGGCATTGTTACCGCAAAAAGAGAGAGATATGAAATTCCTTCTAAAATTGATGTTATTCTAAACAGATTGAGCATACCTTCCCTTCATAATTATAAGTGTATCACTTCACCATAAGCATCGGCAACGGCTTCCATAACGGCCTCACTCATAGTAGGATGCGGGTGTACCGCTTTAAGTACTTCGTGGCCCGTTGTTTCAAGTTTTCTGGCCACTACCGCTTCGGCGATCATATCGGTCACACCGGCGCCGATCATATGGCAGCCCAACCATTCGCCATACTTGGCATCGAAAATTACTTTTACAAAACCATCAGGGGTTCCTGAAGCTTTCGCCTTTCCGCTGGCCGAGAACGGAAATTTACCTACCTTAATTTCAAAGCCCTTTTCCCTGGCCTGTTTTTCGGTAAGTCCTACAGAGGCGATTTCCGGTGAACAATAGGTGCAACCGGGAATATTTCCATAATCCAAGGCTTCAACATGCATACCGGCGATTTTTTCAACGCATAGAATGCCTTCGGCAGAAGCAACGTGGGCCAAGGCCTGACCAGGCGTAACATCGCCAATGGCATAATAACCCGCAATGTTGGTCTGGTAAAATTCGTTTACCAAAATTTTGTCGCGGTCGGTTTTTATACCAACCTCTTCAAGACCAATTTTTTCTATGTTCGATTTAATTCCAACGGCACTTAACACGATGTCGGCGGCAATGATCTCCGCACCTTTTTCCATTTTTACATTGACTTTCACCCCCTCACCACTGGTATCAACGTGGGTGACCTCAGAGGAGGTCATGATCCTAATGCCCGCCTTTTTAAAACTTCGCTCCAATTGTTTCGAAATTTCCTCATCTTCAACCGGCACGATCCGATCCAGGTACTCAACCACGGTGACATCGGTACCCATCGCATTGTAGAAATAGGCAAACTCGATGCCTATGGCGCCGCTGCCTACAACAACCATTTTTTTAGGTTGTTCTTTTAGGGTCATCGCGTCACGGTAGCCTATAATCTTTTTGCCGTCTTGTGGTAGACTTGGTAGTTCACGACTGCGGGCACCCGTAGCAATGATGATATGGTCTCCGCTATATTCGGTTTCTTTGCCATCTTCGCCCTTCACCGAAATTTTCTTACCCGGTTTCAAGGTGCCAAAACCGTTGATGACCTCGATTTTGTTTTTCTTCATCAAAAACTGAACGCCTTTGCTCATGCCGTCGGCAACACTTCGGCTTCTTTTTACAACGGCATCAAAATCTTTGTCTACCCCTTCGGCGGTTAGGCCATAATCAGCGGCATGTTTTAGGTATTCGAAAACCTGAGCAGATTTCAACAAAGCTTTTGTGGGTATACAGCCCCAATTAAGGCATACACCTCCAAGACTTTCCTTTTCTATGATGGCTGTTTTGAGTCCTAATTGTGAGGCCCTGATGGCGGTTACATATCCTCCGGGACCACTTCCCAAAACGATCACATCGAAATTGCTCATATTCTTAGTTTTTGTTGTTCCTTTTTACGAGATGCAAAAGTACGGAATTCAAGTAGCAAATACCAAGTACCATTTTCCAAATTATAAAAGAAAGTTGGTGGTAACCGGTATGCATTGATCAGATTTACAATGAGCAATTAACAATTAACAATTAACAATGAACAATGAACAATGAACAATTATCAATATGCTTTTGGGCCTTAAAAATTTAAAGGAACCACTTGGTAAATCAACAACATAAAATGGTCAACCCCAATTAAGATCCCACCATCCTTGTACCCTATTCATTCGGTACGAATTTGAGGGCCACCCCGTTGATGCAATGCCTTAACCCTGTTGGGGCAGGGCCATCCTCAAAAACATGCCCTAAATGCCCCCCACAGGTGGCACAATGTTCTTCGGTACGTTTGTAGCCTATTTTATAATCTACATCATAACCCACATTACCTTCAATTTCTTGGTAAAAACTGGGCCAACCGGTGCCCGAGTCGAATTTGGTCTCGCTTTCGAACAGCGGGGTACTGCACGCAGCGCACACGTAGGTGCCTTTCTTTTTATTATCGAGCAGTTCACTGGTGAAGGGGTTTTCGGTAGCGGCCTTGCGCAGCACGTAAAATTGCTCATTGGTAAGTTGTTTTTTCCATTCTTCCTCGGTTTTGGTAACCGAGAACACTTTTTCCGTTGACGTTTTCTCAACTACTGCCTTTTCTTTTTGCTGAGAGTTTCCCTTGCAACCAAGCATTGTTAGGCAAAGTACTAGCGCAATATTCCTTAACATATTTTTCGTTTTTTCGATTTAGACGGAAGCCCCACTTTTATCTTTCAAAATTACGGGATAAAATAAAAACCCTGTATTCAAATGAGCACAGGGCTTTACCTATTTTAGGTTAAGGGTAAATTTAATTTAAATTTATGCGTTTCACATCTTTTTCTGAAACGCCGATTTTTTTCATAACCTCGGCAATGTTGCTGGTGTCAATAGCTGATTTGCCTGTGGTTTCCGCTGGTATTACGGCAATTCGAAATATTTGATTATCCGTATCGCCAGGTAAAAGTGTACCGAGGTCGAAATTGGCCTCCAAGAAAATATTTACGTCAAAGAAGGTATGGTCATAATTGTATTGTAATAGCCCTTGATCCAAAATACGGGTCTGAGGCATAAGCCTCCAAATATCAACTGCATCACCATTCCCGTCAAGGGTTTGATCCCAAAGTAGGTAAACCAGAACAATGTCTGTCTCAAACACTTCAATTGAATTATCAAAGGCGTAGGTAATGGCGTAGTCGTTGTTAACGGTAAAAGTCCCTTCGATGTCAATCACTTTAGACAATGGCGCATCAAGACCGTCGTCCCCATCAAGGCCATTAAGTCCGTCACGCCCGTCAAAGCCTGCGGGTCCTGCGGGTCCTTCACAAGAAATTAAGAATAAAGCAAAAAAGGCTGCGAGTAGTTGGGTGTATTTTTTCATAATATAAGGTTTAAAGTACGCGTTAGAATTTCGTTATTGTTAATCAGTTCAAAAAGCGTTCCATTTTTTCTTTAGGTTTACTTTTTAGGTTTTCTAGCTTTGTTGGTAGGGTCAAAGTAAATGCTTACTTTTCAACCGGTATGGGCAAAGTTCTTTAGATTTGCCATTTAATTTTTAGTTATGTCAAAAGTAATCGTTCACAGCCTCTTTACCGAATTTGATATCAATTTGTTCAAATCGGGCAAGCACTATCGCCTTTATGATAAATTGGGCTCGCATCCGATGGAACTAAACGGGGTAAAGGGCACCTATTTTGCGGTTTGGGCACCCACGGCAAGAAGCGTTGCGGTGGTGGGTAATTTCAATTATTGGAATGAGGCCGATCACCAACTCAACGTACGATGGGACTCCAGCGGTATTTGGGAAGGTTTTATTCCAGATTTAGGCCATGGTGAGATCTACAAATACAAGATACATTCCGATAACTTTGGTATCGTAACGGAAAAAGCGGATCCTTTTGCGCGCTATTGCGAGCATCCACCCCATACGGCATCGATCATTTGGGAGAAAGATTACCAATGGAACGATAACGCTTGGATGGGCTACAGAGCCGATAAGAACGGATTAGACAGACCCTATGCCGTCTACGAGGTACATTTGGGTTCTTGGAAGAAAAAAAACGGCAACGAGTTTTTAACCTATGCCGATCTGGCGAAAGATTTGGTGGAATATGTCAGATCAATGGGCTTTACCCATGTAGAGTTCATGCCGGTGATGGAATATCCCTATGACCCGTCTTGGGGCTATCAGTTGACCGGTTATTTCGCACCTACCTCACGCTTCGGCGAACCGGAGGGACTCAAATTATTGATCGATACCTTGCACCAGAATGATATCGGGGTAATTTTAGACTGGGTGCCATCGCACTTCCCCGAAGATGCGCATGGTCTCGGTTTTTTTGACGGTAGTCATTTGTACGAGCATCCTGATAGAAAAAAAGGCTACCACCCCGATTGGAAGAGCCTTATCTTTAATTATGGCCGCAACGAGGTACGTGCTTTTTTAATCAGCAATGCACTTTTCTGGTTGGATCAATTTCATGTTGACGGTCTTCGTGTTGATGCCGTTGCGTCTATGTTGTACTTGGATTATTCGAGAGAAGAAGGTGAATGGGATCCAAACGAATTCGGAAATAATGAAAACCTTGATGCCATATCTTTTATTCGTGAACTGAACCAAACGGTATACAAAGATTTTAACGGTGTTCAGATGATCGCAGAAGAATCGACCGCCTTTACGGGGGTTTCAAAGCCTGTAAGTATAGGCGGACTAGGTTTTGGCATGAAATGGATGATGGGTTGGATGCACGATACCCTAGAATACTTCAAAAAAGACCCTATAAACAGAAAGTACCATCAAAATGACCTGACCTTTAGCATGACCTATGCTTTTACCGAGAACTTTATGCTTCCTTTTTCGCATGATGAGGTAGTATATGGCAAGCAATCTTTGGTGTACCGAATGCCGGGCGATGAATGGCAGCAATTTGCGAATCTAAGGGTGCTTTTCGGCTACATGTACACCCACCCCGGTACAAAGTTGATGTTCATGGGAGGGGAGTTCGGCCAGACCTCGGAGTGGAACTTTCAGCAAAGTCTTGATTGGCATCTGCTGCAGTACCCGGTGCATTCGGGTATTCAGAAATTGGTCAAGGATCTGAACAAGGTGTATAAAACGTATCCGGCCTTATATGAAAAACAGTTCAGTGCCGAGGGGTTTCTATGGATCGATTATGGGGATCATGAGAACTCTGTCTTGACCTACATAAGAAAAGGCCATGATGCGAAGAACGATATTTACATAGCATTGAATCTAACACCAGTGCCCAGGGAAAATTATCGCATTGGGGTTCCCAAGAAATCAGGGGGTTTCAAAGAGGTGCTGAACAGTGATGATATTAAATATGGAGGGTCGGGTAAATTCAGCAATATCTCTAAATTGCAGAAAAGTCCTTGGCATGGTTATGAAAAATCTATCGAAATTACTATTCCTCCTTTGAGTATTGTTATTTTTCAATAGCGTTTAGCGGTAAAAATGTAATAGTTGGCGATTCGTGTTGGCATCGCTGCTTTTTTATTAGGTAATGTCTTTATTTTTGTTGCTTTTAATGATCAACCTACTATGATAACGAATACAGAATTAGAGTATAAGGGTAATCTTTACCCCGACCAGATAGTCGATTTCAAGCAAGATGTCGATAAACTTTATTTTACAAGTAAAAACGGGGTCATTCTTCAGATTACCGTGCTCCGCAATAGTATTTTACGCTTCAGGTATGGTACCGACCATACTTTTGAACCTGATTTTTCTTACGCCATTGCCAAAAAAGGTCTAAGGGGGTACGATCATCTCGATGTTTCTGAAACCCAGACCGAATATTTGGTTGAGACCATTCGCATGCGTGTTCTGATAGATAAGAAGACCATGCGCGTTCAGATTTCGGATCCCGAAGGAAATATTATAAATGAAGATGAAATCGGGTTCCATTGGGAGGAGAATTACGAATATGGCGGAAACACCGTTAAAATGAGTAAGATTACCCAAACCGGAGAAAGCTTTTATGGGCTGGGTGACAAGGCCACACATTCTAATTTGAAGGGAAAGAGACTTCAGAACTGGGTCACGGATTCCTATGCCTATGGTAAGGATATGGATCCCTTGTACAAGGCAATACCCTTTTATGTTGGTCTAACCAACGGAAAGGCCTACGGTATCTTTTTTGACAATACGTTCAAGACCCATTTTGATTTCGCGTTTGAACGTCGTACAACTACAAGTTTTTGGGCCGATGGTGGTGAAATGAACTATTATTTCATCTATGGGCCTGAAATATCAAAAGTGGTACGTTTGTATACCGATCTCACGGGCAAACCCGAACTACCCCCATTGTGGGCACTTGGTTACCAACAATCGAAATGGAGCTATTTTCCCGAGCGCAATGTGAAGGAAATCGCCAAACAGTTTCGAGATCTGAAGATTCCTTGCGATGCCATTTATTTAGATATTGACTACATGGATGGCTTCCGTTGTTTTACTTGGGATAAGAACCATTTTCCAGATCCGAAGCGAATGATCAAAGAGCTAAACGAAGATGGTTTCAAGACCGTTGTTATGATCGATCCAGGTATTAAGATCGACCGTGATTATTGGGTATATCAAGAGGCGATGGCTAATGATTACTTCTGTAAACGTGGTGACGGCCCCTATATGCACGGCAAAGTCTGGCCGGGTGAATGCCATTTTCCTGATTTTACGAATCCTGAGGTGCGCAAGTGGTGGGGCGAATTGTATAAAGAGTTTATGACCGAGATCGGCGTTCATGCCGTTTGGAACGATATGAACGAACCAGCGGTAATGGAAGTGCCCACTAAAACCGCACCACTTGATACCCGGCACAATTATGACGGTCACCCCAGTACACATCGAAAAGCACATAATGTTTATGGAATGCAGATGGTCAGGGCCACCTATGTCGGGGTTAAAAAACATGTATACCCCAAAAGGCCTTTTGTGATCACCCGCGCCGCCTATGCCGGAACACAAAGATATTCATGCACCTGGACGGGTGATAATGTCGCCACATGGGAACATTTATGGATCGCCAATGTACAGGTACAACGCATGTGTATGAGCGGGTATTCTTTTGTGGGATCCGATATCGGCGGGTTTGCCGAACAGCCAAATGGCGAACTTTTTGCGAGATGGGTGCAATTGGGAATTTTTCACCCTTTCTGCCGGGTACATTCAAGCGGAGATCATGGTAATCAAGAGCCTTGGTCTTTCGGTACGGAGGTAACCGACATCGTTCGAAAGTTCATTGAACTGCGCTATCAGTTATTGCCTTATTTATATACCATGTTCTACAGGTATACCAAAGAGGGTATTGCCATGCTGCAGTCATTGTTCATTTACGATCAAGAAGATAACCAGACCCATTTTAGAACCGACGAGTTTATTTTCGGAGAGCAAATTTTGGTCTGCCCCATTCAAGAACCCAATGCACAGGGCCGAAGAATGTATATTCCTAGGGGTAGATGGTATGATTTCTGGACCGATGAAGTTGTTGAAGGTGGTAAAGAAAAATGGGTAGCCGCCGATTTAGATAAAATTCCCATCTTTATAAAAGAAGGTGCCATCATACCAAAATATCCCGTACAGCAATATGTGGGTGAAAAGAAGATCGAGAAGCTAGTTCTAGATACCTATTTCAAAGAGGGTATCGAAAATTCCATGGTCTATGAAGACGGTCAAGACGGTTATGACTACACAAAAGGCCGTTACAGCTTGCGCAGTTTCAAACTACAGGGCAAGGCCAATTCTTTAAGCATACAGCAGCATAAAGACGGTACGTTCATCACCGAATATGATTGCTTTGTGTTCAATCTTCATGCGTTGCCCTTTGAAATTACTGGCATAGTGATTGATAACGAGGAAGTAAGTTTAGAGACTATAAAATTGAATGGGCGCAGTTCAATAAAAGTCAACAAGAACTTTACGGTACTGAACATTAAAGGAAAATAATTTTTTTTGTACTTTTCAAAGACTAAACACTGAAGAAAATGAAAAAAGTAGTTTTAATAATTGTGATATTTTTGGGCGTAACGGCCTGCAAGGTAAATCCGTTCACGGGTCAAAAAGTATTGAATTTTTACGGAAACAAGCAGATTTTTCCCATGGCTTTCGCCCAGTATGACCAGTTTCTTACGGCGAACAAGGTTGTTGAGAATACGGCGGAAGCAAAGATGATTACCAGAACAGGGCAGCGCATTTCATCGGCAGCTGAGAGGTGGTTGAACGCAAATGGCTATCAAGGTTACCTGAATGATTACAAATGGGAATACAACCTGGTTCAAGATGAGACCGTAAACGCCTGGTGCATGCCCGGTGGTAAGATTGTTTTTTACACAGGCATACTTCCCATTACGCAGACCGAGACAGGTGTCGCCGTTGTAATGGGCCATGAAGTCGCCCATGCCCTGGCCGATCATGGAGCGCAACGCATGAGTGCAGGTACTTTGCAGCAAATAGGGGCGGTAGCGGGCAACATCGCCATACAAGATGAAAGGAAGCGCAATATGTTCAACCAGGCCTATGGTATAGGTTCTAGTTTAGGATTAATGTTGCCGTTCAGCAGAAGCCATGAGACAGAAGCGGACCGTATCGGTATTCAAATAATGGCCATCGCCGGGTATGACCCATCTGAAGCTGCTGAGCTTTGGAAAAGGATGATGGCAAAAACCAATGGTCAGGCACCACCCGAGTTTATGAGTACGCACCCCTCTAACGAGACACGAATTGCCAATCTGACCGAATGGGCGCCGATAGCCAAAGAAGAGGCGAGAAAGTTCGGGGTCACTACTTTTCAGTAGAAGTTCTTAGTAATAATTGTATATTTAAGACCGCTTGCCGATAGGCTAGCGGTTTTTTTGTAGAACAGGACCAACGCTATATTTTTACCAATGGCCAGAACAGCAGCGATTAAAGGCAGCAAAAAACTATTGAATGCTTGGGCCTTCTACGATTGGGCGAATTCGGTGTACACCCTTACGATAGCTTCATCAATATTTCCCATATTTTATTCTGCTTTATTTTCGTCGGATGAAGCCCTTGTTTCAGCTCTTGGTTTTGAAATGAAACCTACCGTATTGATTGAAATAGTAACCGCGTTTACTTTTTTGATCGTGGCCGTTTCATCTCCAATTTTATCGGGCATCGCCGACTACGTGGGTAACAAAAAGAGTTTCATGAAGTTTTTTTGTTACGTGGGCGGTCTAGGTTGCATTGGCTTGTATTGGTTCAGCCTAGAATACATTCATACCGGTCTCCTGTTTTATTTCATGGGCTTATTGGGTTATTGGGGCAGCTTGGTTTTTTATAATTCCTATTTGCCCGATATTGCTTTTGAGGAACAGCAAGATAGTGTCAGCGCTAAAGGTTTCTCAATGGGTTATTTGGGCAGTGTGTTGCTTTTAGTACTCAATCTGACGATGGTCATGAAACCAGAATGGTTTGGATTCGATATCGGTACTACGGAACAAGAACTTAACCTCGCTAAATTTGAAGCGATGAAAATATCCTTCATCACCGTAGGCCTATGGTGGATGCTTTTTAGTCAGTACACGTTTTATGTACTGCCAAAGGGAGTTTCAAAAGGACATAAGGTAACTAAAGATGTAGTCTTGAACGGCTTTAAGGAGCTTGGTGGCGTATGGGACGAGTTGAAACAAAACCTACGCTTGAAACGATATTTAAATGCATTCTTTGTCTTCAGCATGGCCGTGCAGACCATAATGCTTATTGCAGTTTACTTTGGCGAAAAAGAAATATCCTGGGCCGACGAAGGAGATAAGACCATGGGCCTGATCATCAGTATCCTGGTCATTCAATTAGTAGCTATTGTAGGGGCCTTTCTTACTTCTAGGGCCTCGGATAAATTTGGCAACATACAGACACTGATCGTAGTGAATTTTATCTGGCTGTGTCTCTGTGCCTATGCCTTTTTCATGAAGACACCGATGCAATTTTATTTTGCCGCCGGTTTGGTAGGATTGGTCATGGGGGGAGTACAATCATTGGCAAGGTCAACGTATTCAAAATTTCTTCCAATGACCCAGGACACCACTTCTTACTTCAGTTTTTTCGACGTTGCCGAGAAAATCGGTATTGTCATCGGCATGCTTATCTTTGCCGTTGTTGATCACTTTAGCAATATGCGCTTTGCGATCTTGTTTTTAATGGCTTTCTTTCTTGGCGGCATTATTTTGCTGATGCGCGTACCAAGAGAAAAAACGCCCCGTCTATCGCGTGAATAGCCATATGTACTTACCTTTCTTCAGTTCGCATTAAGTCGAATACAGCCTATATATTTTAGATTTTAAAACTTAGTCAGTTGACATTGATGCTATGCTTGTATTTGAGGTTGAGGGTTCACTTTTCGAATAGAAGAACCGTTGAAATTGAAACTGCTTGTGTTCTAACAACTTTCGATTGGGCCATTGGTGCCACAGAATAGCTTTATTTGAAGTCTTGTGGTATTAAAAAGGTTCTTCTTACTACTGTAAATCAACAGCGCCACAATTATCCAAGCTTAAAATCAAAGGTTTAGGCAGCGTTAACGCTTCAGCTAATTTATGTGCAGGTCATCGATTAGGCCATGTAGTGCGGTATGAATCACATTAATTTGCTGCTCAAAGACCACAATCAAACTAAATGAATACACGACTACTCCAAACAAAATCCAAAAAATACATTTTTCTAGTTTCATCGCTATTTCTTTTAAGTGCAGTACCTTATTTTGCAGGTTCTGGCTTAGATCGGGCCGAACCTTTAGACAGGTATCTAAACCTTAATTTTCCTGCCACTTTACCCCAGGGACTGCCCTATGTGCCGGTATATACCAACTTAACATTCGATTCGCCGTTAACATTTAACGAAGTTCCGACTGGAAATAAAATCATTATCGGTCAACGCGATGGAAGAATATATTGGTTCGATAAAGTACCCAATGTGTCAACAAAGAACATGCTCTTGGATCTTTCGGCCAAGGTGGGGGTCGTTTGGGACGGGGGCTTCTTAGGTTTGGCTCTGCATCCCAAATTTGGTACTCCCGGGTTTAATTATTTTTACACTTGGTATACTACCGAAGATGCGAATAGCAACGATTTTCCGAATATGTATACAACGCAAAGTTGTAATAGTGAGGAATATTGGGGTAATTTCTTGGTATTGGCAAGGTACGAGGCCGACCCAAATACCCTTAACACACAAGAATCCTCTGAGCAAATACTGTTGAAATTAAGAATGTACGGCACCACTCATAGGGGCGGAGGCCTTGTTTTTGGGGATGATGGTTTTTTGTACCTGACAACGGGAGATCAAACCGCATTCAAGAAATCACAAGATATTACCAATAATTTAGATGGCGGAGTATTGAGGCTGGATGTGGACAGAGATAGTTCTAAAAGCCATGCGCCTGTTCGCACGATGCCCGCCGACCATGGATTTTCTGACGAAATTACAGGAAATGGCTACTGGATCCCGAACGATAATCCATTTTTGAGTCCGGATGGTGCTAGTTTTGAGGAGTATTACAGCTTAGGTCATAGAAATCCGCATAGAATGACAAAAGACCGCGCTACCGGAGCGTTGTACGTGGGCGAAATTGGAGGAGGTCTCCATGAGGAAATTAATGTTATCAAGAAGGGTAAGAACTATGGATGGCCGCTCTATGAGGGCCTGTTCAGGAGTACGTTCTGTGTTCCGGCCTTGTTGAACAATATGGCCCATGAAGAACCACTGACAATCTTTCCCAGGGCCGTTGCCAACGCTATTATCGGGGGCTATGTGTATAGGGGTTCTGAAATTCCAGAATTGCAGGGAAGGTACATCTGTGCCGATTATGGTAGTGGTGAAGAAATATTCTCTGTTGACATCGACACGGGTAGCTACAACCAATTGGGTAATTTCTCATCGACCAATATCATTTCGTTCGGAGAAGATAATGACGCAGAGCTTTATATCATGAAACAGGGTGTCTCCACGCTCTTTAAATTGGTTTCAAAAGATAATCCCGTTAGTACCCTGCCCAAATTTTTATCGCAGACGGGGGCTTTCAAAAATTTGAACACCCTGGAGCCAACGGATGGATTGATCCCCTACGACCTCATAGAATCATTTTGGTCAGATGGCGCTACTAAAAAACGGTGGTTGGGCATACCCAATAACGGTAGTCATAACAGTGCCGCGGAGCAGATCAACTATTCGGCTGACGATGTATGGAATTTTCCGATTGGTTCGGTACTGGTCAAGCATTTTGAGCTTCCCCTTAACGAAAATAACCCTTCGATAACAAAACGATTGGAAACAAGATTTTCAATTAAGGCCTCCAATGGTAATTTCTATTTCGTAACCTATAAATGGAATGATCAGCAGACCGACGCGGAAATTCTCACCTCTGGTCTTGATGAGACAATTAACATTACAAAAGCAGACGGCACCGTCGCTTCACAAAAGTGGCGGTACCCAGACAACAGTGAATGTATTACTTGCCATAACCCCAGTAGTGGCGGTACTTTAGGTACTAGAACTAGATATTTGAATAAAGATTACACCTATCCTAAAACCGGCAGAACCGGTAACCAATTGGTAACGTTGAGCCATTTGGGCATATTGGATCGGGTAATTACAGATGCCGATACGGGTTCGCTGTTAACTTCAAAGTCCATAGACGATGCTACTGCCAGTCTTGATGAAAAAGCGAGGTCTTATTTAGATCTGAACTGCGCCTATTGTCATAGTCCAGGTACAGGAAATAGAGGAGGTTTTGATCTTAGATTAAAGTTGAGCCTATCGCAGACACAACTGCTCACAGCACCTCCTTATTTGAGTTTGGGCATACCCAATGAGAAAATTGTAGATCCTGGCAACCCTGCCACTTCAATTTTATACCACAGGGCCAATAGCACGGATCCAGCGATTATGATGCCGCCACTGGCAAAAAACAAACTTGATGCCAAGGCGATCCAGTTGCTAAATGACTGGATCAGTCAGCTTGAGCCCGATGCCTGTGCTGATCGCATCATCATGGAAACCTTTGATAATGTACCCGGAACTACCATAGCGGAACTCAAAAGTAGTGTCAACTTCCCAAACTCGCCAAGCAGGGTCAATGACCTCAATGAATTTAGAATTCCCATAAACGTAGCCGACGACTATGGTGTACGGGTAAAAGGTATCTTGAAAGCTCCGGAAACAGGTACCTTTTATTTTTGGGTCTCTGGTGACGACAATGTAGAACTGAGTTTAAGTAGTGACGCTACCGAAGGAAACAAAACTAGAATTGCCTTTCATAATAATTGGTCAAACGATGGCGAATGGAACAAGTTTCCAACGCAAAAATCGGCTGGTATACCCTTGGTGGCAGGGCGGCGCTACTATATCGAGGCATTAATGAACGAACGGGGTGGGGGAGATAATCTTTCCGTGGGTTGGAGAAAACCCAGTGATGGCAATGGTACCGTACCTGCTGAGTTACTTCCTTGTGAGGATTTCGATAAATTCAGCGCCCCAGTAGTGGTAAGAGTGTCCGATGTTGTTTTGGCACCAACCACCATTTCTTTAGAAGTGGGCAATACAACCTTGCTCAGTGCTACGGTGAGTCCTGAGAATGCAGTAGACAAAACGGTAACTTGGTCTTCTAGTAATGATCTCGTGGCACTAGTTGACGCAACAGGTAAGGTAACCGCTATCGCCGAGGGTAACGCTACCATAACTGTTAGAACCAACGATGGGGGTTACGTAAAGACAGCTTCGGTTACCGTTGTCGACACCCCTACCTGTGTGGTCATTCAAGAATATCGCATTAACGGAGAATGGGATAGCGGCGCAGCGGAGATTACCGTCAATCAAGGTGACAATGTTTTTGTTAGCATGCTGCCGAATGATATCGGGGTTGATATAAAGGGACCAAATGGCCGATATCTTCAAGATTTTGACTTAGGTGCGATTACACCGGCCCAAGCAGGTACCTATACGATCATCTCAGAGTTTGGGTGTTCTGAAACCTTGGTCATCAACGTTATTCCCGATGGTTGCCCCATTGCAGGCACCCCTTGTGATGACAATGACCCAACAACCGAAGATGATGTTGAAGATGGTAATTGCAACTGCTCAGGTAACCCAACGGCGACCCAAATATTATGCGTTTCAATTGATAGGGGCTCTGATGACGTTGAACAATCGATGCGATACACCAATACTTCAATAGGTAGCAGAAATATTCAACTGATCGCTGACGAAGATGGTAACGGTGGTGATCAAACCGTTGGGCTTAGGTTCAACAACATTGCTATTCCTGCCGGGGCGATCGTAGAAAGCGCCTACCTACAATTTACTGTTGATGAGGTAAGTACAATGGCTACCAGTCTCAGTATTAGGGGTGAAGCTGCTGATAACCCAGAGACCTTCAAAATCGATGATTTCAATGTTACGGCGCGACCCGTAACCAGCGCTTCCGTTACTTGGAACCCGCCAAATTGGAATGTAGTAGGGGCTTCCGGTACGGACCAAAGGAGTCCTAATTTGGCCAGCATTGTTCAAGAATTAGTAAGCAGGCCCGGTTTTAGACAAAATAGCTCCATGGCGTTCATCATACGGGGGACGGGAAAAAGAACAGCAGTGGCATTTGAAGAATACCCTGCCCATGCCGCTGAACTATGTATCATTTTCAGTCCGGGACCTTCTAGTTTCAAGGCAAGATTAACAGATAATCTATTGGAATCGATAGAAGAGGCAGCGATAGAAGTGGCCTTATTCCCTAATCCAACTTCTGGCCTTTTAACCTTGGATCTTGTTCATTATCAAAACCAAGCATTACAGTGTACTTTATTCAGTAGCGCCCAACAGCAGGTATTTGAGAAGCGTTTCGACGATAGCCATGAAGCGGTTGAAATACTAGATTTAAGCGAGCTCGCTGATGGGGTATACACGCTCATGATCCAGAATGAAAAGGGTACGCTTTCAAAAAAAGTGGTTCTTTTGAAATGATATTTTATGTAGGGTCTACATAAATAATTATTGTGAACTAAGAAAGCCTTCTGATAAAGGAGGCTTTCTTATGATTGTTGTTCGCTTTTTGATTTGCCGCCAAGGGGCGGCTATTTTGTTACCCTTTTGAAATGTCGCCAGAACCTGAGGTCTTGGTATCTACCTTTTCAGGGTTGCCACGATAATGTATGTCGCCTGAACCTGATACCCTTGCCTTTAGCATTTTATTCGCGGTTACCTTTATGTCAGCTGAACCAGAAACGGTAGCCTCTACATTATCGGCGTCGAGTTCATAGGCCTTGATATCTCCGCTGCCTGAAATGGTCGCGTCAAAATTGGAGGTTCTTCCACTTAAGGTAATATCGCCAGAACCTGACATAGATGCTTCGATACTATGGGCTTCAACTTCGATAGTAATATCCCCTGAGCCAGACATTGATGTTTTGAAATTATCGGTTTTGATAGTTTTCTTTCCAACGATATCCCCTGAACCTGAAAGTGCCAAAGAAGTAATGCTTTCCACAGGTATTGTGATGCGGATCCCGTCTTCCCACGAAGAAGGTTTAAGGTCGACACCTTTTTCAACTTTGATGGTCAATTTGCCGTCAATCACTTCGGTTACGACATATTCCAAAAGATTTGATTCTCCTTTTAAGCTGAGTTTTCCTTCTTTTCCGTCTACAAGATCTACATCGAACCAACCGGCCAGCGCGATTTGGTCATAGTCGCCTACATTGCGATCTATGGTTACGGTATCGCCGTTACCCTTGATTTTTTTCCCCCATTGTGCAGAACAGGAAACTGTAAATGCCACTGCTAAACTTAAGGTTACTACTTTTCTCATGATTGTGTTTTTTGATTGTTATTAATTATACTAAAGGCGCTGTTTGTCTTAGTTTTTTATGAATGTAATTCCCCCATAATCACTCGATATGTTTACTGAATTTCCGCTGTGGGCAGATCCGTAATACCCTTTGTAATATTTGCTGGTATTTTTGACTTCACGAATGTTCATTTCAAAATCTTCTTCTCCGCTGACCCCCCCATAGGAGGTTTTTATCTCAAAATCAAAATGGTATTGCGGGTCATAACCGATTCTCAAGCCTGTATAGTCGCTGTTTATCTGTAGGTTACCCGCATCGGCAGCCATTTCAGTGATTTTAATGGATCCATAATCTGCCGTTATGCCTACATCGCCGTGCAAAGTGCCCAACTTTACGGTTATATAATCTCCTCTTCCTTGAATGTTTTTGGCTTCCCCTATTTCAATATTGCCATAGTCGCAGGTGTATTCTAGATTGCCCATTTTTTCTACGGTGGCATTGGTATAGTCGGCCTTTATTACCAAATCACCTGCTTTGGCGATGGTAAATCCTGAATAATCTGCCTCAATGGTACCGCTTTCAATGAACCCGATCGTCGATTTAGAGGTGTAGTCAAAATTCAACTGGTTGTTTCTTCCGCGAAGCTCACCTATTTCCAATCGGCCGTAGTCACAGTTGATTTTGGCATGCCCGTCAATACGATCGAGTATGATGCTACCGTAATCATTGTTCAAGTTGACACTGTTCTTTATAGGAAGTTTTATGGTATAATTGATCTGCATGTTAACGTTATTGCTGTTTCCCCAATTCCAGCCCCAACTATTTTTGTTGTTGTTGAAAATTGTTTTTGCAGAGACCATACTTCGTGTTGCCTCAAAGTCAACGGTAATTTCATCTAGCTTTTGCTGCACTTTTTCTTCGTTGTTGCCGTTGGTTTTGATATGCACTTCGATCATGATTTTAGTTCCTTCCCACGAAGTGATGTTCAGATTACCGTAGCTGTTATCTACTTTTAAGAGTGCATCTAGGTCGACATCATATTCTTTTTTAATGGTTTTCTCTTTGGTGTATTTTCCCTTCAGTTTGCCATTATGTGCTGATACCATGAGGGGTACGGTCAAGAACAGTACCGTTGCATATTTAAATAGTATAGTTCGTATCATTTTGATCTTTTAAGGTTTTTATTGCTTCTATTTGGTTGAGTACGTCTTGCAAAAGGTCGATTCTTGTTTGAAAATTGGTGATCATGGCACTGAGGATCATCTTGCTGTTTCCGCCGTTCACAAGATCGTGCGTTAAGGTATTGTAATTGGCGTCCAATCTTTCTAATTGAATCAAGGTATCATCAATGATCTGTTGTGTTTCCGGGGTACCCATACTTTTGAGTTCCCTTACCTGTTCTGAGATAAGGTTCGCAAAATAAAACTGCGTTTGCGATACCTCAGGTGAAATTTCGGCAACTTGCTCATCAATGGTGGGCGCTGATCTGAAAATTCCAAATCCTACGCCGAAGATCAGTGCGACAGCTGCCGCTATAGATATGGTTTTCCACCAAGCAGTACTTTTTCTATGAATGGCCACCACCTTGTTAGCTGCTTCGAGTTTTTTCAAAAACCGTTGGTCGTGACCCTCTAACGGTTCTTCATTATCGAAGCTGTCTTTGAGGTTGTTAAAAAGGTTTTCTAAATTTTCTTCTTTCATGCGTAGGGGATTGTTAGTTTGTTTCTTAAACTTTCTTTTGCCCTGCTTATCGTGGTTCTGCAGCTGGCATAACTAATGTTCATTAGCTCGCTGATTTCCTCATAATCGTAACCTTCGATTAAATGTAAGGTCAAAGAAATTCTGTAGTTGTCTTTCAGCAGGTTCATGGCTTCCATCACTTTTTGAGCCTTCAGTTCGGTGATCGCATGGTCTGCAACAACCCCGTCATTATCTTCGACCTTATAAATTACATCATCAAGATCAACTTTGCTTACCTTTTGTTGTTTTCTGTAATGATATATGCTGTTGTTTATTACTATGCGCTTGAGCCAAGATCCAAAAGCTACCTCTCCTTTAAAGGTGTGCAATTTGGTAAATGCGCTTAAGAACGATTCTTGCATCACATCTTCGGCTTCTGCGCTATCCTTTACGATCCGCAGTGCCGTGTTGTACATGGCCTTGTAATAGCGGTTGTAAATTTCCAATTGTGCACTTTGGTTTCCTGCAATGCACAATGGCAATAAAGCATCAGTATGTTCTTTTTTGTGGCTCAAAAAATGAATGGTTTGTCTTAGAGATGGATGAATTTACGGATTGTTACAGTTTGTACTCAAAAAATACAATTTTACATTTTACATGCATCTCTTTAGAGTATGGTAAGGGCTTGTGGTTCAGTTGCGGCAGCCGTTAAATTTTTAGTTGGTTGCGTCTTATGAATAGTAAGTGTATGGTCTGAAAAA
>JBHJNU010000020.1:0-11026 GCA_050330515.1 Flavobacteriaceae bacterium | reverse complement strand
TTGGCGTTCATCTTCGATTGGAATTCAAAAGGAGAATCAAAATCATCTAAATTATCGAACTTACCTAGGTTACCGATGAATTTCAAACGAATATTGTCAAGGCCGCCGTTACGGTGCTTTGCCACGATAAACTCTGCCTGCCCTTGCGTTGGTGTGCGTTCTTCATCATCCCATTCATCGATTTTATAATATTCCGGCCTATAGATGAACGATACGATATCCGCATCTTGTTCGATCGCTCCGGATTCCCTCAAATCGGAAAGTATAGGTCTTTTACTGCCGCCCCTGGTCTCTACGGCCCGCGATAGCTGAGACAGGGCGATAACAGGCACGTTCAATTCTTTTGCCAGCGCCTTCAGGTTTCTTGAAATGGTCGATATCTCTTGCTCACGGTTACCCCCGCCCTTTTGGCTGGTACCCGCCGTCATCAACTGCAAATAATCAATAATGATTAATTTTATACCGTGTTGCGATGCCAATCGTCTTGCCTTGGCCCTAAGGTCAAAAATAGAAAGTGAAGGGGTATCGTCAATGAAAAGTGGCGCTTTCTCTAGGGCCTTCACTTTTACGTTCAGCTGTTCCCACTCGTGTTTTTCCAATTTTCCGGTACGGAGTTTTTCAGAGGAAAGGCCAGTTTCCGAAGAAATCAAACGGGTTATCAATTGAACCGATGACATCTCGCAAGAAAAGAAGGCAACGGGCACATCATTGTTGACCGCCATATTTCTGGCCATCGACAGCGTTAAGGCCGTTTTACCCATACCGGGTCTTGCGGCAACGATGATCAAATCACTGGGTTGCCAGCCCGATGTAAGTTTATCAAGCTTATCGAAACCGGTAGCGATTCCGCTTAAACCTTCTTTATTGGCAATTTCTTCAATGCGCTTCTTGGCTTGAATGACCAAATTTTGGGCGGTCTCGGCAGAGCGTTTTAGGTTACCCTGGGTCACATCATAAAGTTTCGATTCGGCATTGTCAAGCAAGTCGAAAACATCGGTACCGTCATCGTAGGCGTCTTCAATGATTTCATTAGAAATTTTGATGAGGCTACGTTGAATGAATTTTTGCAGAATAATCCGCGCATGAAACTCGATATGGGCCGAAGAAGCGACTTTCTGCGTGAGTTTTATGAGGTAAAAGTCCCCTCCGACGGCCTCTAGGCGGCCATCTTTCTTTAATTGGCTAGAAACAGTTAATAAATCGACCGGTTCAGATGTTTCGAACAATTTAAAGATCGCTTCATAAATATATCTATGGGCGTCCTTATAAAAAACACCTGGATGTAGGATATCTATTACTTCATCGACCCCCTTTTTGTCTATCATCATTGCCCCAAGTACAACTTCCTCTAAATCAACTGCTTGCGGTGGAATTTTGCCGCGTTCCAAGCTGATGATTGTCGATTTGTCAATCTTATGGCCAATAATAGGGTTCAATTTTTCCATGAGGACGAAAGTATGCAATTAACCTTAAGTTAACGTCGCATTGGCAGATTGTGATATCCACAGTAAGCCAACAATTAGGTGTTGATAAGTTACGATTTTGTGTTGATAACAGAAAAAATCCGGAGAATAAGTTCTACGGATTTTATTCAGCTTGATAAAAACGTAGATTAGCCGTGAAAGACCCCCATGTCCGCATATTTTTCCATGCGAAGTTTTACCAGTTCTTTTGGGGATAACTTTTCCAACTCCTCAAAGGTAGTGGCTATTTTAGTCTTGACGATCTCAAAGGTTTTTTCACGGTTGGTATGGGCACCGCCTACAGGTTCGCGTACGATCTCGTCGATCAGTTTCAATTTTTTCATATCAGTGGCAGTAAGCTTCAAGGCTTCCGCAGCGATTTCCTTATACTCCCAACTTCTCCATAGAATAGAGGAACAAGATTCTGGTGAAATTACCGAATACCATGTGTTTTCGAGCATCAGAACACGGTCACCGACACCAATACCTAATGCTCCACCGGAAGCACCCTCGCCAATAATGACCACGATGATCGGAACTTTCAAGCGGGTCATTTCCAGAATATTCCTAGCTATTGCCTCGCCCTGACCCCGTTCTTCCGCTTCTATTCCTGGATAGGCGCCCGGCGTATCGATAAAGGCGACCACGGGAATACCGAACTTCTCCGCCGATTTCATCAAACGCAGCGCCTTTCTATAGCCTTCAGGATTCGCCATGCCAAAATTGCGGTACTGCCTGGTCTTTGTATTGTAGCCTTTCTGTTGACCGATGAACATGTAGCTCTGATCCCCTATTTTTCCGAGACCGCCGATCATCGCCTTATCGTCCTTCACATTTCTATCGCCGTGCAGTTCAAGAAAGGTATCGCCGCAAATGGCATTGATGTAGTCTAAGGTATAGGGCCTGTTCGGGTGCCTCGAAAGCTGTACCCGTTGCCAGGCCGTTAAGTTTTTGTAGATCTCCTTGCGTGTCTCGCTCAACTTCTTTTCTATCTGTTTACACGTTTCCGTCACATCAACATCACTCTCCTCGCCGATGATCTGACACTTGTCAAGTTGTTCTTCAAGCTCTTTGATGGGGAGTTCGAAATCTAAATATTCCATTGTTCAGGCTGCTTTGGTTTCATGTGGCAAATATAAAATATAATAGGCGAACCTTATATCGCTATGGCTATTTTTAAAGGCTAATTGTAATTTGGGATTAATTTACGAATAGCCTGGTGCTTAAAGGCAAGACAGGAAGATGTGCTCAACGTTTGGCCTTTTGCAGTAAAACGAAAGCAAGGATACCAAAAAAGGTATTGGGAATGACTACCGCCAAAATAGGTTCTAAACCTGCCTGTTCGGCCAGCGTACTGAAAATTCTATCGAAAAATATGAAGATAAAGGCGACCACGATACCAAATGCCAAGTTCAGGCCCATACCGCCGCGACGCTTCACCGATGCGACCGCAACCCCTATGATGGTCAGGATAAAAACCGAAAGTGGCAGTGCCCAGCGCTTATACTTTACCAATACATATGAGTTGATGTTCGAGGCGCCCTTGCGGCGCTGGTCTGCAATGAATTTATCGAGTTCCAATAAGTTCTTGGTTTCCGCCACGTAAGACACCGGGGTCAAATCGTCAATCTTAAAGTTCAAGAGGGTATCAAGTCTTCCTTTTGTCTCGATCCGTTCCGTATTGCCTACCATGGTTCTTTTGCTATACGTGGTCATGCGGTAAAGGCTGTCGATCCATCTGATGTTGGCGGCCTCCATTTTAAAGTCCAGGGTATTATCTTCCTTAAAACGTTCAAAGGTAAAATTGTACCCTATATCACGCGCCGGGTCAAAACTGCTCACATAGATAAAATCATGCTCGTTCAATTGGTTGAAAATATTGGTGGTTACCCGCTCTTGCACCCCGCTTTTGAGGTATTTGTACTTAAACTCATTAAAGCCCTTGCTGGCAGATGGTACAACGAACATGCCCATGAAAAGCACAAAAACCGCGAGCATAGTGGCACCAATTAAATACGGTCGAAGAAACCTATTGAATGAAATACCCGAACTGAGCATCGCCACGATCTCGGTATTACTGGCTAATTTAGACGTAAAGAAAATGACCGACAAGAACAGGAATATAGGCAATAACAGGCTACCGATGTAGATACTGAAATCACCGAGATAAACCAGTACCTCGCCCAATGGAGCTTCCCGCTCTTGGATCTTTCCTATCTGCTCGGCCATATGGGCCATGATACCAATAGGAATGAACAGCAACAGCATCACGAAAAAGGTCACTAGGTAGCGCTTTAATATGTAACGGTCGAGGATGGTCACCTTAGCGTCGTTTGTCCATTTGTTTTACCATTCTATTTTTCCATTCTGTAAAATCCCCGGCCAAAATATGTTTTCTGGCCTCCCTGGTCAGCCAAAGATAAAAACCCAGGTTGTGAATAGTGGCGATCTGCTTCCCTAAATATTCGTTGGCGGCAAACAGGTGGCGCACATAGGCCTTTGTATATTCCCTATCAACGAAGGTGGTGCCCATTTCGTCAAGGGGCGAGAAATCAGCTTCCCATTTCTTGTTCTTCAGGTTGATCGTGCCATGGGCGGTGAAGAGCATTCCATTTCTTGCATTACGCGTAGGCATTACGCAATCGAACATATCGATGCCTAGGGCGATATTCTCCAAAATATTGATCGGCGTGCCCACACCCATTAAATAACGGGGTTTGTCTTCGGGTAATATTTCGCAGACCACTTCGGTCATCGCATCCATTTCTTCAGCAGGTTCGCCTACCGAAAGGCCCCCTATGGCGTTACCTTCCGCTCCTGAATTTGCAATATACTCGGCAGACTGCTGTCTGAGGTCTTTAAAGGTAGAACCTTGTACTATCGGAAAGAAAGTCTGCTCGAAGCCGTACTCGAAAGGCGTCTTTTCTAAATGCGCTATACACCGATCGAGCCACCGATGCGTCATATGCATCGAGCGTTTCGCATAGTGATAGTCACAAGGGTAAGGTGTGCACTCATCAAAGGCCATGATGATATCGGCACCGATTACACGTTGTATTTCCATCACATTTTCTGGCGTGAAAAAATGTGACGAACCATCGATGTGCGATTTAAACTTTACACCTTCCTCCTTTATCTTTCTATTTCCGGAAAGCGAATATACCTGGTAACCGCCACTGTCGGTCAAGATGTTACGCTCCCAGCCCATGAACTTGTGCAGACCGCCGGCCGCCTTTATTATTTCGGTCTTCGGGCGCAAAAAAAGATGGTAGGTATTGCCCAAAATAATATCAGGGTCGACCTCTTCCCTCAATTCTCGTTGATGCACCCCTTTTACAGAGGCCACCGTGCCCACTGGCATGAAAATGGGGGTTTCGATGGTGCCATGGTCGGTCACCATGGTCGCTGCCCTAGCCTTGCTATTGGGGTCTTTGTGTTGTAATGTAAACTTCAAATCAATATTTTAACAGGCAAATATAGGCATCTCCACTGCATGTATTCCTTAAGGAAAAAATAAAGTTACCGAAGCTTAGGATCTGGTTGATAAAATATAACAACTACAACTTGTGTACCCAAAAGAATGCCATTACTTTTGAAACGCAAAAAACAAGGTTCATACAATGCCATCATTAAAAGTTCTACAAGATACGGTAATACAGACAAGAAGAGATATTCTTCGCATGGTACACAAGGTAAATTCAGGACATCCGGGCGGTTCTTTAGGCTGCACTGAATTCTTGGTCGCGCTGTACAACGAGATCATGGAATTAAAGGAAGGCTTTGACATGGATGGTCACGGGGAAGACCTTTTCTTCTTGTCGAACGGACACATTTCTCCGGTTTTTTACAGCGTACTGGCAAGAAGGGGCTATTTTCCGATAGCGGAACTGAGCACCTTCAGGTTGATAAATTCGCGTTTACAGGGCCACCCTACTACCCATGAGGGCCTACCGGGTGTTCGAATAGCCTCTGGTTCCTTAGGCCAGGGAATGTCGGTCGCCATAGGGGCGGCCCTAGCCAAAAAGTTGAACAATGACGAGCATCTGATCTATAGCCTGCACGGTGATGGCGAACTACAGGAAGGCCAGAACTGGGAGGCGATCATGTACGCAGCCGGGAACAAGGTCGATAACTTGATCTCAACCATCGATTTGAACGGACAGCAGATTGACGGGGCGACCGACGATGTGCTGCCCATGGGAGACCTCAGGGCAAAATTCGAGGCCTTTGGTTGGGATGTACTCGAAATTCACGAAGGTAACAACCTTGAAGCCATACTTACCGGTATGCAAGAAGCTAAAAATAGATCCGGAAAAGGGAAGCCTGTCTGTGTTCTGCTGCATACCATCATGGGCAACGGGGTAGACTTTATGATGTACACCCATGCATGGCACGGAAAAGCACCCAGCGATGCGCAACTTGAAAACGCACTATCGCAGAATGCAGAAACCCTGGGGGACTATTAGTCGACCGAACCTTCTGTAACCCCAAGGAAACAAGGGGATTTTAAAACTAACTTGAAAAACAGCAATGAAAAAATACATAGACCAAGGTAAGAACGATACACGAAGCGGCTACGGCGATGGAATGACCGAACTCGGAAGAACCAACCCCAATGTAGTGGCGCTCTGTGCCGATCTGGTGGGATCTTTGAAAATTGAAAAATTCATTGAAGAGAATCCCGAGCGGTTTTTTCAGATCGGTATAGCCGAGGCGAACATGATGGGTATCGCCGCGGGACTTACCATTGGCGGAAAAATTCCGTTTACCGGTACGTTCGCCAATTTTTCTACGGGAAGGGTCTATGACCAGATCCGGCAATCCATCGCCTATTCTGGGAAGAACGTGAAAATATGTGCCTCGCATGCCGGCGTTACCCTAGGGGAAGATGGGGCAACCCATCAGATCCTTGAAGATATCGGCCTAATGAAAATGTTACCGGGCATGGTGGTCATCAACCCTTGTGATTATAATCAGACAAAGGCCGCCACATTGGCCATCGCAGCATACGAAGGTCCGGTCTATCTGCGGTTTGGAAGGCCCAAAGTGGCGAATTTCACCCCGGTAGACCAAAAATTCGAAATCGGAAAAGCCATTATGCTAAACGAAGGTAGCGATGTTACCCTAGTTGCCACGGGCCACCTGGTCTGGGAGTCGTTGATTGCCGCCGAAGCCCTAGAAGCCCAGGGCATTTCGGTAGAGGTCATCAACATTCATACCATTAAACCTTTAGATAGTGAGGCATTGTTAAAATCGGTTAAAAAAACAGGGTGCATCGTTACGGCCGAGGAACACAATTATTTAGGTGGAATGGGCGAAAGTATCGCGGGAATGCTTGCCACCCACTACCCTACTCCCCAAGAATTCGTGGCCACCAACGATACCTTTGGTGAGAGTGGCACCCCTGAGCAGCTCATGGAAAAATATGGCCTCAACAATAAAGCCATTGAAAAGGCCGTTCTGAAAGTATTGAAAAGAAAGTAATAGTGGTATCGTTTTTGATACCGCTCTTGGTATTAAAAAACGGACACATTATGAAAAAGACACTTCTAGTACTGGGCTTTGCTTTGGTAAGCATGGCCGCATTTTCTCAAAAAGATTCAGGATTCGGCATAAAGGCCGGTCTTAACTATGGTGGCAACGGTGACTACTTCGAAACCGCAGGCGACGTAGCCAGAAACCCGGAAAGAAATGTGGGATACCATGCCGGTATTTTCGGCAAGATCAAGATCTTAAAACTCTATGTTCGCCCTGAGCTGATCTACACCAGAACAACATCAGATTACGATCAAGCTTCGTTGGATTTGAGCAAACTAGATGCCCCGGTGCTGTTGGGAATAAATCTAATCGGACCCCTACATATCTTCGCAGGGCCTTCATTTCAGTATATTCTCGACTCTGAATTCGATGGTATAAGCATCAACGAAATTGAAAACGACTTTTCGGTAGGAGCCCATTTTGGTGCCGGTGTAAACTTGGGTAAGCTTGGTATCGATGTAAGATATGAACGGGGCTTCAACAGCAATGAAGCACAATTCATCAATACCAATATTACCGCTTTACCCGATAGTAGGATAGATACTAGACCCGATCAATTGATCTTGAGCCTCTCGGTTCAGTTCTAAAAAAGGTTTAAAAAAAGGAAGCCCGTTGAGATATTTCAACGGGCTTCCTTTTTTTGGCCATAAGGCTAATTATCGTTGTCCAGGTGATCAGGTATACCATCGCCATCGGTATCCCGAAAACTTAGGAAGGTACCGTCAGGATTCAGATTGATTTCTTCCCGGGTGGGGATGCCATCGCCATCATCATCGGAATCATTATGATTGGGTGAGAACACCCCAAAGGGCTCTAAGTCAGCATCGGTATTATCGTTGTTCAAATTGCCATCGCCATCAACATCCTCCAATATGGAAGGAATACCATCACCGTCAAAATCTGTGTCCTTTTCGTAGCCCAAAACATCCACCTTAAAAATCAAGGGTGAATAAGCAGGTATATTATTACCTTGGGGACTATTAAAATAACCTAAGCCTGACGGAATAAACAAAGCACCAATGCCGTAATCTTCATAAGTTACCGTACCGTCGCCATTTTCAAAAGGGCCGGTACCTACGTTGAACTCGGCCACACCATTACCGTAACCCCTAACAACCCCTGACATATATTGGGAGCTGGGTGTAGAATTGGCGTCGAAAAGAGTACCATTGAGCAGTGAGCCCTCATACTGCAATACCACATTATCACCAACAGTAGGGCTTTCTCCTTCCCCCTCACGCACCATCAAATAATACAAAGTATGTTCCACCTTCGCGCCTTCATCCCTACCCCAATCGGCAGGGTCAACGCTTATGACCTTAGTTCTCAATTCAGGCCTATTGGCAATCGGGGTTTTATCGGCATTGTCGCCCGCTATGGTATCGAACTTTATTTTAAAATCAAAGTCGCCTGCCGGGTTTTCAAACTCTTCATAATTATAAAAATGGGTTTGTAAAAAGGCCTGTATTTCGGCATTATCATCTGCCTCGGCCTCTGCCAAGGTTTGTGGTGGCACCACGGTAACATCGGGAAGTCCGTCGTCATCTCCACAGGACCATATCACTGTTATCAGTAAAAAGGCGACTAGAATACGGTTCATTTGCATGCATTTTCTCATAAGGTCGGCAAGATACAATTTTCCCCTATTTTTGTGGGAGCCCTTAACAAACATTTTAGTTTACCCATGCGCATTGATAAGTTCTTATGGAGTCTCCGGTATTTCAAGACCCGAAATATGGGCACAGAGGCCTGCAAAAAGGGCCATGTAAAAATAAACGGTCAGGTAGCCAAGGCCTCTAGAGAGGTATACCCTACCGACAAGATCGTGGTGCGCAAAGACCAGATCAACTATGAACTGACCGTTCTAGAGGTGCCCAATGGCAGGGTGGGTGCAAAATTGGTGGATATGTACCGAAAGGATACCACCCCTTTATCGGCATTGGAACACAACGAACTGCTTCAATATTCAAAGGATTACTACCGAAAAAAAGGGGAAGGTCGCCCAACCAAAAGAGACCGGCGTGAAATCGATGACTATTTAGATGAAGCGCAAGCCCCAGATAACAACTTAGAAGTTGATGAACCCGTACCTTCAAAAGAGGTAGGGGAAAATGAAGAGGAATGATATTCGGTTTCTTTATCTTTGAAGTCTAACGCAAAATCAGCATGGAACACCAAATTTTATCACACCAACAAATAGAACATAAAATCATGCGTATCGCCTATCAGATCTACGAGGCCAATGTGTCGGAACAAGAAATCGTGATCGCCGGCATCGAGGGTGGCGGGCTAAATTTCGCCAAGAAAATACAAAAGGTGTTACAAAACATTACCGACGCCAAGATAGTGCTCTGCAAAGTAAGTATGGACAAAAGCGATCCTTTGAAAAGTGGGGTAAGCACATCGATCGCTGAAAAAGAGTACCGCAATAAATCGGTAGTACTGGTCGATGACGTGCTCAACTCGGGCACTACGTTGATCTATGGGGTGCACCACTTTTTAAAAACCCCGTTGAAGCAATTAAAAACGGCGGTACTGGTCAACCGAAACCATAAAAAGTACCCGGTAAAGGCAGACTACAAGGGCATTTCGCTCTCTACCTCGTTACAAGAGCACGTACATGTGCGATTTCAGGCGAAAAAAGATGCCGTGTATTTAGACTAACTTACCTTCGATCTCGCCCGCAATGTCGTCAACTGATTTTCCGTCGCACACTATCGTATAGTTGGCCTGGTTGTAAAAGGTATTTCTTTCGAATAAATGCTTCCCGAAAAACTCAGGCATCTCTTCCTTCGTTACATGTGCGATCAGGGGCCTGTTCGATTTTTGCGGTGCTAGCCGCTCTACCAGCCCGTTTATGGATAGTTTTAAATAAAAAACATGATCAGTGGCGTTCAGAATCGTTTGCATATTACCACTATAACAAGGCGCCCCGCCACCGGTAGCCAAAACGAGGTTGTCATTTTCTCGCAAGATCGAGGTTAAATACCGGTGTTCGATCTTGCGAAACGTAATCTGACCCCTTTCTTTGAAAAGCGCTGCGATCGTTTTGCCCTCACCCTCTTCGATGGCCTCGTCTAAGTCTACAAACAATAAGCCCATTTTTTCGGAAAGTACCCTACCAACGGTACTTTTTCCGCTACCCATATAACCAATCAAAACAATTTTCACACTTTCAATTTTATGCGAAGTTCTTGTAAATCTGCATGATAACAAAGAAATTCAAAATTTCTCTAAAAATGCACTTGTAAAATAAATTAATGACCGTATATTTGCACCCGCAAAAGGAGGTTCGTCCGTTCTTTTGAAAATCTCGACCTGGTAGCTCAGTCGGTAGAGCATCTCCCTTTTAAGGAGAGGGTCCTGGGTTCGAATCCCAGCCCGGTCACCAAGCGGTAAACCAAATGACATCAAATCCCTGCTAATCCTATGATTGGTAGGGATTTATCTTTTTTAGTTAGTCATATTATATGATATTGCTTGATTTAAAATGTCTACAAATCGTCTACATTTTTCAAAAATGTCTACAAAGTCGCCTACACTTTTTTAATTTGCCTTCTTAGAAATAGATTCTGCCCAGTTGATTTGATTTTCGTCGAAAACCATTGTTCAACCAATTCAAGACAACAACTATGCGTACAACATCAAGTTTCACGATGCTGTTCTTGGTTTACGTAGTCACGGCCCCCAACTTCAGTTCCAGCTGGGCCACAAAATCATCACCCAATAACGCCTCGTGTTTCAGTACCCGGTGCGCCATTTCGCTGCCGCCTCTAAAAAGCTCTACCCTGCACATGAAGGCATCCCCGTCAAAACGATCGTAGACCTCTATCTTGATATGGTCAAAGTGGTGTTCCCTAAGCCTGTACTTGATCAGGGCCTCTAGTATTTTCTGCTGCCGGTAACCTTTCATCGCTATTTATCCTTTCGTGTCAATTGCCAACCTTCACTAGGTATGCCCCAAAAGCCGAGCACATCCATGATCTTGAAAACGGTACCGCTGGGGTAGCGATGGTAGAGGGTTA
>JBHJNU010000019.1:0-30250 GCA_050330515.1 Flavobacteriaceae bacterium | reverse complement strand
ATGGGTTTTGGCAATGTTGAGTATTACTTTCCAATTGATCATTCTTGTGGTTTTATAATGTAGGTACGGGCATCGATGCCTTCAACAATTTCTACATGCCCTAAATTTTCGAGGCCCGTTTTTACATCCACTATACCGTTCTCGGTCATCACTGTATGGCCGCCTATGAGGTAGGTTTTGGGTATGGTGAGTACATTTTCTTTTTGGGCGATGACAATATTGCCTTCCCCGGCGAGGCCCGGATACAGTTTTTTCGGCGTATCCTTAAAAATGGCTTCTACGGTAAAGGTTTGTGAACGCTCATCTTTTCGTGGATAGATTTTGCTTATTTCAGCTTCAAAGACTTGCGAGGCATAGGCATCCAAGGTGATCATCGTTTTTTGCCCCGTGCTTAATTTTACGATATCGACTTCATCTTCCTGCATTTCAATGATAAAACGGGATGCGCTGCCCACCGCCGCCAGCGGCTCCATAGAATTGACAATTTCCCCTGGATTTTTAAAGAGGGCGTAGACTTTTCCGTTTATTTTGCTCTCTACCGTAAAATCCTCGGTAGCGATCTGTGCCGTTCTATAATTGTTCTGCGCCTGTTGCACTTGGGTAGCCAGTTGGTTTTTAGTGCGTTCATAGCTGCTTTCAAGTACACGTAGTTTGTTCTGCGAAAGTTCATAGGCCAGCTTTCGGTTCTCGAACTGTACTTTTGACCCTATTTCTTGCTGCCACAATTTTTTTTGTCTAAAATAATTGATGGAATCGTTTTTTAACGACAAGGTGGCCGCTTGAAGCTCATCCTCCAAAGAACCCAGGACCGCCGAACCACCACTGTAGTTTTCTTTGGCCAATTGTAAGTTCAAAAGGGCGTTATCAGCATTCAATTTCGGTGCGTTGTTGATAATCTGCAGTAGGGGAGTTCCCTTTTTGACCAGGTCGCCTTCCTCTACCAGATTATTGTCTAAAATGCCTGCTACCGCAGCATATACCTGATATAGGCTATCGGGTTGTACGGTAACCGAGGAATAGACCGATTCGGTCAACGACGTTTTTTGGGGAAGTATTTTTTCTTGTCCTTCCCCGCAGGAAATCAACAGAAATACGATAGGTAACCATTTCGTTATCAACATCTTTTACTTACATTTTGGGTCAATAAATTTGCGACAACTGCAAAATCAACATAGGTTTTTAAAACCTTCTTAAAGAACCTGTTTAATGGAATACGATACTATGATATTAATCATAAGTATTACCGTTGGCAGCACCTGCCACTAACAATTATGTACATTATTGGGCAAATTTTGGTGTAAAATTAACCTCGTACTTATCGTTAGGCGCCCATTTTGAAGAGCTATACCTTTCTGGTGGCAACATCAATGGCGGTGGTACGTTAGACCGTGCAGATGGTTACGTTTGGCTTGGGCCATATTTACAGTTCACCAAAGGTAATGCCGGTCTTCGCTTTTCCTTTGGCAGCAACTTGGCGGATGAGGCCACCAGGTTTGCGCCGAATGATTTTTATAAGCTTAGTTTCTTTATATCACTTTAGGCCATTAAATATTTTGGAAAGACACATTCCAAAAACAGAAATTAAAAGGAATCGCCCTCTCGGGTGGTTCCTTTTTGCCTTTCCAATTTACCAATTGCATGATCTAAGATTTTCAAGCCTTCCATTTTTCACATTCTAACCAACGTACAATCCTACCTTTAAGAATAAAAGGAAAATAGTATTTGTAACTGTTATCCTTTATAGTTTTAGCCAAGACCGATTATTACGGTAAACGGTATTACATGCATTGCCTAACCTGCTAAATTATTTTTTTACACCTAATTTTATCAAAATGTCCTCCATGAGGCACCACTTGGTAAAGGCGGACTGCAATAGGTTGGCACCCACAAAAACGGTGAACCATAACCAGTTGATGTTCACATAAAGGGCCAGCAATACGCTGATGATAATGAAGGTGCCCGCTATGGCACGGATATATCTGTTGATCATGATGAAATGGTTTTAACTGCTTTCAAATGGCTCTTTCTATGGGTACCACTACCGCCCTTATGGGGTTGTTGGTCTCCAAATTTTTATTGAATTTTTCTATTTCGGAAAAAAGGACATCAATATTTTCCTCCTCCGTAAAGGAAAAGAACAGGCCGCTTTCCACCCCGCTCTTTTGTCCGGGGAACCAAGCTGCGCGCACCATGGCCGGCGTATTTTTGTACCCATCAATGTCAGACCCACTGAAGCTCTCAATGTTGGCCGACTTAAATAGCCGCAGCACGTCCTTTTCAAACTGTTCCACGACCGTTACGATCAGTAATTTCATATTCTATTTTTTTAAAGTTCAAGTCTCAAGTTCAAACTCATAAGCAAAAAACATTTTTTGGCTCTTTTTTTCTTTCTCCGGTTCTCTAGTAACTTGTACATAGTTGTTCAGTTCCTAAATTCCCAAGCCCTTAGCCACAATTCCTAGTTCATAACTCCTAATTCCTACATCCACTAATCCACTATGACGCTATCACACTCCCTCACTTTCAGCAACAAGCCGCTTTTTCTCGATCATATAGTATACCAAGGGTACTACCAGCAGGGTCAAGATGGTGGAGACGATCGTGCCGCCCAGGTTGGATATCGAAAACGATGCAATTTTTCTACTAGGGGAATTGTATTTGAACTACAAATTGCCCCAGCATGAATTGACACTCGGTAGAATGAAGATCAACTCGGCCTTGATCAACCCACAGGATGGGCGAATGATCCCCACCCTGGTACAAGGTGCCAGGTATTCGTATACCTCAAAGAAATCGGGCTCGATAAGTTTGGGTGTCTTCGACCAAATTGCCCCGCGCTCAACGGGCGAGTTTTTTAATATCGGAGAAAGTATAGGCACGTATCCTGAAGGTAGGAATATTGACGGAAATGCACATCGCTACAAGGACAACACAACTTCTTATTTTGTGGTTCTGTTGAATTCCAACGTAACTATAAGCAAGCGGATTTCGTTGGATTTCTCTAACTTATACGTCGACAATATCGCTAACAATGCCTATGTAAAACCGAAATATAAAATCAATGATAAAATAGATGTTGAAGCAGAATGGCTGCATCAGAACCGGGTAGGCGATGGGGGCAATGTATTGGATTCGTTACGTTACTTTACCTCAGAGTCTTCCGATGTTCTAGGTCTCAAATTGGGCTACCAAAAACAGACCACTAAACTATCGCTGGCCTATAATCGCATTTTGGCAAATGGTCAGTTCATTTCGCCACGGGAATGGGGGCGCGAAGATCTTTTCAGTTTTCAAAAAAGAGAACGTAGCGAAGGAACAGGAGATAGCCATGCTTTGGTTACCCATTATGATACCCGTATTCATCTTGATTCGGATAAAATACAGCTTCAAAGCATTCTGAGTGTTGGCAGGCATTGGAAACCTTCAGTGTTAGATGCCAATATGAACAAGTACGCCATGCCCGATTATACTCAGATCAATTTAGATCTGTCGTTCAAATTTGCCAAACTCGAACATTTTCGACCTGAACTTTTATTGGTCTCGAAAATAGGTCAGGGCGATATACCTGATAACCCCAACTTTTATCTGAATAAAGTTGATATGTTTCATGTAGATCTAATCTTGAACTACAATTTTTAATTTTCTTTAACAATTGTTTTTCGGTATTCTGAATTCAAGACCGGTTTACCAATAATTGACTTGACCATGATCGGTACAGCGCTTGTTGGTCTAGGTTCTGCTAGTCTGCAAATACCTCGAAGTGGGTAACTTTTTCTGGGAAATCAACCAGATAATCTTTATCTTTTGGGTAATATTTGTCCATCTCAAAATCGGTTCCCACAAAGCTTTTGATGGCCTCCAGATCCTGGCAAAAGGTGATTGATTAAAATAGGTAAATTCATTATCTACGGTTTTTAGAACCACAGTTTAACAAACCCCTTGGTTTCCTCGTAATCGGGAATTGCCCGCACCATCATGAACTGGGAGTATTCCTCTACATGTTCAATTTTTGTACTTCCTTGACATCTACGTGCTACCATTCTACTTTTTAATGTTCGTTACCTCGATAGATCCACATGGGCATGGTTTGGCCCGCTTTTTCAAAACCAACTTTTTTATAGAAATCGATGGCCCTTCCATCGGCCGTCAACATTTGCATATGGAAATCCTTATAGTTTTCCTGAAGTTTATCTACGAACATGAGCCCGATCCCTTTTCCTTGATAGGTTGGATGAACCAACAGGTGCGGATAATAAACCACCAGATAGCCGTCAGATATCGCATTCCCAAGGCCGACCAATTCATGCCCGTCCCATGCCGTTACCAAGGCATGTGAGTTCAGCAAACCCTTCCGTAAGGCAGCAGGTCTATTGGCGGCACTCCAGCCATTTGCCCTGTACAAACCAAGTAGTTGCTCTTCGCTAATATCCCTTGTTTCTGAAATGGTAATTTGCATTTTCGACAGTAGTTTCAGGTTGCACACAAAATGACGCATCTTGCCGTTACGGCCAATGGCTGTATATCACCGTTATTGGTGCGGCTAGGTTACTTTAGTATCCTATTTCGTCCGAGAAGGATAAATAATTCATCATGAGGTTGCAAGTACATTAGCAGCAGCCATAGCGTTTTCAACCAAGTGCAGGTTACCCGTTTGCATTCGCAGTGAGTGATCATTTCTTATCCATTTAAACTTTAGTCATAAGATTCGGTTAAAAGTTTGATAGCATTGGTTTTGTTTGATTTAAAGGAAAGATAGTGATACCTTCATACTGATTTTACACCTCATTTTTGATGTTTAGAAAAATAGGAATTGTGGTTCTTTTGTGCCAAATAGGTTTTTCGCAAACCGGCCCTGGTGGCGTTGGCACCAATGATGGAACCTCTAGTTTAAAAATATGGTACGATGCCTCTGCGGGTGTTTCTTTAACCGGTTCATTGGTTAATTCGGTGATCAATCAGGCAGGTGTGCCCGCGTTGGACTTGAGTGAAACAGGGAGCCAGAGGCCTACTTTGGTACCTGCTTCTGTGAATGGTTTTGATGCGATCAGCTTTTCAGGAAGTAACCGGCTAGAAACAGGGCTTACCCTGACCACCACTAATTTTGTCACCGACCAAGCATCATCGTTTGTTGTGAACATTGCGGACAATACTTCGCAAATGTCCTGTGTTTATACTACTTCTCCCTTAGTAGGATCCAGTAGGTTCACAAATCATATTCCTTGGTCGAATGTGGTTTATTTTGATATCGGGGTCTGTTGCGGGGTAGACGCCAGGATACAAGTAGGAGGGCTTGGCAACCTAACTACCGATTATTCTATTTGGTCTTATGATGCCAACCCGACCACAGGAAAGCAATTATATAGGGATGGAGCCTTGTTGCAAAGCCGTGCCAATACCACAACGTTTACAAACCATGCTTCTTTTCGGTTTAATTTAGGCGGTAATATATCTGGGTCTGCAGGCTATGTAGGTGATGTAACCGAAGTGATTGTTTTTAATGAAAAGGTCAATACGGCCCAGCGCATCATCATTGAAAATTACTTGGCCGCAAAGTACGGACTGACAAGTGCTGCAAATGATATCTACACCCAAGATATGGTGGGCAATGGCAATTTTGATTATGATGTTGCCGGTATTGGCAGAGTTGATGGCTCAAACCTGCATCAGGACGCCCAAGGTACGGGTGCTGTTCGAATTTTAGCCCCTTCCTCCTTAAATGATGATGAATTTTTAATTTGGGGCCATGACAACGGTAATTATCTGTTCGACAATACCACAGACATATCCGATAAGGTTCTAAGTAGATTGAGCAGGGTTTGGAGGGTGAGTGAAAAGAACAGTTTTGGAAATGCGGTGGATACGGGGACCATTGAAATACGATTTGACCTCTCTGGAATTGGTGCCGTTGACCCTAACCTACTTAAGCTGCTGGTTGATCGTGACAATGATGGTTTTTTTAATGATGAGATACCCTTAAGTAGTTCTCCCATTGATTTGGGGAGTAACATCTATGCTTTTGAAAATGTTTCCGAAATACAGGATAATAGTAGGTTTACCCTAGCCTATTTGAGAAGCACTGTGATCACTAATAGAAAGATTACCAAGCGTGTTAGTAACAATTAAAGAAAATAGGTACTTGAATAGGAATCCTTTTTTGTGCGTAGTGCGTTGATGAGCGCTATGGCTTTTTTAAACCTTTCTTCCCAATGCCCACTTATTTCGTAAAACCCGATGTTATTCGCTTTTAGGGTGGCTCTGTGTGACAGGTCCAGTAAATTTCGGTCCTTTTTGTTCAAACGGGTTCCGTCCTGCACGTAGTCAACATCGTTAGTGAGATACAGATAGAGGTCGGCTTTGTTCGTTTTGTAAACGCTATTTGAAATTGGGAGTTCTTTTTCAAATAGGAACTTCGCATAGGATTGGGTAATATGAATGTCAGTATCGATTATGATAAGGGGACTGTCACCAAGAAAAACCGCGTCTATATTCTGCGCATGTTCAAGGGCAACACGTTTCAAGTCATCGAATTCAAACTGCCTTGAATCATTGATAAGGTCTCTGCCGGCCTCATGCACCGAACTGCACTTAAAATGTTCTGAAAGTCTTTTGGTCAGGGTCGTTTTACCGGTGCTTTCAGTACCAAGTAGAACAACCTTAATGGCAAAGTAAGATTTTACGCTATTTGGCAAGAATTGCCAGTTCGTAAATAGATCACTGCGGATGGCCGTGGCAGATACAGGGTAGCGTAGTTTAGGAATATCGAACACCATATGTTGGATGCCCATATAGGCAGCGACATAATTTCCATATTCCTCAGAAGTGATTACTAAATCATGTTCAGGGAAAAATGTCTTGAATCTTTCGGCCCAAACTTTTGAAACTTCCAATGAGGAGACCGAAGTGTTCGGAAGGTCGTTCTCTGAATAATCGAAGCACTTTATTTCAATCTTCTTTATGAAGGCAAACGTTCTTTCTATCCATTTTTTTCTGGTCTCTGAAGGAATATTTTCTTTATCGCTGCCACAGACCAACACCTAGAGTACATCACACTTTGTTAAGGCAAAATGAATCATTGCCTCTTGCCCTTTATGAAAAGGTAAAAACTTGCCAAATACAAATGCCTTAACCATGGCCCAATTGTTTTTTCCAGTTGAATAGACCGTAACCTGCCAAACCAAGGAAGATAAGATACTCAAGACCCAAAAAAACGATACCTTTTTTGAAGAAGAGGAGCACACAAACGAAATCTACAAGAATCCATAAATACCAGGTCTCTATTATTTTTCGTACCAAAAGAACGGTAGTTATGATGCTTAATACCATTACAAAGGAATCGGCATATGGGTATGCGGCCTCAATTTTGAAGTATTGTGGCATATAGATGTGAATTGTAATGAACAAAAAGCTGGATACCAAGGGCTTACTTGGACCTAAACTTGTAAAGTTTAGGTTACCGAAGTTCAGTTATTTTTCAATCAGCTATAGACTACCTCACTTCATAAAGAAGTAAACCTTCTCTATCAGAGTGCTAATTTACTACTATCATTTTCCTTTGGCAATAGATGCAATGTTTGTTGAAGTGTGCCTTTTAAGGGCTCCCCCGATTCGTTGACTAGGTCATATGTCAAGGTCATTACATCTACAGGAGCTATTTGGTCTATAATGAGGGTGACCTCGGTTCCATTGGCTGATAATGAACTTTTTAAAACTTTCAGCGTCTTCACATTGTGTCGATCGGAACCATACTTATGGCTTCTTACCAGATCCCAGGTTTTTACTTCGTATTTTGATACGTCGGTAGCGCTTTCGGGGCTCAATCGGGTAGAAAAGGTAAGTTTCATGCCCTTAGGCTGGGTATTCAAGGCTATGGGCATCGGTATGGTCTTACCCGTATAGCGGATCCTGTAAAGGTCTCCCGTTCGCATGTTTTGATTGGTGCCCCAAGCTTCCATTCCGCAAGCATAAAGATGTTGATCATCAGCATTGAAACGGCCACGCATTACCCCGGTAAAAAATTTTATTCCGGGAATATCAATAACAGCCCCTTGACGCTGGCCCCCGACTTCTTCATGCAGTACTAACTGTACTTTCCCAAAACCATAGGAGAAACTCAGCAGTGCCCCATCTAAAGCCCCCCATTTTTTACTATCTACCCATAGTAGTTCGGAAGGCGACCGGTCGAACTCCATATCGACCCACACCATGGGCTGTTCCATGGCGACCCTAGTGGTGTCTTGTGGCGGGCCATAGCCCCACATATTGCCATAAAACCTACTTTTTGATCCGGTTTTGATCCAGTTGATCCGATTCATCGGGTTCCAATAACCTTGCTGGTCGGTGACCAAAAAACTTCCATCAGGATTAATACAAACCCCGTTGGCCGCCCGAAAACCAGTGGCGATTATCTCAGAATCCGCCCCGTTGTTACTCACCTTTATCAAGGTACCATGCTGCGGTATCAATGCTTCGCGGGCGTGCCTTCCGCTTTTTGCATAGTAGAGGTTGCCGGCTTTGTCGGCCTGTAGGCCCATCGCAAATTCATGAAAGTGATCCGTTACCTGATGGTCGTGATTATAACTCTCATAAAAATCGGTCTCACCATCGCTATTAAGGTCTCTGAGCCGTACAATTTGATCGCGACAGGTAACATACACCTGTTCATTGACCACCTTGATGCCCAAGGGTTGAAAAAGGCCCGCCCCGATTCGCTTCCATTTTAATTGACCACTCCCGTCCGTTAGGCCTGAAATCAGCCAAATATCCCCATCTGTGGTGCAGGCGACCGCCTTATTGCCATCTTTCATGAAATCGATACCACTGAGTTTCATTCGGCAATGCCAGGGATTCTCGTAAGGTGGACTTAATTGATCCACGGCGAACAAACCGTCTTCCGCGCCTTTGGTGATTGTAGACATCAATTCTTGCGGGTAGCGCGCCGGCCCACCTTCGGTATACCCTACTAATGCTTCAGGAGCCTGAGATGTACTAACTATGGCGTCTAGTTCATTACCCGGCAAATTGCCAATGAATAATTTTATCTGCGCAGCTTGCATTGTATTAACGGTCACCATATGATAACCATGCTCTTGTGAAAGCCTTGCGCCATTGCCCGTAATGCGGACTTGCGAAGATAAGGGCGCAACGCGCAGTTTCAATAGCGACTTCGAAGGGGTGGTGTTGAGGGTTATGGTAAAGACTATCTGTTCGTCTTTTTCTTCAATACCCAAACGCTCTAATATCTTGGCCGTGCCTACGGTATAGGAGATAACGATGTTGTCACCGTTGCGATAAATGCCTTTATAGTCGGCCCAGCTTTTGGGCAAAGGTCCAAATTGCCTTCCATCCCTTGCCGTAAACCTGGGGTCATTGAATGTGCCGTCAAGCGGATTTGCCCACCCGGGCCCAACTGGGGTCTCGAAATGGAGCTTACCAATAGTTCTTGGGTAGGTCTCATGCCGATCGTTCAGAAGAATGGCGTCCCAATCAATAAATCCGTCGCCGGTCCATCCTCCTGCTACCCGCATTACATCGTGGTCGAAGATCATCCATGCCCTGCCTTTTGAAACGCCACCGGGCCCCTTATCAAGCCGAATGGCAATGCCCTTGTAGGCAAAATTGTTCTTACTATAATCTTCATCAGGAAAAGGGGTAGGGCCGGGGGAATGATAGCGTTCCGGCCCGGTGTCCGCATCTACCAATTCATAGGTATTTATTAAAAAATCGCCATAATCTTGATCCGCCCATGGGTGGTACGGTTTCGGTTCGGGCCCTGTGGAAGTGCCTTCGGGAAGACTTGCCAAGTACCCTTGCGAAATCTTAAAGTAATTGGACGGGTTATTTTTTTTGACGAATTCCTCGCGAATAAAACTGATCACATCGTATTTCTCCTGCGGGGTAAGTGTGAGTTGGGGTGGCATGGTCAGTAGCCCCTTTGTCACGGTCTGGTACATTGAAAATGGATCAGTGCCAGCTTTAAAGGGTTGTTCCCAAAATTTTAGCGATAAGGGTATGGAACCTTCAATTTCTTTATTTCCGTGGCAATTGATGCAATTCGAATTATAGATTCGTCGACCACGTTCAAACGAAGCTTCGCCAAGATCTTCAATAATGGAGGCATGGTCAATATTGTTTTCCTTCTCGCGAACATCGTTGTCTGTGAGTATATAGGACACTTCTGAACGGTCAATTTCAACAAAATCATTAGATTGTTTCACTGCTTCAAAAGGCAGTTGTTTGTCTTCAAATGCGAGTGTACCCTTAAAGGCGCTGTTGGTAAAGGTGCCTTTCAGGAGCATAAGTACCTCCCATTTTTCGAATTCGGCCGAAAGCCTATTTTGGGAAACCTTAAGATTTTGAAGTTCGATTTTGCCAAGTTGATATGAATTCAAAAGGCCAACGGGCACTCCGTTTATGTTTTCAATTTTTAAAACGCCCGTGATCGGTTCATCTTCAATCGAAAATTGAAAGTCCCACGACCCCTCTATGTTTGGAGTAGAACAGCCAATAAAAACTAAGACCGATACAGCAAGAAGTATGTTTTTGAGGTTTTTAAAATTCAAATTTGAGGCGTTGGTCTTTGTGGTCATAGCGGTTTTTTATTTCCATGGCGTGTTTTAGGTCGGTTCACTGTAGCCCATCTGTTAAAGATAAAATTAAATTGGCCAATTAAAAAGAACATAATTTATTCAAGATGGCAAACCAAAAGAAAATATAGGCGTGATCAACCCTATTCAGATAGTCTGCTTTAAAACTGCCTTTCGGATACGTAATTGGGAAATTATTTACATTCTTTACACCGTATGCGCAGTACATGAAAGCATCGCCAAAGTTATCACAACTAATGTAGTTCGGTTCAAAAGCAATAAAAATAAAGGCTCGAAGATCCGTCGGTAAATACGGTTTTGTGCTCCGTCAGGGCAACGCTAGCGTAATCGGCCTTTGCTGAATTGGGAAGGCATAACTTCATTGCTGAAGCCGGAAGCAATGCAAATTCTAGATTGATGCAGTATTGTTAGGCCGTAATTTTCAAATGAAAACGGTTTAGCTCGAGTACCCCCATATTTTCAAGTTTTTTCAGGAGACGTGAAACCACAACGCGTGAGGTGTGCAGTTCATAAGCGATTTCTTGATGGGTGCTGTTTATAGTATTGTTGCCGGTAACCCGTGCCTTATCTTTGAGGTATTTTAAAAGACGTTCATCCATATTTAAAAAAGCGATGCTGTCCACTGTTTCTAACAATTCATTAAGGCGACTATGGTAACTTTCTAAAATGAAATTACGCCAACCGGGGTACTTCATCATCCACTCTTCCATTTTACCGATCGGAACCATGATCAGTTTGGCATCGGTTTCTGCGATAGCCCTAATTTCACTTTTTTTATGTCTCATGCAGCAATTTAGGGTCATAGCGCAGGTATTGCCATTTTCAAGAAAATAGAGCAAGAGTTCGTCTCCCTTTTTATCCTCTCTTAAAATCTTGATGACCCCTGATACCAAAAGAGGCATAGTCTTGATATACTCCCCGATTTCAATTAGCTTAAACCCCTGTTGAATCTCTTTATAGATCGCTACTTCATTGATTTCGAAAAGAAGGTCTTCTTCAAAAATAGCACCGTATTTCTTTTTGAGTTCTTGGATCATGCTTGGTTGTTATTTTAACTTGTTATACGGTGATAAAAGTAGTCATGGCCAAAGGGAAGAAAAATGATGAACGTCAGTAATTCTTGAGGGTGCTATTAAAACACACGGCCAAGCGATTACACTGGGCCAAGTTTAGCTACATTGGAAGCATCTGATCGCATTTCAATGCTAATTTTCTTGGCATATCGCTATACATCCTTACCTTTCATCATCTTATTCCAGTACAAATAGGGGAGACCGTATTTTTTTAGCATCCATAATCGCCAATGCTCTTTAGAACTATCGAAGACCAGCATTTGCTTAAGTTTTGGATCGGGCATAAAGTTATTCTTATAGTCGAACTCGGCCAGTACCATTTTTCCATAATCCGTCACCAGTGGGCAGGAAGAATAGCCATTATAGACCTTCGTCCCCATTTTATGTTGCGAGATCAATAGGTCAATATTATCGACCACGATCGGTACCTGTTTGCGAATAGCTGCACCCGTTTTTGCGGTCGGTACGGAAGAAACATCGCCCAGGCTGAATATATTCGGATATTTGGTATGCTGCATGGTCTTTTGATCCACATCGACCCAACCAGCCGAATTCACCAAAACCGAATCTTTTACAAACTTGGGTGCAACAGACGGCGGTGCGGTATGCAACATATCGTAATGGATTCCGTAGCGATCTCCATCAACTGTAACTTTTACATCCTTATAATTATACTGAAAATTTTCATCAAGTTTTAATGTTGTGTCATCGCCCTTCATGACAACGCACCCCCCGGCCGAGATGTCTTTTCCCATTTCGTACCATGCAATCTGTTTTTCTCCATCGACCGCAACAAGTTTATGATGAAAGCGTAAATTGATGTCCTTTTTATCGACCACTTCCATCAAGGTCTTCGCGATTTCCTTCACTCCGAAAATGACGGTGCCCCCAGTAGCGAATACAACCTCGGTTTTACTTCGAACACCACTTTTTCTAAAATAGCTATCTGCCAGATACATGATTTTTTGCGGAGCTCCCCCGCATTTTATAGGGGTTGTAGGTTGGGTAAACAGGGCGGTGCCACCCTTGAAATTTTTTATAACATTCCAGGTATGTCTCGGGTTGGTATAATTACTGCAAACAACGCCCTTATCCATGGCGTCGGCCAATCCGGGAACCAAACTGAGATCATAGGTCAGCCCTGGCGCAACCACTAAATAATCGTATGAAATTGTGCCACTTGATTTTGTAGAGACGGCGTTTTGCTCGGGATCAAAACCATTAGCGAGGTCTTTAATCCATTTGACACCTTTTGGCATTACCGAAGCCATTGGGCGGGCGGTTTTGTCGTAGTCATAGGCGCCGGCACCGACCAGTGTCCAAGCCGGTTGATAGAAATGTGTTTCGGAAGGCTCTATCAGGCCAATATCAAGCTTTCTAGTCTTTCGCAACAATTGTGCGGCCACCATAATTCCCGCTGTGCCACCGCCAATAATGAGTACCTGATGATGTGATTTCATTTTACCGTATTTAATGTTGTTTTGATAAAAATAGGAATCTATTTTTTAGGATTTCGTAACCTTTGTTACAGAAGCCTACGAATATTTTGTTGCTATGGTCGATTAATCGGGCAGGGCCCTAGAAAGCATATACCAGCACTGCACCCACTTAAATTAAATGCTACTTCTCCGAATCGAAATTCACGACCCATATACCCCTTACCTCGTTGGTATCGTAACCAACCGCCTGATCCTTAGGATAAAGGTTCTTCAGCGTCGAAAGTGTCTCGGGTGTAACCTGTTCTACGGGTTTGCCGTGACATTGAAGGCACATGGCATTTGTGGTTATCGGGTAGTAAAAATGCACCTCATCGTTTTCCCTTTTCACTATGGGTTTAGCTTCTTTACCGGCAATTGCCAATTTTTTGAAATAGGTGATATAATCTAATTCTTCGTTGTTGGCCTTGTTTTCAGGGTTGCGAGGTTTGTCAGATACTCTTTTGATAACCACATTGTTCATCACGGAAATACTATCCGTCAAAGGCAATGCCCTTGTATTGCAAAATTCAATCGCACCTATAGTGCCTTTTTCGCCAAGCGCTTTTAAAAGGTTTTTTCCCAAGGTGGTTTTGGCCGCGTTGGCATGGGCCATTCCCCTGTCCGCGTTTTTTTGCTGTATTTCTTTGGCTATGATATTCCTATTCATCAGAATGCCCTTACCATTTCCCTCGGCCAGGGCATCATCATACCACTCAGGTCGCTCAATATCATATTCGTACATGTACTCCGCTATTTGTGCAATGGCATCATCTGGATAGGGTATGTAGGGCATGCTACCAAATTCGAACAGGGCGCCGGGCATTTTTGATTCCGTCTCCGGATCATTCACCCATTTGATGAGGTTTTCTGTAAATTGTGCCTTGGTGGTTTTCTCGTTGATATAATACGTTTTTACCGCAACCATTGGTGGTGCGAACATACTTTCTTGCGATGCCTTTGGGTCGTGGCAGATATAGCATTCTCTTTCGATGAGTTTCTTGCCAGGATGGGAGGCTCCGGCGACGACCGCCTTCATTTCCACAGTTGATTCAGCGGATCTGTATTCCGATTTCTTGACATCTTTGCAACTTGCCAATGCGAATGCCAACGCAATCAAGAGGAGGTTTTTCATGATTTCGACATTTTTCCGGTTGCACAGCTCATAAAGGATACCGCTTTTGCCGTTAGCGAGTTTTTGCTGTCTACAGAAGGATAGCCCAAAACTTTCAACTTTTCCTTGACCTGCAGTGCATCGTTTAGATTTTCATGCAAGAACGAGACCCTTGATGCCGCTACGTCGACTATAACATCAGTAATATTTTCAACCGCCGATAGTTTAGATGTGATGGTCTTGGCACATCCGCCGCATTTTAGATTTTGTACTATGATCGATGTTTTCATGGTTGTGATTTTAGCGTTAATAGGTAACTTATGGTTCCGAAGAATTTCGGTCGCGTATTTATCAAGGACCGTTTTATGTAATTCTAGGCTGCGCTCAGTATAAAACTCAGGGCGTCATATTGCCAATTGCGCCGGTGTACCGCTGCTAAGGCCACCTGCTATAACCGCCTTTTAGGTCGTAAATTTCTGAAAAGCCCATATCTGCCAAGCTTCTGGCGGCTTTTTGGCTTCGCGCGCCTGATCGGCAATACAGGTAGACCGGTTTGGTCTTGTCCATTTTCTCAAATGCCTTTGCAAAATTGCCCGCATTGAAAAAATCAATGTTAATGGCGTTTTTGATATGACCATTCATAAATTCGCTGGCCGTACGCACATCTACCAGTTGCACTTTTTTTCCTGAAATTGCCTCGGCAAAGGTGTTCGCGTCCAACACGGATATGTTATCTGATGTTTCGTTTTTTAAGCCGAAAAGGGTGCTGAAAAATGACATAGTTTTTTCTTTAAAATTAATTTTAAGCGGCCCGCTTCACAGGGAGAACATATTATTTCTCCCTTAAGCGGTATACCAATAAGGGTTTTAGCGGACTGGCTACTCGCATTAAAGCAGCGTTGTCGGGCACACGTACGCCGTACGTTCTATTTTGGTCTTTTTTAGTTCATCAAAACCACCGATCACATCTACAAAATCGACCCAGCCTCTTTGCTTCAAGATCGATGCGGCGATCATACTTCGGTATCCGCCCGCACAATGCAGTATAAAAGGACTGTCTTTTGGAAACTGGGCCAAATGCTGATTGATCTGGTTCAAGGGCACATTGATGGCACCAACAACATGTTCGGAATCGTATTCGCTTTTCTTTCGAACGTCAATGATCAAAGGTCTTTCCGCTTCTTCGGTAGCTTCCAATTCTTCCGGGGATATGCGACCTATGGATTCGAAATCATTACCTGATTTTTTCCAACTGTCAAATCCACCTTCCAAATAGCCGATGGCCTTATCATAGCCGACCCGAGATAATCTCGTTATGGCTTCCTCTTGTTTATTCGGATAGGTTATCAGCAGAATTTCCTGTTTCACATCAGGGACCATTTCACCTACCCATTGGGCAAAGCTACCCTCTAGACCAATGTTGATGCTGTTGGGCACGAATCCCTTTGCAAAATCGCCGGCGTTTCTTGTATCTAACATTAAAGCCCCTGTTTCATTTGCCACCGCTTCAAAGGCCTCTGGCGATAAAGCGATCTTGGCGCGATCCATTACGGTATCTAAACTATCATAACCTTTGATGTTCATCAATACATTCTGGGGAAAGTAACTTGGGGGTGCCGTTAAACCGGTTAAGAGTTCTTTAATGAATTCTTCTTTGCTCATATCGGCCCTTAGAGCGTAGTTGGTTGCCTTCTGGTTACCTAACGTGTCCGTGGTTTCTTTACTCATCATTTTTCCGCATGCCGAACCCGCTCCATGATTTGGGTAAACGATCAGGTTATCGTTCAAAGGCATGATTTTGTTACGCAGCGAATCGAAAAGATGGCCAGCCAGTTTTTCTTCCGTTAGGTCGGCAATGACGTGTTGCGCCAAATCGGGCCTACCAACATCACCAATGAACAAAGTATCTCCCGTTATGATTCCGTGTTCTTTTCCGTTTTCATCGATCAAGAGGTAAGTGGTACTTTCCATCGTGTGGCCAGGGGTATGTATTACCTTTACCTTATAGTGGCCAATATTGAAAATCTGACCATCCTCTGCCACCAGGGCATCGTAACCAGGTTTTGCTGTGGGGCCATAAACAATGGTTGCGCCGGTTTTTTTCTTGAGGTCTAAATGTCCGCTTACGAAATCGGCGTGAAAGTGGGTTTCGAAAACATATTTTATAGTTGCGTTGTCTTTTATCGCCCTATCGATGTAGGGTTGCACTTCACGTAGGGGGTCGAAAATGGCAGCCACGCCATTGCTTTCCAAGTAATAGGCCGCATGGGCCAGGCATCCGGTGTAAATCTGTTCTACTTTCATGTTGCTATAGTTTTGAAATTATTGAAATAAAGGTACAGGCCATTGGTTTGCTGTGCAGTAACATTGGTTACAAAGCTCATTTTTTTGCATTCAGCATAAAATGATATTTGTCAGTTGACCGAAAAGTTCAAGTATCGGTTTCAAAAAGCCGATGCGTTAGTTTTGTCTAGTTTAAAAACTGAAACCTTTTAGGTGTGGCAAGTATCTTATTTGGCTTGCCGTTTGCAGGGCTAGTTGCCAAGCTCTTTGAACAGAATGTAAACAGCCATGGCTACCACGAACCATCCGAAGCCTTTTTTAAGTTTGCTGCCTTCAATGAATTTAGTGAGCCATGTGCCTACAAAAATTCCCCCTATCGAAAAGGCGGTAAAACGCAGTAGGAATGCCCATTCAATGTCTAAATTCTGCACGTCGCCAATAAAACCGATCAACGATTTGACGGCTATGATCAAAAGGGAAGTAGCGACCGCTTTTTTCATAGGAAGTTTGGCCAGCATTACAAGGGCCGGTATGATTAAGAAACCACCACCTGCACCAACGATTCCCGTTAAAACTCCTACCACTAGACCTTCTATAATGATCACAGGGTAGTTATACGTTACCTTGGCCATATCGTCATCGCAGTTTTTACATTTTCCCCAGATCATGGAATAGGATGCCAAAAGCATGATCAAGGCGAAAAATACCATTATTCCGATATCCTTGGTGACCAAAAATCCGCCAATGCTAAATAGTTCGTCAGGTATTGCGGGCACCAAGTATTTTCGGGTAGCGTATACGGCAATAAATGCCGGAATGGAAAAAACGATGGCGGTTCTGAAATCGACCAGGCCTTTCTTGATGTTTTGAAGGGCGCCGACCAATGAAGAGGTGCCGACCACAAAAAGTGAATATGCGGTGGCGACTACCGGATTTACACTTAATAAATAAACCAACACCGGCACGGTAAGAATTGAACCACCGCCCCCTATGAGACCAAGAACGATTCCGATGATAAGTGCGCCGAGATACCCAAATGCCTGTGTTGTTTCCATATGTTTTTGATTACACGGGCAAAGGTAGTACTACCCCTTAGTCCAGGAAGTAACATTGGTTACAGATGACCGCCAGCTTCTTGGCCCTAGGTCATCAATAGCCTGAGCTTACCCAGAAGTACCAGTTCTGATTTGTTCTTTCCTGCAAAAGAATTGGCAACTGCATTGGCGGTATCTAATATCAAGATTTTTATGTAGGGGGTGAATTTTTGCTTATGGTTTACATAGAATTCCTGAAATTCGTTGTACGCATCTTCGCTATCTTTTTCATAGGCCAGGTACCAATCAAAAACGGTTTCGATCTGAAAGGCGGCATCTTCACCGTATTCATCTTCCACTTCATCTACATCAAGCCAAAACTTTCTGATAAAACTCCGTAATTTATCGATTTCTTTTGTGTGAACACTGTTATCTGACATGGCGACCGAATAGAAAAGCCTACCCAAATTCTGATACAGTTCATTTGTTGTTTTTTCATGGTACTGCATGATACCTCTTATAATATGGTTGTCAAGTGTTGTTCATTCAATATTTCCGAGTTTGCTTTGGCGGGGTCTTGGCACCTACATTGCAAAACAGGAAAACCAATATTCAATAGTTCGCGTTTCACTTTTTCGAGGGCGAAAATACTGTTGTACAAAAAGCAAATTGTTCTACTTTCCGTATCGATATCCAAGATTCGGATGTCTAAAATACGGCTTAGATTTCGAACAATAGTAAGTTTACCGGTGTCGGAAGAAAGGTCTCTAAGTTGTGCCGTTGCTTTCATAATACATGTATTTGGGTTAAGGAGCTTAAAAATAGGGTGGCATTTTGGTAGGCAAAATGACTTTCGTCATACTGTTCAAATTTTATTTCGATTTCTTTTGTAATCAAATGCGTATCGATGGAAGAAGCTATTGTTCTGGGCATTGACATAGGTGGTACCTATACCAAATTTGGTTTGGTAACCCGCAAGGGTACAATTCTTTCTAAGGGAAGGTTCACTACTGGATCTAAAAAACCATACCGCGAATTTGAAAAGCAACTTGCATCCGAAATAAAAGCATTGATAACGACCTTGAATCCGCGGCAGCGTATCGTAGCCATTGGGGTAGGTGCGCCCAATGCCAACAGTTATTCCGGAAAAATGGAACAAGCGGTAAACTTTGACTGGGGCGATGAAGTGCCTTTGGTTTCATCAATTAAGAAGATTTTGGATCGAACGGTCGCTCTGGCAAATGATGCCAATGCTTCTGCCTTGGGCGAATTACAGTTCGGCATGGGTAAGGGGTTGAAACATTTTGTAGTGCTGACTTTGGGCACCGGACTAGGCAGTGGCATCATTTCCAACGGAGAACTACTATTGGGCCATAACGGAATGGCGGGCGAACTGGGCCATGTGAACGTAGTGCGTAACGGAAGGCAATGCAACTGTGGCCTGCAAGGCTGCCTAGAGACCTATGTTTCGGTAACCGGCATGAGACGTACCATTTTTGAACTTCTCGCGGTAATGAACGTAGATTCTGAATTGCGCAGCATCAGTTTTGAAGATATGACCGGCGAAATCATTTCTGATGCGGCCATCAATGGTGATCCTATCGCGCTAAAGGCATTTGAGGAAACCGCCGAGTTTCTTGGCACCCAAATGGCAGATACGGCCGCACACCTGGATCCCCAGGCCTTCATTCTTTTGGGCGGACTCACCAAAGCAGGAGACATACTTATAAAACCTGTTATTGCCGCCATGGAACGCAATCTGTTTAACGCATACAAAGGAAAGGTCAAGGTCTTGATGGCCGATGCACCGAGCGATCATGCCATATTAGGGGCTGCTGCCTTGGCATGGAGAGAGATCGTGCCTACCGATAGCCATTCTTAAGACCCATGGACAACTCTTATTCATAAAGTGCCAACCGATTTCTAAGTCGTATGATCTCTGATTGCATGTCTTCTATCCGAATCAATAATTGGGTAATGACCTCGATACCTTCTAGATTGACATCAAGCTCAGCATGCAGCCGCAAAATTTTTTCGGCCTTTGGTAGTTCATCTACTGACAAGTACCAAGTGTCTTTTTGTTCAATAATCTGAACTAGTCCGTAACTTCTAAATGCTACCATTAGCGCACGTGAAATTTGATGGCTTGCACAAAAATCGGATACGGAAATTAGTTTCTTCGGGATCATAGCTTCTTGTTTTTCAATGACGCCAATTGTGTGAATAGCTCTTTTTCCTCGGAGGATATATTCGTAGGAGTTTTTACGGTATAGGTGATATAGAGGTCACCGAATTGACCATCTTTTTTGTAAACGGGAAAACCCTTGCCCTTCATTTTTACCGTAGTTCCACTTTGGGTCTCGGGCTTGACCTGAAGGTTGGCCTTTCCATCAAATGTTGTGACCGTTAGTTGCCCCCCTAGTACGGCTGTGTAAAGGTCAAGGTCAACGGTTTTATAAAGGTTGTTTCCATCGCGTTTGAAATCGGTATTGTTTTCTATGGAGAAGGTGATGTAAAGATCACCCTTTGGCCCTCCATTGCTTCCGGCCCCGCCGTGACCTGCGATTTTAATGGTCTGTCCGTTTTCAATACCTGCGGGAATCGTAATTCTAATATTCTTTCCGTTAACGGTCAAGGTTTGTTTCTGGGTGGTGTAGGCATCACGAAGTTGTAGACGAAGTTCTGCGTTGAAATCTTGCCCACGGAATCTGGTCTGTTGCCCGCCTGAGAAGCCACCTGTGGCGCGACCGCCCCCACCGAACATCGATTCAAAAAAATCGGAAAAATCCTGTCCTCCAAATCCCTGTCCGTCAAATCCACGCGCATAATTCTGTTGCGTACCGCTTCGCGAACCTTGTGCTTTTCGCGCCTTTTCAAACTCCTCGGCCTGCTGCCAATCTTTACCATATTGCGCACCATATTGATCGTACTTTTTACGGTTTGCAGGGTTGCTGAGAACTTCGTTGGCCTCGTTGATTTCTTTGAATTTCTGTTCGGCCTTGGGGTCGTTGGGGTTGACATCGGGGTGGTATTTTCGGGCCATTTTTCGGTAGGCCGCTTTGATGTCTTTTACCGTTGCGTTTTTGGAAATCTCCAGAACCTTGTAGTAATCGATATATTCCATTGACTGAAGAAATCAAAATAATTTTAAATGTAAGCCTAGTGTACTTTTTTCTTTTTTGTTTCCAAAACAAGCTCGGTAATAAAGAATATTTCCTTTTTAACCGAATTTAACCCTTTGCTGAAGTTGGCGATATCATCATGCAGTTCGCGGTGTTTGGGCAATCTATTCTCAGCTGATATCAATTCCTTATTGTCCACTGCTTCGGTTAGATTGTTTCTATACCTTTTGGTTCGGATCACTAATTTATCGCATCGGTATTTAAGGTCTTGCAGGCGCATTATGCTTTCGCGCATCTCGTCTAGGTTTTCATGTTCTAGGATTTCCGTAAAATAACGGTCTAGTAAATTTTGTAGAAATTTCAGCTCATCGGTATAAAAAAGAAGTTTTGAAATCCATTTTTCCACTTCAAGGTATAGGGTCTGAAAATCTGTGGTAGTGCTTACCGATGTTTTTGTTGTATTCATTTTTCATCCTGTTTACACAAATGTAGGACCTGATAACTTGACTAAAAATGATAAAGGTCATACTAATGTGCGATTTAAGCATGTGATTTCACCACGTTTACAATATCATTTTTCTGCAAAACCCCTGATTGTCGCCAAACCTGTTTGCCGTTCTTGAACAAAAGCATGGTAGGTACACCCCGCACTTGGTACTGGTTGGCCAAAGCCTGGTTCTTATCGACATCAATTTTTACAATTTTTACGCTATCACCCAATTCTTCCTTCACTTGTTTCAGAATTGGCGCCAACATTTTACACGGGCCACACCAATCTGCGTAAAAGTCAACCAGAACCGGTGTTTTTGAATCAATGATATTTTGAAAGCTCGTTTTCATGATGCATTGTTTAGACGCAAATTTATTTAAATATCGAAAATTCAGAACTGACCAATGTCATAGTTTTTACGACAGGCCCCACATATTTTTGAACAACTATTTTAATCGTTTCGATCATGCGAAAAGTTGTTGTTCCAACCGATTTTTCTGAAAATGCCTTTCATGCCCTGAAATATGCATGTCAGGTTTTTAAGTACGAACGCAGTGAATTTTATATTGTTCATGCTTATGCAGACGAAGTATATACCGAAAAAAAGGATATAGATCCAAGTGTTTTCGAGCAGAAAAAAGCAACCGCCCGTACAAATTCGGAAATGGAGTTGGCAAAAGTTCTGAACGCCTTAAAGCTGTATTCCCCGAACCCTGATCATCAGTACCATACCCTATCGGCTTTTGGCTCGTTGACAGATGAAGTGAACGACCTGGTCACCGCAGAAAATATGGATATTGTGGTGATGGGCACCAAAGGCTTTACAAATGATAGAAAGGTTAGTTTCGGCAGCAATACCCTAGCTGTAATGAAATATGTTGATTGTCCGGTTTTGGCAATCCCAGAAGGCTATGTATATGAGGCTCCTAGATCCGTTCTATTCCCTACAGATTATCAAGTGCCGTTTCGCAAGCGAGAGCTGAAACTACTATGTGAAATGACGGGTTCTTTCAGGTCGACCATTCATTTTTTGTACATCTTCCCCCTAAAATATCTATGTGAACGACAAAGCAATAATCAAGAATTCTTGAAAGAGGGACTAAAAAAGGCAAGCCTTGTTTTTGAAACATCGCCCGAAAAAAATAAAACCGAAGCGATCATGAAGTATATCGGCGATCACCAAATAGATATGCTTGTCATGGTCAACACAAGACAGTCGCATCTCGAATATATGTTATACCAATCGACCTTGGATCAAATTGGTTTGCATATCAAGATACCGTTTTTGGTATTGCAAAATTTGGCGCGATAGGCAAGGATTAGTATTCATGGGCCAAGAGTGGCGTAAGCTGGTCCCTGCACTTTGAAGAACATAGCTTTTGAAACATAATAAATAGAACATGAAACGAATACTACTTCCTACCGATTTTTCAGATAACGCCTATAATGCGGTGCGTTATGCACTTAAACTATTCAAAGAACAAGAATGCACCTTTTATTTGCTGCATACCTACACACCGGCGATATATCAGGCAGACTATATTCTTCACAGTCCTGGTCAAATAGGTCTTGGCGACATTTATCAAGAAAGTTCCATTACCCAATTAGATGCATTGAAAACTAAAATTGAACGGGAATTCAACAATCCGAAACATACTTTTCTAATTCATAGCGCTTTCAATTTGTTGGTAGATGAACTATTGGAAACCGTTACGAACGAAAATGCCGATATGATTATCATGGGCACCCAAGGAGCCACAGGGGCCAAGGAAATAATTATTGGAAGCCACACGGTACATGTCATAAAAAAAGCCACGTGCCCAATAATCGCGGTGCCCTCTAATTTTGACTATGAAACCCCTAAGGAGATTCTCTTTCCTACCGATTACGAGATTGATTACAGTGAAGCACAACTACATCAGCTACTCGATATTGCCAAAAACCATATCTCGCGCATCGCCGTAATGCATGTTTCTACGGGTTACGAACTCACCGAAGTACAGCAGAGAAACAAGGCAAAACTAGATAAGATGCTATCAAAAATAGCCCACCTTTTTCATGAGCTACCTGACCAAACGGTCATTGATGGGATCAATAGCTTTCAAATGGAAAAGCGAATGAACCTTTTGGTTATGATCCAAAATAAACACACTTTTTTAGAACGATTGTTCATTGAACCTGTCATTAAGAAACTTGGGTTTCATGTGAACATTCCCTTTATGGTGATTCCGCACAAAGTGGAAAGCAAAGCCGAGTAAACGGAAATACTTCGCTCAGGGTAGTAGGAAATAACGTCTTTACAATCCTCGGGCTGAGTACCCTGCCTGTATTTATCAAACAAAAAAAATTAGCTATGCAGCATATTTTAGTACCAACCGATTTTTCCAATAACGCCTATAGTGCCCTGTTTTATGTAACACAATTGCAAAAGGGCATTGCAAGTAAATTTTATTTGCTGAATGTATACAATGGTTTTACGCCCTTAAAAACGGCAATTAAAGGCATGGCCACCATTGAACAGCTGGCCCAAGAGTCGGAGCAAGGCTTAAAAAGCATAATGCACCGTATACGGTTAGACGACCAAGAACCGGGTCATTCTTTCGAAGCCTTGTCAGAACATGGTGATTTGGTGACGGTTATAACAGCCTTGGTCGAAGCGTTCACTATCGATTTGGTGGCCATAGGCAATAAAGGACGCTCAGAGATCGAGGCCATTTTTTTCGGTAGCAATGCCCTTCACATTATTGGTAAGATTCAAAAATGTCCCGTTCTGACCATTCCAAAACAGCTTGACTTTAAACCGCTGAAAAGCATAGCATTTGTAACGGATTATGGAAGGCCCTATGATGCAGGGATACTTGACCCATTAGTACGCTTGGCCAAACAGTATGATGCTAAAATACGTGTAATGCACATTAATGAAAGGGAAGAATTGACCCGTAGTCAAGATATCAATCTGGGTATTTTGATGGAATACTTAAAATCTTACAAGTGTTCTGCACATTGGATGCCCCTTTACAAAAGCAAGGCTACGGCCATCAATGATTTTTTGCGCGAGTTGAACATTGACCTCTTGGTCATGGTCAATTATGAGCACAGTTTAATCGAAGAGCTTACCCATGAACCGGTAATAAAAAGAATGGCTTTTGATCCAGACCTACCAGTATTGATAGTGCCCTCGCCAAACTGACCAATGTCATAGTTAAACCATAAGGTACTTTTTAATTTAGCGGCAAAACCAAATAGAAATAGTATAAATAATGGGGTTTTTACCTACTTATTTTTTCAAGCACATGAATAATTATGGACTGCGCCTTGAAGTTTTTTACAGATACGAATTATTAAATATGGAGCACTATGACCGATATCTCTAAAAAAGAAATCCAAACAAGAAAAAAAATAGAGCTACACAGTGATTGTACACATTGGAAATCGACCTTACATTTTATCGGCGATGAGCTCATTTTTATTGATAACTTGTTGAGCTCGTACATTTTCGAGCCCAATACACCCAATCTTTTTGAGCGTTTACTTGACTATCAAAACCGCTTGAAAAAAATAAAGATCAAGAAGGCCAAGGTCGGCCATAAAATTGAGCTACATGAAAAAAGTTTAGGGGGCATTCTAGATTGTTTAGATGACGCCTGTGATTTGCGTTTTTACCAGAGTCACAGTGCTCTTGAAGCAGAAGTGGTAGGTTTTAGCGAAAAATTCCAAAATTTAAAGGGGGAAATTTTCAACTATGCAGGTGGGATCTTAAAAAAGAACAAAAACTAATGACCAGAATGAATTCATGTTTAAACAATTAAAATGGGTGCATAAAGGGCAAAACAATATGAATATTAAATTTTGAAGGGATGAAAAAATTAACCGTATTAGTAGTCGCTATAGTATCCGCATGCTCTTCGGCCGACATGGTCGAGAATTGGAAAAACCCCGATATTGTCATCTTCGATGCCTATAAAGTCTTGATCGTGGGTATGGCCCAGAATATGCAGGTTAGGGAAGATTTCGAAAGTGGCTTGCAAAAAGAGTTTAAAAAAAGGCAAGTAGAATCGATGCGGAGTATTGATCTTTTTGATGTGAACTTTACCGATTCAAAAAAATCGGAGCAAGAATTGGACGCTGTTGAACAACAGTTATTGGATAAGGATTTCGATGCCATTCTCTTCACCAAGATAACAGGCTTTGAAAACAGGGAAATCTTTCGAAAAAGACTTGCGGATTGGACAAATTACAATGATTCTTTCCGTAGTGACTACCTCAGTCACCAACCCATTTATTATGACGAGAGCTATTATGACCAATTCACGGTTTACCATGCCGAAACCTCTCTTTATTGTATTTGTGTAGGAAAGGAGCGCGAATTGATATGGCGTGGTAGTATCGATATCACCGACCCGCAAGATTTAAGTAAATCCGTTGAAGACTACGTAAAATTGGTGGTCTTGGCAATGGAAGAGCAAGATTTAATCTTTCATAAAGAAAATAAGAATGAAGTTACTGGTCTTTAGTGCAAAAGAATTCGAAATACCTTTTTTGAAAAGGGCGAACAAAAACAATATTGCCATATCCTTTTCTGCTGATGCCCTCGATACGGAAACTGCCATTCAAGCCGTAGGTTTCAAGATTATTTCCATATTTTCCGCTGACGACGCTTCCTCCAACGTATTGGAAAAACTCTGGGATCTGGGAGTTCGATATATAACGCTTCGTTCTGCGGGGCATAATAATATTCATATTAAGACGGCGAAGCGATTGGGGTTCAAAATCGCGAATACGCCGAATTATTCGCCCCATGCCATTGCCGAACATGCTGTTGCCCTGCTACTGGCCTTTAACCGAAAATTAATTTTGGCCAATGATAGGGTGAACCGGTTTAATTTTTTACAGGAAGGATTAATGGGTTTCAATCTCAATGGGAAAACGGTGGGCATTATAGGCACTGGCGGTATAGGAAGCATTATGGCCAAGATCATGCATGGTTTCGGTTGCCATCTTTTGGCACACGATCCTTTACCGGATACCAATCTGGTCGAATTCTGCGGCATTACCTATGTGGATCTAGAAGAACTTCTTAAAAAGTCCGATATTATAAGCATGCATATACCGCTGACCTATGAGAACCATCAATTGATCAACAAAGAAAAGTTGGCACTGATGAAAAAAGAGGTAATACTAATCAATACGGCAAGGGGCGCCATAGTTGATACTAAAGCCCTCATTGCAGCACTTGAAGAGAACAACATCGGCGGTTATTGCACCGATGTCTACGAGAATGAAAAGGGAATTTTTTTCAAGGATAATTCTGCGGATGGTATCAAAGATGAAATGTTAGCGAAGTTAATGTCCTTTCCCAACGTTTTACTTACACCCCACCAGGCCTTCATGACCAGTGAGGCGCTAAATAGCATAGCTAAGGCCACGTTTGAGAACATTACGGGCTGGATCGAAAAAGGCGAGTGCAAAAATGAACTAGGTTATGAGACGATAATGTCGTAATGAAGCATTAAGAGCTGTTGTGAAATTTGCCTTAGCTGGCTTAACATGGGTTGATGTAGCAATTTAAACTAATCGATTACCTGAAAACCCAAAAAGACCGAAATCAAGTGCCTTATTTTTTCAATTGTGCTAAACATAATGACCATTTTCTAGAAAACGAAACTGGCGATGTAGATGCAGCATGCGGCAAACGTACCAACCACCAATGTTCCCGTGGTATAAACGCGATACCCTGTTTTTATATCGATGCCCGAAAATTGCGTCAGTATCCAAAATCCGCTATCGTTAGCGTGTGACACTACCATGGCACCAGCACCTATGGCTGCGACAACCAAGGCTTTATCCATTTCCGTAGAGAAGCCCATGGAGATTAACAAGGGGGCAACAATACCGGCCGTGGTAATCAGGGCAACCGTTGATGACCCTTGGGCCGTTTTAATGGCGGCACATAGTAAAAAGGGAAGCCAAATGCCAAGATTCCAGCCTGAAAGAGATGCTGCCAGTACATTGGCTATTTCGCTGTTTTGAAGAATGGTGCCAAAAATTCCGCCGGCACCGGTTATCAAGATAATATTTGAGGCATCTGCAAGAGCTTTACCGACCCAGCCAGTAGTCGAAAGCATGTCGTTATCCCATTTTTTGGGAAGTAAAAACGAGAACAACATGCCTATGATCAACGCAATAATGGGCGAACCGATAAAAGATACCAACTTTACCAGATTCGATGGTTCTTGGCCATCGACCAGACTGAACTCCATTATCGACTTACCAACGATCAGTAAAATTGGAATCAATATGGGTAAAAAGGATCTGAAGGCACTAGGTGCCTGTTTCATTTTTTCTTGTATGATCTCATCGGTTATTTCAGGGTTGGGATCGATAAATTTGGTCTTACCCATTCTTTTACAATAGATAACGGCAACGACCAATGATAGCATGCCGATGACCAGCCCTACGAGCATGACCAGGCCTACATCTGCACCGATAATACCCGCTGCAGCTATCGGCCCAGGGGTTGGTGGCACCAAAACGTGCGTAATCATAAGTCCTAGAATCAGGGCGGTTGCCGTACCTACAATAGAAAGACCAGCCCGTTTGGTCAAACTTTTGTTCAACGGATTTAGAATGATAAACCCGCTATCGGCGAATACTGGAATGGAAACAATAAAACCAACGATGCCCATCGCCTCGTGTACCCTTTTCTTCCCAATGATCCGAAGTACGACTTCGGCAAGTTTATAGGCACCACCGGAATGTTCTAAGAAGGCGCCGATAATAACACCTAAAACGATCACAATTCCTATTTTGCCCAGCGTGACCCCAAAACCATCATTAACCATGGTAACGATATTATCTAAAGTCATCCCTGAAAAAAGCGCAAAGAATAGCGCAGCGGCCAAAAGAGCCAAGAACGGATGTACTTTCAGTTTAACCGTAAGTAGAATGATTAAAAGAACACTTAGTACTAATAGGAGAATCGATATCATGGTTAGGTTGTTTTAATGGGAGTCGCGCGTTACTTCAGCCCCCGATTTACCCACTAGAAAATCAAGGTCGGCACCCAAATGGGCCTGTTGAACGGTTTTGGTAAATAAACTTACATAACCTCTTTCTAGCAAGGGCTTTGGTGCGGTCCATTCTGATCTGCGATTAGCTAGTTCGGCATCGTCTACCTCTAGGTGCAATTTTCTATTGGGCACATCGAGCACGATATAATCACCGGTTTTCACCAATCCGAGAACTCCGCCTACAGAAGACTCAGGAGATACGTGCAATATCACTGTGCCAAAAGCGGTTCCGCTCATTCTTCCATCAGAAATGCGAACCATGTCCTTTATACCTTTTTTAAGCAGTTTTTCAGGAATTTCCATATTTCCAACTTCGGGCATTCCGGGGTAGCCCACTGGGCCTACGCCCTTTAAGACCATAACGCTGTTTTCATCGATATCGAGATCCGGATTGTCTACGGTACAAATAAAATCTTCAATGTTTTCGAAAACTACCGCACGGCCCCTATGGCTCATCAATTCAGGTGTTGCCGCGGAAGGTTTGATAACCGCCCCGTTTTCGCAAAGATTGCCATAAAGCACTGCGATACCGGCCTCCTCTAAAAAGGGTTTTTCAATTTTGGCGATAACTTCCTCATTGTAGCATTCGGCTTTTGTATTGTTATCGCCAATTGGCTTTCCGTTTACGGTAATCGCATTATTGTGAAGATGTGCTTTCATTTGGTTGATAACAACGGGCAGGCCACCGGCATCGAAAAAATCCTCCATCAAGAACTTCCCTGAGGGCATCAAGTTTACCAGCAGGGGTATTTTACTGCCAAGATCATCAAAATCTTTCAAATCGAGTTTTACTCCTATCCTGCCGGCAATGGCCGTTAGGTGGATGATAAAATTGGTAGAGCCGCCTACAGCGGCATTCATTTTTATAGCGTTCTCGAAGGCCTCTCGGGTAAGTATCTTTGACAATTTGAGATCTTCACGCACCATTTCCACAATACGCCGGCCTGATAGTTGCGCCAGCACTTTTTTTCTAGAGTCCACCGCGGGAATGGCCGCCGCCCCAGGTAGGGTCAAGCCCAATGATTCGACCATGACCGCCATTGTCGAGGCGGTGCCCATTGTCATACAATGACCAGAACTTCTGGCCGAACATATCTCGGCTTCTACTTGGTCCTCAGGGGTAAAGCCCTCATTTTTGATTTTATCCTTTAAGGTCCAAACAAAGGTACCTGAACCGATACGTTCACCTTTATACTTTCCGTTGAGCATCGGGCCTCCCGGCACAACGATCGTAGGTAGGTCAACGCTACAGGCCCCCATTAAGGTTGAGGGTGTGGTTTTATCACATCCGGTCAACAGCACAACGCCATCAAGCGGATTCGCCCGAATGGTTTCTTCAGTATCCATCGCGGCCAGGTTCCTGAACAGCATGGCGGTTGGGCGCATCAATATTTCGCCCAAACTTGTTACTGGAAACTCGAACGGTACCCCGCCTGCTTCCAACACTCCTTTTTTAACGAATTCCGCAAATTCGCGAAGGTGTCCGTTACAAGGAGTAAGATCTGACCACGTGTTGCATATGCCGATAACAGGCCTTCCTTCGAAGTAATCGTTTGGGTAACCTTGATTTCGCAACCATGAGCGGTGAATAAAGGCAGCTTTTGGGTCTACAGGATTGAACCAATCGGCGCTACGTAATTTTTTTTTATCCTTTTCTTGCATGTAGAGGGGTAGTTTGTGTTATAATGGATTAAAGTAAACATCTTTTAAGTAGTTCGCAATATAGCTACAAAGAATTCTATGTGAATACAGTTTTTAAAACAATTTTGCATGGAATTGATAAAGTTAATTTTAACAAGAAAAAATTGTGTAATTGGGCCTCGGTACGATCTTCAGTCTAAAAAAAAGCTACATCTTTAATTCTTCTAATTAACCCGAGTTTCCAAAAAAGAAGGAGCATAAAGAGTTTGTAATTTTAAGGTGCGAACTTTAAAAAGATCTCGATATGCTCCAGGACAAAGTTATAGCAATATATTGTTTGGTCG
>JBHJNU010000018.1:0-21201 GCA_050330515.1 Flavobacteriaceae bacterium | reverse complement strand
ATGACGAAAATACCGGCTTCCAAATTCGGTATCGCAATACTTATTGATTCATTTCGAATTTCCCTAACAAGGTTCAACACCTCTTTGCCGTAGACATCTGAAATGGAGATGTTCGCTTTGGTCGTATTGACCACGCCAAGTATATTGACCACCGTTGTTGCCGGGTTCGGAAAAATCTTTATTTTTTGTCTTGCTTCAATTTCATTATCATGCCTAGCTTCCTCGCTGGTTTGCGCAGTCGCGGAGAGGTAAATGAAAAAGAGGATGATAGACAGCCCTAAGATTCGCATATCGCACAGTTTGGTTATTTGATAACGCGTGTTAACAGGCCTTAGTGCCCTTGAAATCACAAAATAATGTTAGAAAATGCTATTGGTGCAGTTTAATGCGCCTCCAACCAATTCTCACCTACACCTAGCTCTACATCTAAAGGTACGGCAAGCTTATAGGCATGCTCCATTTCCGATTGTACCATGGCCTTAAGTTTCTCCAGTTCCGGTTTATAGGCATCGAAGACCAGTTCATCATGCACCTGTAAAAGCATTTTTGACTTGTAACTTTCCTCCGATAATTTTTTGTGGATGTTGATCATCGCAATTTTGATAATGTCGGCCGCGCTGCCCTGTATGGGTGCATTGACCGCATTGCGTTCGGCGGCACCCCGAACGACCTGGTTGCCGGCGTTGATATCCTTTAAATAGCGTCTTCTTCCCATTACGGTCTGTACATAGCCATGATCACGGGCAAAATCGATTTGTTCACTCATGTAATTACGCAGCTTCGGGTAGGTCTTGTAATAGGTTTCGATGAGTTCTTTGGCTTCTGCGCGTGATAGGTCGGTTTGGTTACTCAATCCAAAGGCCGATACGCCATAAATGATTCCGAAGTTGACGGTTTTGGCGTTGCTGCGCTGTTCACGGGTAACCTCTTCTAAAGGTATATTGAATACCCTAGAGGCTGTAGAGGCATGAATATCCTCTCCATTTTTGAATGCCTCGATCATCGTGGTCTCTTCACTCAATGCGGCAATGATGCGTAATTCTATTTGGGAATAATCCGCTGCAAGTAAAATATAATCTTCATCTCTTGGAATAAAGGCTTTACGAACCTGTCTTCCCCTTTCCGTGCGGATGGGGATATTCTGTAAATTCGGATTGTTGCTACTCAAACGGCCTGTGGCGGCAACGGTCTGCATGTAGTCGGTATGCACCCTTCCTGTGGAAGGCTCAACTTGTTCAGGAAGTGCGTCGACATAGGTACTCTTTAACTTTGTAAGGCCGCGGTAATCTAGAACATTCTTTATGATTTCATGGTCTTTCGCCAAATAGGACAACACCTCTTCCGCCGTAGAATATTGTCCGGTTTTGGTCTTTTTAGGTTTGTCTACCAATTTCATTTTATCGAAAAGTATTTCGCCCAATTGTTTGGGTGACCCAATGTTGAACTCTTCCCCTGCATTTGTATAAATCTTGGACTCCAAATCTTTAATATCGGAATCCAAATCTCCCGAAAGGGACTTTAAATAACCCTCGTCCAAATTGATTCCCTCCAGTTCCATGTCGGCCAGAACATGCAGTAGCGGAATTTCGATGTTGTGAAAGAGGTCTTCGGTATTGGCTGCCGCAAGTTCAGGTCTGAAATGCTGTGCTAACTGAAAGGTTACATCGGCGTCTTCGCAGGCATATTGCGTCTGCTGCTCTAAAGGAACATCGCGCATATTCAATTGGTTCTTTCCGTTTTTTCCGATAAGTTCGGTTATCGAAATAGGGGTATAATTGAGGTAAGTTTCGGCGAGTACGTCCATATTATGCCGCATATCAGGGTTGATGAGATAGTGCGCCAGCATGGTATCGAAGAATTTACCCTTGACCTTCACCTTGTATTTGTCTAACACCTTAATGTCATACTTGAGGTTCTGGCCTATTTTTTCAATTTGCTCAGATTCAAAGAAAGGTCTTAATTGTTCGATAAGTGCTTGAGCTTCTTCCCTGTTTTCAGGAAACGGAACATAATACCCTTTTGTAGCTTCCCAAGAAAAGGCAATGCCCACTAATTCAGCGGTCAACGGGTTCAATGCGGTGGTTTCTGTATCGAAGCAAACGGCACGCTGCTTCATCAGGTTCTGAATGAACAATTTCATCGCCATACCGGGCGCTATGCTCTGATATACATGGGTGACCGTTGCAATGGTGTTTCTACTGTTCACATCTTTAATGGTGACGGCGGCCTCGTTTGGGTCTGCGCCGAAAAGCGAGAATTGTCCGCCGCCCGCTTCTTTGGCCCCGGCCTTGGCTGTCGGGGTATTTGAAACCTGGGTTTGGGGCTCGTCTTCTTCTTCTGAAAATAGCTTGATGAATTGTTCTTTCAATCTTCTAAATTCAAGTTCTTCGAAAATTTCCTGTACTTTTTCATTGTCAGGAACAGACATTTCATAGTCTTTTGCGTCAAAGGTCACATCACAGTCAATACAGATAGTTGCCAGCTTCTTAGATAGCAGGCCTAGTTCTTTGTTCGCCTCAATTTTTTCTTTCATCGCACCTTTAAGCTTATCGGTGTTGGCCAAAAGGTTTTCCATAGAACCGAATTCCTGTATGAACTTTTGGGCCGTCTTATCGCCGACACCGGGTAAGCCGGGTATGTTATCACTCGCGTCACCCATCATACCGAGGTAATCGATAACCTGCTCGGGGCGTTCTACCCCAAAACGTTTTTGTACTTCGGGAATGCCCCAAATCTCGATTCCGTTACCCATTCGCGCGGGGCGGTACATGAAGATATTCTCCGATACCAGTTGACCAAAGTCTTTATCGGGGGTAACCATAAAAACCTTGTAATCTTCCTTTTCGGCCTGCTTGGCCAAGGTGCCGATAATGTCATCTGCCTCCCAACCTTCTAAAACCACCACGGGAATGTGCATCGCTTTGAGGATCTCTTGAATATAGGGTACGGCAATACGGATGGCATCTGGCGTTTCATCGCGATTTGCCTTGTATTCGGGGAAAAGTTCAATGCGTTCGGCGCTTCCACCTTTATCGAAACAAACGGCCAAATGATCTGGTTTTTCTCTTTTTATGACATCAAAAAGGGAATTCATGAATCCCATGATAGCAGAGGTATCCATACCTTTCGAGTTGATTCTTGGGTTTTTTATCAGGGCATAATATCCCCTGAAAATGAGGGCGTAGGCGTCAAGTAAAAAAAGTCGTTTTTGGTCTGCCATTTTTATATGTTGTTCAAAGTTTTCAAAGTATGGAGTTCACGCGCGTCGCACTTGAAACTTAAGACTGAATATAAGATGCCGAAATGGTATTCACATGCCCTTCATCGGTGTATGTACGATAGCTAAATCCGGGTTGTACACAATATCCGCCGGTCTCTCCTTTTTTATTAACGGCAATAAAGCCAATTTGGAAATCGGTTCGGTCTTTGTTTTTGGCCATGATGCGTTTTACACCTTCTTCACAAGCTTCTTGGGGCGATTTGCCCTGTCGCATCAGTTCTACAATCAGAAAACTTCCGACGGTGCGGATCACTTCTTCGCCGACACCTGTGGCCGTAGCCGCACCAATTTCGTTGTCAACGAAAAGGCCCGCCCCGATAATGGGCGAATCGCCCACACGTCCTGCATATTTATAACCCATACCGCTTGTAGTGCAAGCACCGGAAATATCACCGTTCTTGTCAATGGCGAGAATGCCTATCGTGTCATGGTTTTCAATATTGATAATGGGTTGGTATTCAGAGGTTTTTTTCCATTCAAGCCATTCTTGTTTCGATTGTTCGGTCAAGAGGTCGGTTTTCTCAAAACCTTGTTCATAGGCGAATTGCTCCGCACCTTTTCCCGCCAGCATTACATGAGGTGTTTCTTCCATGACCTTTCGTGCGACCGAAACTGGGCTTGCTATATTTTCCATACACAAAACCGCACCGCAGTTGCCATCCTTGTACATGATGCAGGCATCTAAGGTTACCTTGCCATCACGGTCGGGCCTTCCACCCACGCCTACAGTTTGATTGTTGACATCTGCCTCTTCGACCATCGCGCCCTGTTGTACTGCGTCTAAAGAACTGCCCCCGGCCTCTAATACTTCCCAGGCTTTGGCCGTTGCGTTCATGAAATTCCAAGTGCAGATTGCGATAGGTCTGATCGGTTTTTCATCATCCTGGGTGATCAGTTTTGATGCGGTTTCTTCTTTACAGGATGTAATCAAAGGCGCCGAAATCAATCCTGCGGCAGCTGCGCTTGAATTTTTTAGGAAGTTTCTTCTTTGCATGGAATAAGGTTGTTTATTTTAGGGCTCTAAATATAAGTAAATGCGAGTAGAAGTATGTTGCAATTCTTTAGAATCAGCCCTAAATGCCCAAAAGGCCGGAGCGGATAGGATCGAACTTTGTAGTGAACTCGGCGTAGGTGGTATTACTCCTTCCTACGGTTTGTTAAAAGCCGTGATTGAGCGTATCTCCATTCCGGTTCGTGTTTTGATAAGGCCTAGAGGTGGAGACTTTACCTATTCAGATGAGGAGTTCGAAGTAATGAAGATCGATGTGGCCATCTGCAATGACATGGGTTTTGAAGGCATCGTTTCAGGAGTGTTGAGAAAGGATTTCACTTTAGATGTTGAACGTACCAAGCAATTGATGGAAATTGGCAAAGAACGATCTTTTACCTTTCATCGTGCCTTTGATTGGGTAAAGGACCCTTATGAAACTCTAGGGCAACTTGATGGTTTGGGCGTCGACTATATCCTTACATCGGGGCAGCGTAAATCGGCCGTCGAGGGAATGCATCTACTGAATGAACTCCGCCAGAAGGCGCGTCATAGCGTCATCATGCCAGGGGGCGGAATCCGCATTGAGAATGCCGATCTTTTCAAAAACGGAGGGTTTGAGATCATACATCTTACCGGCATAAAATTTCATCGTACCATGGATCAAGTACCCGAAGTGCCCATGAATTCTGATGCCTATCTTAAAGAAGACCAGGTCGCCATTTCTGATCAGGAAACGATCAGGGCCATTATGAACAGGGTTAAATAATAGGTAAAAGGTCTGGCGAAGCGTAATTTAGAAATACCTTTGCAAAAAAAGTAGTATGCTACGCTGGGTTTTATTCATTGCCTTTTACTTTATTCTGGGCTTCTACACGCTGCAGGCCCTAAAGACCGCTTCACGCTTTCCTTGGGTACATTATGTTTTTATTTTGCTTGCGTTGCTGGTATTGGGTAATTTTATCTTTCAATTTTCATTCGGGGAAGAAGAGGGTAGGGTGCTCAGTAGGGCAAAAAGTTATGCTTTCGGGTTTTTGCTGACCATACTGACTTTTATGTTGATTACCGTGGTATTTCTTTTTTCAGAGGATATTTTCCGTCTCATTGCGGGGCTCTATCACAAACTATCAGGCAATACCAAAGAATTCAGTTTTCCCCAGCGCAGGCGATTCTTGAGCCTGATCGGGATGGGTATCGCGGCCGTGCCTTTTGGGGCATTGCTTTTCGGAATGTACAAGGGAAAATATAATTTCAAGGTATTGAAATACACCATGGAATACGATGACCTGCCCCCGGCATTCGATGGCTACCAGATTACCCAAATTTCAGATGTTCATAGTGGTAGTTTCGATAATCGAAGGAAAATCGAGTACGCGATCGACCTGGTCAATCAACAAAAAAGCGATGTGCTTCTTTTTACGGGAGATATGGTCAACAACAAGGCGGAAGAAATGTATCCGTGGAAAGATCTTTTTGCCAAACTTGAGGCAAAAGATGGCAAGTTCTCCGTTTTGGGAAACCATGACTATGGCGATTATGTTGATTGGGAAACGCCAGAAGCGAAGAAGGCCAATCTTAAAGACCTGATCAACCTGCAACAGGAGATCGGTTTTGATCTATTGTTGAACGAAACCCGCTTTCTTACCAAAGGCAATGATAGAATTGCGTTGATCGGAGTCGAAAATTGGGGGAAGGGTGGCTTCAAGAAGGCAGGTGACCTTCAAAAAGCCAAGTCTGCGGTAGATAAGAACGATTTTAAGATCTTAATGAGCCACGATCCAAGTCATTGGGAGGAAGAGGTTTTACCTGATGATTATCACTACCATCTCACGTTGAGCGGGCATACCCATGGTATGCAGTTCGGTATCGAAATTCCAGGGTGGTTTAAATGGAGTCCGGTGAAATGGAGATATAAGCAATGGGCCGGCATCTACGAAGAAATGGGCCAATTTATAAATGTTAACCGCGGATTCGGCTTTTTGGGGTACCCCGGAAGGGTGGGAATTTGGCCTGAGATCACGGTGATTACACTTAAAAAGAAGTCCTTAACATGATTTTAACTCGTGAATAAAGCACAAAAGCCCTTGTATACTTATGGTTTTGACAATTTTTATTACATTTGATTCCTAAACCAATGATTTAAGTATGTCAAAATTTGGTGAACTTATCGATTTAAAAGTTCCTGTGCTGCTTGATTTCTATGCAGAATGGAATGACCAGTCTACGGCGATGCATGCGGTGCTTCGCGATGTTGCCGCAGCATTGGGTGATAAAGGAAAGGTTATAAAAATAGACGTAGACAAGAACAAAGAGCTTTCTCAGGCACTTCGGGTAAAGGGTTTGCCTACCTTGATGATCTACAAAAAAGGGGAAATGGTCTGGCGCCAAAGCGGTGAGCAAGACGCCAATACCCTTATCGGAATACTCAACGAATATATATAGTTTACCCGGTCCGAGCTAGGCCTGTAACATGGCCTGAGTTCTGTTCGGTTCCTCACAAGGGGATTCGCTTTAACGGAACCCCAACTTTTCTTAGGCCAAGCTTACTTTATTTCAATCGGCGTCACGGTATCTAAACTGCTCTCGGTAGCATTTACTTCGATACTATCGATTATAGGTACAGTATCAAAAAGATCTAGATCTGGTTCGCTACTTGAGTCTCTAGGGTTCTCGAATTGGTCTCCATAGAATTTATCGAATAACTCATTGAAAATGAGGGTTTCTTTTTCTGCCTTTTCTCGATCTTTATTAAGAACTAAAATATCTACCAATCTATTGTACGCGGTCATGTCGTCTAAAATCGCATCTTGACTGCCAATTTTTTCATCTATGGGAAGGTATGCGTAATAATTCAGCCTTTCTTGATATTTGGTACGGAGCCTTTCATACAGATCCCTGGCCTTTGTGGTTTCACCCACCTTGTAATAACCATCTATAAAGGGCTCTACTAAAGTGTAATAATCAAATTGGTCTAAAGGCATATTGTCCATCGCAATATCGATGACCTCTTTGGCTTTCTCTATTTTATTCTCATTGATCAAGGTTTCCATCAAACGGGCAAGATTACTTCTAAAGGTCACACCTTGAATTCTTGTTTGGGTGTCATGGTAGATATCAGGGTCACCCGAGTTGCCCCAGTCCCAATTTTTGACAATGTCGTACATGAGGTCTGAATCTACCCTGCCCATTTCGAAATTGTTTTTTCTTTTGGTTTTTATAGGCACCAGTTTATAGGCCAGACCATCCAATTGCAGATAGTCTTTCATCCAGATAAATTCGGCGTCATCATAACTTCCTCCTGAAAAATAAATGGGTCTTTTCCAATCGTTGTTGGCAAGTATGTCAAGCATCATCATGCTCTTCTTGGTAATGGCGCTTTTGGGCAAATCGATGTCGATATAATCCACTATAAGAGCCGAATCTTTTTCCTTGACAAGGCCACTTTCGAGAACATTTTTCTTGTTGACGGGCAGCCTGATTTTATTCGTAGGATAATAAACGATATTTTGAACATTTTCAGAATAGGCACTTGGATCGGCGTTCATCCTTTCAAAATAGTATTTCAACTTGGTCTCTGGTTTGTCGCCGTCGATCCAATCTATGAATGCCTGAATACTCCATCGGCTTTCTGACACGGGTTTATTAAAAAGCTGATCGGCGTTTTGATGGTAGAGCACATCTCTTGAGCCCCATCGGTATTTGTCATGTGCTATTTGAGAGGGTATGGCATCGCTGGTGTACGCTTTGCGTTTCATTTGGTCGATGTACCAATCTGTTTCGAAAAGGCTTGTACAGACTACGCGCACATCGGTTCTGTAATTCTCTATTTCTTGCACGTACCATAAGGGGAAGGTGTCATTGTCACCTATGGTAAAAAGTATGGCGCCGGCATCTTTTTGACACGAATCTAGGTAGGCTTTTGCCGAAGATTGAGCCGTGAAACGGTTGGATCGATCATGATCGTCCCAGTTCTGATAGGCCATGACCGTGGGCACGGCAAGCAGACAGATAAGCGTAATGACGGGGGCCGCTATTTTCGGGGTGATCAGTTTACGAAGTTCGTCGAACAGGCCATAAACACCTAGCCCGATCCAAATGGCGAAAATATAAAAGGAGCCTACAAGGGAATAATCGCGCTCACGGGGTTGAAAAATATAGGGGTTGGTATAAAACTGAATGGCGATTCCGGTAAAGAGAAAGAATACCAAAAGTACCCAGAACTGTTTCGGGTCTTTAGAAATTTGGAATACCAAGCCTATGATGCCCAAAAGTAGCGGCAAAAAATAATAGGTGTTTCGCCCTTTGTTGTTCTGAATGTCGCTGGGTAGGTTGTCTTGGCTTCCTAAACGGGAACTATCTACGAAATTGATACCACTTAGCCAGTTACCATTGTCATTGTACCTGCCTTGAACGTCATTTTGTTTTCCGGTAAAGTTCCACATGAAATAGCGCCAGTACATGTACCCGAACTGAAACTCGAACATGTATTTAACATTGTCCCAAACCGAAGGAGGCTGAACGTCGATATAATCACTAAAACGCTTTAAGAAGGAGATATACTGTTCGGCATCGATCTCACCAGCGGCAAAACCGTCTTTCACCTGTTTCACCGCTGCGCGAAGTTCTTCGTTCGATTGCGTCATTTTAAAATCTAGCGGTCCAAAATACTTCATATAGTTTTCAGCGTGTTGGGTGCTCCACATACGCGGTAGCAGGCCAATATGGTCTTTATGCGGGCCAGGGGCAGCATCTTTGAAAAAGTTTACGACAACATATTTACCGGTCTTCTCATCGCGTTCATATTTCGGTTTTTCATCACGATTCTCGCCCTGAGGGGCAAAGGCATCGGAGTAGTAGGCTCCGTAAACAGGGCTGTCGACCCCTGGGTATTGTTCACGATTGTAATAGGCCAACAAGGCCCTCGCATCTGCAGGGTTGTTTTCGTTGATAACCACCTGGGCATTCGCGCGTATTGGAAGCATGATCCACGATGAAAAGCCCAAGAAAAGGAACATGAGGCAGAGCACAATGGTATTTGCCGTACGGTAATCGTTCTTGCGCGTATAGCTCAAACCAAAGTAAAACGCTGCGATGAACAGGAGGCCTATGATGATGGAGCCCGAATTGAAGGGTAGGCCAATACTGTTCACAAAGAAAACCTCGCCCCAACCAAAAAGTTCCAATACGTAGGTCAATGAGAATTTGTAAACCAACATCAATATAGCGACAACGACTACATTCGCGATCAAGAAATTCTTGACCGTAGTTCTTTGGTACGTTTTGAAATAATATAACAACCCGATAGAGGGGATCGCCAAAAAGCCCATAAACTGTATTCCAAAGGTAAGCCCTACAATGAAGGCGATCAAAACTAGCCATCTGTTTGCCCTTGGGTCATCAAGATTGTCAGTCCATTTGAGGCCCATCCAAAGTAACAAGGCCATGATGAAACTGGCCATAGAATAAACTTCGGTCTCCACGGCGTTGAACCAAAAGCTATCAGAATAGGTAAAGGCAAGACTACCTACAAGGCCGCTGCCCAAGACCGCAATGGCTTTGCTATTGGTCAAAGATTCTTCTTTGCCGATCAATTTTCTGGATAGGTTGGTAATGGTCCAGTACATAAAGAGTATCGTAAAGGCACTTGAGGCCCCTGAAACAAAATTGACCATACGGGCCACCTGATCATCGGCGAAGGCGAACATGGCAAAGAAGGCACCGATCATCTGCAATAAGGGGGCTCCTGGTGGGTGGGCAACCTGTAATTTAGCCGAGGTGGTGATGTATTCGCCGGCATCCCAAAAGCTGCTTGTGGGTTCTACGGTAATGAAGTATGTAATAAGGGCTATAAAAAAAACCACCCACCCGAAGATGGTGTCCCATTTCTCGAAATTCTTTGAAAACATCCAGTGTAATTTAACCTATGGGGCGAATTTACGAATTCATAACAATATGACTAGCGATTTTTGTTAAAGCTTTAACAGCTAAGGTTGATTGCTATTTTTGATGTATTGCCTCAGAAAATATTTGCGCATACCAAAGTTTGTATTAAATTTGCACGCTCGATTGCCGAACTGGCGTCGGCTTCTGTAGATTGGCCTATGGTGTAATGGTAACACTCCGGTTTTTGGTACCGTCATTCTAGGTTCGAGTCCTAGTGGGCCAACTGAAAATTAATTAATCCCGATACCTATAAGGATCGGGATTTTTTTTTGTTCTAAAGGTCTAGAGTTATTAAGAGACAACTCAACCGATACTGTTCACCTCAGTTTCTCCTTAAAAAAATCAACCGTACGTTGCCAAGCCAGTTCGGCGGCTTCCTTATCATAGCGCGGGGTGGTATCATTGTGAAAGCCATGATTGGTATTCGGATAAATGTAGCCCGTATATACCTTACCATGTTCCTTTAAAGCTGCTTCATAGGCAGGCCATCCTTCGTTGACCCGCTTGTCCAGTTCCCCAAAATGCAATAGTAATGAGGCGTTTATTTTATCGATGTCCTCTGTTGGCTGACCGCCATAAAATGGCACTGCGGCCGAAAGATCGGCAATTTTTACAGCCATCATGTTCGAAATCCATCCCCCGAAACAAAACCCGACTACCCCAACTTTGCCAGTACATTCAGGGTGGTTTTTCAGATGTTCATAGGCGGCGATGAAATCTTCTAGCATTTCATTGCGGTCGCGCTTGCTCTGTAATTCCCTGCCATCATCGTCGTTGCCCGGGTAACCGCCTAGCGGGGTAAGGGCGTCTGGTGCCAATGAAATGAAACCATCGAGGGCCGCCCTTCTACCAACGTCTTCAATATGGGGGTTCAATCCACGGTTTTCATGCACCACGATTACTCCGGGTAACTTTTCCGAAGCGTTTGCGGGCCGTGAAAGCAATCCTTTTATAGTGCCGCCGCCTTTTGGAGATGTATAGTTGATATATTCGGTCTTCAGCCGAGCGTCATCTTGTTGTATCTGAATTTTCTTAACATAATCCGGACTCACGAAACTCAGCAAAGAGCCCACGGTTAGTCCGCCAACGGCATATGCGGATAGTTTGTCTAGAAATAGTCTTCTGCTTACCCTGTTGTGCGCATAATCGTCATAAAGGTCGAACACTTCTTGCTTGATATCTTCTCTTTTAATTTCTTTCATTTTTTAGGCATTTACGATTCTATTTTTCCAAAACAACATTAATGTACTACTTTTTAGGTGATCGCTCTTTGTTTTGGCATTGATTTTCAGTTTTCTTTTTGTTATTCCTTGGGCAACTGACCGCCTATGGCTATGTTGTTTTCTTCAACACAATCGGTGTTGTCTTCTATTTCTAGAGGGTGTGATTGTTAAACTGCATCCTCTTGTTTTGGCTCAGAGGCTGATTGAAGGGTATATTCCGCTTAGTAAAGCTCAAATATCCCTTAGTCGATAGCAACTCGCATCGTTCTGATTTTCCATTTATCCTTGATCATGGCCCAGGTCATGACCAAGTTGGTGGCAATGATGAAAAGAGTTAAGACACCAGACTCGAACCCGGCGACTTTTGCTTGGCTGGGGATAGCGTAAAACAACAACATTGTAATCAATCCCCCTGGGGCAATGAACAGTTGGGACAGTATATCTTTTCCGATAAAATTTCGAAGCACCACCCAGTGAATCACATGAATACTAGGTATTATTAACAAGCTTATGAGGGCCACATTAAAATTGAACAGTGGGCCAAGGACAATGGTAAGACAAAAATGACAAAGAAAAGGTGCGCAAGATAAAGGCGGTCACCCAAGTCAATAAAACCAAAGTGATCACCGCTATTGCCATTGGTTTAAGTATGAGTCTAGTTTCTAACGCTTTAACTCGAGATCCAATGCCGCTTCTAGAACGATCATGATCAAACCCACCGTTCCCAAGCCTGCATATGAGCTTCCATGGATGCTTGCAAAATGTACTTCCGTCATGGCTAAAAGCGTTACCTAAAGTGTCATTGGATACCCAAAATGATAAGCTAAAATGCGGTAGTAATACTTGTTCTCTTTAGAACGTCATTGAAACGGAAAGAAAGCATGACCATGAGTGAATCTTCAATAATCAGATTGCTCAATGATAGAATTTCAATTCAGTTTGCGGTAGTTTGCTAAAAATTAGAAAAAATGGTTAGAGTTCAACCCTTATTCGCTTCTTATTTCAACGTCAAAAGCATGGGCTAGGTGTAACTGACTTGACCCGCAACCGAGTCTAGAACGTTCCGAAGGTATTTACTTTGCCGCTTTATTGCGAAAAAATAAAAATGTTGTATATTTGCACCACTGAACGGATATCGATTTATTCATGAGGGGACCTATTTAAGTCCTCTTTTTTGTTTCTAAAATTTTCGTTGAGCGAATTTAAAGGGAATAAAAGGTGGGGGATCATTGGGGCGACAGCTGGGAAGCCACTTATAAAAGTATCTTTTTTAAAGCTTGAAATAGTATTTAATGATGTTTAAGGATAAAGTAACCGCCTTGTTGAACGATGCATTGGAAGAAGACGGGTCATTGTTCTTGATCGATTTTTCAATTTCTGCAGACAATAAAATATACGTGGTCATCGATGGCGATCAAGGTGTTACAGTTCAAGACTGCATGAAGATAAGCAGGGCGATAGAGCACAATTTAGATAGGGAAGAGGAAGATTTTTCTCTTGAAGTGGCTTCCTCGGGCGCTACGGCGCCGATGAAATTGCCAAGACAATATAAGAAGAATATAGGAAGGACGCTTGATGTAAAGACAGCCACTGACAATTTCGAGGGAAACTTGATCGCTACCTCAGAAAAAGGGATTGTTCTAGAATGGAAATCAAGGGAGCCCAAACCCATAGGGAAAGGGAAAATAACGGTTCGGAAAAAACAAGAAATCGATTTTTCTGAAATTAAGGAAGCGAAAGTCATATTAAAATTTTAACGATAGTAGAATCATGGAAAACATTGCGCTGATCGAATCATTCTCAGAATTCAAGGATGATAAATTCATTGATAGGGTAACCTTGATGGCCATTTTAGAAGATGTTTTTAGAAATGCCCTCAAAAAGAAATTTGGCTCCGATGACAATTTTGATATCATCATCAACCCTGATAAGGGCGATTTGGAGATCTGGAGAAATCGTGTCGTGGTCGAAGACGGTGAGGTTGAAGAGCCGAATGAAGAAATATCACTTTCGGAAGCGCGAAAAATAGAGCCAGATTTTGAAGTTGGTGAAGATGTTTCTGAAGAGGTGAAGTTGATACACCTTGGCAGGCGGGCGATTTTAGCCTTACGTCAGAATTTGATATCAAAAATTCATGAGCATGACAATACCACAATATACAAGCAGTTCAAGGATCTTGAAGGTGAAATATATACCGCAGAGGTTCACCATATAAGACATAAGGCCATCATTTTATTAGATGATGAGGGCAATGAGATCATACTTCCGAAAGACCGTCAGATTCCTTCCGATTTTTTCAGAAAAGGAGATAATGTTCGAGGTATAATTGAAAGTGTAGAATTGAAGGGCAATAAGCCGACCATAATCATGTCAAGAAGCTCTCCAAAATTTTTGGAGCAGCTTTTCTTTCAAGAGATTCCAGAGGTTTTCGATGGTTTGATAACGATTAAGAAAGTGGTGCGTATTCCTGGTGAAAAGGCAAAGGTAGCCGTTGACTCTTATGACGACCGTGTTGACCCGGTTGGTGCCTGTGTTGGTATGAAGGGATCGCGTATTCACGGTATTGTTCGCGAATTGGGCAATGAGAATATTGACGTTATCAACTGGACCGCCAATTCTCAGTTGATGGTTACCAGGGCCTTGAGTCCGGCAAGGGTTTCGTCGGTAAAATTGAACGATGAAAAAATGACCGCCCAGGTTTACCTTAAGCCAGAAGAGGTTTCAAAAGCGATCGGTAGGGGGGGGCACAATATCAGGCTGGCCGGTCAGTTGACGGGTTACGAGATAGATGTCTTTAGAGAAGGTGTTGAAGAAGACGTAGAATTGACCGAATTCTCAGATGAAATCGATGCTTGGATTATCGAAGAATTCAAAAAAATTGGCATGGATACCGCAAGAAGCGTTTTGGAGCAAGATATTGCCGATTTGGTAAAGCGAACCGATTTAGAGGAAGAAACAATTGCCGAAGTTGTGCGTATACTCAAAGCAGAATTAGAAGAATAACTATATATTAGCAGTAGCTTAAGCGATTTCAGCGAAAAAAGCAACCAGTATTTATGACAGACAATGCAACAATAAGGCTTAATAAAGTTCTACGAGAGCTCAATATTTCATTGGATAGGGCGGTGGACTTTCTCTCCTCTAAAGGACATGATATAGAGGCGCGTCCGACCACTAAAATATCTGAGGAAGTGCACCAAGTGCTTTTGGATGAGTTTCAGACTGATATGAGCAAAAAGGTTGCTTCTCAAGAGGTTGGTGAAGAAAAGCGTAAGGAAAAAGAGGCTATCAGGGTTCAGCTAGAACAAGAACAGGAAGAACGGAGAGTAGCTAGGGAAAAGCGTGCGGCATCAACCGATCACATTATAATGGCAAAAGGCGAACTTGCAGGCCCTAAGATGGTGGGCAAGATCGACCTCAATCCGAAGAAAAAAGAACCTGAGGTCGTGGTTCCTAAAGAGGAGGTCGTAAAGGTCGTAGAGCAACCTAAGGTAGAGGAAGTAAATGAGGTTGAGAAGGTTGAGCCGGTAATCAAGGAGGAAGTTCAAGTTAAGGTAGAGGAAGCTCCTGTGGAAGTGGTAAAGCCGCTTGACGAGAAATTAGAGACCCAGTATAAGAAGTTGACAGGCCCGAAGATAATGGGCGATAAGATTGATCTTTCAAAATTTGACAAACCCAAGAAAAAGAGGGAGGAAGTCAAATCTTCAGAGGCCAATGATAGAAAAAAGAAACGAAAACGTATTGTAAGTAATAATACAGGAACCAACCCTAACCCTGGCCCCGGCACAAGTAACACGGGAGCTGCAAGGCCAAGGGGTACAGGTCCGGCAGCGCGGAAGCCCGGTCCGCGTTTCGGTGCACCAAAAGTAGAGCCTACCGAAGAAGATGTTCAAAAGCAGGTACGCGAAACCTTGGAAAAACTTCAAGGTAAGACCAAAAAGGGTAAAGGTGCCAAGTACAGAAGAGATAAAAGAGACCTTCACCGTCAGCAATCGGAAGCAGATATGGAGTTGGAGGCCATTGAAAGCAAAACGCTTAAGGTTACCGAGTTCGTAACGGCAAATGAGGTTGCAACGATGATGAACGTAGCGACTACTGAAATTATTTCTGCCTGTATGTCTTTGGGTATGATGGTGACCATGAACCAGCGCTTAGATGCTGAAACCCTTTCCATTGTGGCCGGTGAATTTGGTTATGATGTTGAATTTGTTACCGCTGATATCGATGAAAGTATCTCGGTCGGTGTAGATGCTGCCGAAGATTTGAAACCACGGGCGCCGATTGTTACGGTGATGGGTCATGTTGACCATGGTAAGACATCTTTGTTAGATTATATTCGAGAAGAAAATGTTATTGCCGGCGAAAGCGGTGGTATAACCCAGCATATCGGGGCCTACGGGGTTACGCTGCCTGATGGGCAACAAATTTCGTTCTTGGATACTCCTGGTCACGAAGCCTTTACGGCAATGCGCGCGAGGGGTGCCCAGGTAACCGATATTGCTATAATCGTAGTAGCCGCCGATGATGACATAATGCCGCAAACGAAAGAGGCGATCAGCCATGCCCAGGCGGCCGGAGTACCCATAGTGTTTGCCATCAACAAAATAGACAAGCCTACCGCGAACCCAGAAAAGATTAAAGAGGGTCTTGCCCAAATGAACCTTTTGGTAGAAGATTGGGGCGGAAAGATCCAGTCGCATGATATTTCGGCCAAAACCGGGCAAGGAGTGAAGGAACTTTTAGAGAAGGTGCTGCTTGAAGCGGAATTATTAGAGCTTACGGCGAATCCTGATAAGTTGGCCAACGGTACCGTGGTAGAGGCCTTTTTAGATAAAGGAAAAGGCTATGTTTCCACCATTTTGGTACAAGCTGGAACTTTGAAAATAGGTGATTATGTGTTGGCCGGCGTTTGTAGTGGTAAGGTCAAGGCCATGCAAGATGAACGTGGTAAAATTGTAAGGGAAGTAGGTCCGTCAAGGCCGATATCTATTTTAGGGTTGGATGGTGCACCGCAGGCCGGCGACAAGTTCTACGTGTTGGAAGATGAAAGGGAAGCCAGGCAACTCGCTACCAGAAGATCTCAATTACAACGTGAACAATCGGTACGAACGCAACGACATATTACCTTGGATGAGATTGGTAGACGTATCGCATTGGGTGATTTCAAGGAATTGAACATTATCCTTAAGGGTGATGTTGATGGTTCTGTTGAAGCACTCACCGATTCATTCCAAAAATTATCAACGGCAGAAATACAGGTGAATATCATCCATAAAGCGGTCGGTCCGATCACGGAGTCGGATGTTCTTTTGGCTTCGGCCTCCGATGCGGTGATTATCGGCTTTAACGTACGCCCAATGGGTAATGCAAGACAGGTGGCGGACAAAGAGGAAATCGATATCAGAATGTACTCGATTATATACGATGCGATCAACGACCTGAAAGATGCGATGGAAGGAATGTTGTCTCCAGAAATGAAAGAAGAGATCACTGGTACCGCTGAAATTCGAGAAACCTTCAAGATTTCTAAATTGGGCACCATAGCCGGTTGCATGGTAACCAGCGGTAAGATCATTAGAAATTGTGGTATACGGTTGATACGTGACGGTGTGGTTATCTACACAGGTGAACTATCATCGTTAAAACGATTTAAAGACGATGTCAAAGAAGTGGCAAAGGGTTACGATTGTGGCCTTCAAGTGAAGAATTACAACGATATTGAAGTAGATGACATCGTAGAATGCTTCCAAGAAGTTGCTGTAAAGAAGAAGTTAAAGTAATCATAGACTTCCTTTGTAGTGAACGGCCTAAGATTTCGACATTTTTATCATGGTGTTCCTTCGTCCTTAGCCTATACTAAAGAAGTAGAAGTTATGATGAGCTTGACAAGGTGTTTGTAAATCAACTGGTAATAGAATAAAAAAAATCGACTTGTTCAGTCGATTTTTTTTGGTTTTAGCAACATGGCATCCGGGTATTTTTCGCGAACTTCCTTGAACTTTCGTTCTGCTTCCAACTTGGTCTTAAACCGACCCAGACGAACGCGATAGGTGGGGGAATCGAAATCGATTTTCGCATACATGTCAGGAAAATCGATGTCTACCTGTGATTTAATATTCTGGGCTGCGGCATACGAACCAAAACCCACTTGTATTCTATAAAATTCGGTATTTTCATTGTACGATTTATAGATAGCCAGCAGGGCATCAATTTTTATATCCTGTTCAATGTTTACACTCCCAATTTGAGCCTGTGTAAGGGTGGTCGAAGTAACTAGAATCATAATAGAAAGAAGCCTTTTCATATTTTTTTCCAATGGTATAAATGGTACTGGTGCAAAAGTAAATTTTTAAGGATGAAACAAAACAATTTTTCATTATTTAGAATAATTATAAATTATAAATTATCGAACCTTTAAGATTTTTCAAATAAAGTCTATGTCGTATTTTTGCCCTCGATTTTGGTCATGATAATTGCAAGATTTATCGTTTAGAAATAAATTATCGTACCGGAGCTTGATTGAAATATTCTATATATGAAAAAGGTTACATACCGCGATCGAATTTCTAAACTTTTAGGTATCAGTCTGGTAGTTTTTCTACTCTCTTCAATTTCACTTGTTGCGCAAACCGAAACCGTTGCAGAAACCGCAGCTTCGGGCGAGGCTGCTGTTGGGGGTGATGCGGTGAAGGGAAAGGCAATTTTCAATCAAAATTGTGCCGCTTGCCATGCCTTGAACAAAAAGATGACCGGCCCGGCCCTTGCCAATGTAGAGGCTCGTTTGGCCGAAACGGAAGGTCTGGATCGCGAATGGCTTTACGCTTGGATCAAGAACAGTGCAGGTATGGTCAAGGCGGGCGACGCTTATGCCAATAAAATTTATGCGGAGTACAATCAAGCCGCAATGACCGCTTTCCCTACTTTGAGCAATGCCGACATTGATGATATTTTGGCATACACCGCCGCCCCTGCAACTACGCCTGTGGCCTCGGTTCCAGGTGTTGTGGATGCTGTACAGCCAAGTTCCTCCGGTATTTCCAACGAATTGATCCTTGGGGCGCTGGCACTGGTTTTCGGGTTATTGATATTCATGCTCATCTCGGTGAACAAGACCTTGAGAAGGGTAATGCAGGCCAATGGTGTCGAAATAGAAAAAGAAGTTACGCAACGTACCCCTATTTGGAAGGCATTTGCCAAGAATCAGTTCTTGGTCTTGGTTACGGTAATATTCCTATTATTGGGTAGTGCGTATTTCGCTTATGGGTGGATGATGCAAGTGGGTATCGATCAGGGTTATGCCCCGATTCAGCCCATTCATTATTCACACAAGATTCATGCGGGCGCGAACAAGATCGAATGTAAATATTGTCACTCGTCGGCCAGAAAATCGAAGCATTCGGGTATACCTTCATTGAACGTTTGTATGAACTGCCATAAGAATATCGCAGAATACTCGGGCGGTCCGGAAGGGCCCTCAAAAGAAGATTTGGCGAATGGGTATACCAATGAATTCTATACCGGTGAAATCAAAAAACTATATGCCGCCGTTGGCTGGGATGAGGAGAATCAAAAATATACGGGTGAATCAAAACCGGTAGAGTGGGTACGGATCCATAACCTTCCTGATTTTGCCTATTTCAACCACTCGCAGCATGTTGAGGTGGGTAAGATCGAATGTCAGACCTGTCACGGGCCAGTTGAGGAAATGGAGATTATGTACCAATATTCTCCCTTGACCATGGGCTGGTGCATTAACTGCCATAGAGAGACCAATGTGCAGGTAGAGGGTAATGCCTACTATGATAAAATACACGCGGAACTTTCCAAGAAATATGGTGTGGAGCAATTGACCGCGGCCCAAATGGGCGGATTGGAATGTGGAAAATGCCACTATTAATACAAAAGAAAAGCAGCTAATTACAGAAATAACGTATGGCATCGAATAAAATATATTGGAAAAACGAGGCGGAGCTAAATCCCAACGATTCCATTGTTGAGACGCTACGGCAGAATGAGTTCGTAGAGCCGATTCCGGTGGATGATTTCTTGGGAGATAAAGAGACCTTGGAAACTACCAATACCAATAGAAGAGATTTTCTTAAGTATGTTGGGTTCAGCACGGCTGCTGCTTCATTGGCTGCCTGTGAAGGTCCTGTAGTTAAATCCATTCCTTATGTGGTGGCGCCCGAGAACATAGTTCCCGGTGTAGCCAACTATTATGCAACGACGATCGCAAACGGATTCGATTTTGCCAGTATCTTGGTGAAGACCCGTGAAGGCCGTCCTATAAAAGTAGAGAACCACGACAAGGCAAAGGTAGGTGGTGGTGCGAACGCTCGTGTGCAGGCTTCCGTACTGTCCTTATATGACAGTACCCGGTTACAAGGGCCAAAGGCCAAGGGCGAAGATGTCGCTTGGGATGCGATTGATGCCGCTGTTAAAGCGAAACTAGGTAGCTTAAAGGATTCAGGAAAACAAATTGCCCTATTGACACAGACCTATGCGAGTCCGTCAACATCAAGATTGGTAGCGGAGTTCAAGGCAGCGTACGGTAATGTGAATCACGTAACCTATGATGCCATAGCCGAAGACGCAGCGCTAACTGCATTTGAAGCGAGGTATGGCGAACGGGCTTTGGCTGATTATGATTTCGAGAAAGCGGATCTGATCGTTTCTTTCGGAGCTGATTTCCTAGGTGATTGGCAAGGTGGTGGTTATGATAGTGGATATTCAAAAGGCCGTGTTCCTAAAAATGGAAAGATGTCGCGGCACGTTCAGTTTGAGGCAAATATGTCGTTGACGGGTGCAAATGCGGATAAGCGTGTTCCGTTGACCCCGATGTTCCAAAAAATTGCCCTGGCCAAGTTGTATGCCGCGTTGAACGGCACTTCTGCGGGTGGGGAATTAATAGGCGATGCGCAAAGAACCTTAGATGGTATTGTTACGCAGATTGCGAAAAATAAGGGAAAAGCCGTTGTAGTATCCGGTATTGACGATATCAACGTGCAAACCGTTATATTGGCTATCAATGAAATGTTAGGTAGTGAGGCCTTTGACCCCAAGGCACCCAGATATACAAGACAGGGAAATGCAAAAGCGGTAGGCCAATTGGTTGCCGATATGAATGCCGGTAAGGTGGGCGCCTTAATTATGGATGGGGTGAACCCAATGTTCACGCTGCCCATGGCGGGCGAGTTCAAAACAGGTTTGGAGAAAGTAGACCTTTCGGTCGCTTTTTCAACCAATTGGAACGAAACTACCGAAGTTACTACCTATGCCGCTGCGGCAAACCATTATTTAGAGTCTTGGGGAGATGTGCAGTTGAAAAAAGGGCATTATAGCTTGATGCAACCGACCATAAAGGAACTTTTTGACTCAAGACAGTTTCAAGGAGCGCTTTTGAAATGGATGGGCAGTGATAAGACCTATTACGATTATATCAAGGAAACCTGGAACACCTTCGTTCTTGGAGGAAGCAGTTGGAACCAAGCCTTGCAGGATGGCGTTTTTGACGCTACGGTCGCAGGTCTGGTCAACGGTTCCGAAGATGAGGATCCGAAGATAATGGCCTCTACTACTGAGGATAAAGAAATATTAGACGCTTCGATGGCTGAAGAGGTAGTAGCCTCTGTATCGGTAGACGCGGCAGTTCGCAGTTTGGCAAATGCCGCATCAGGCGAGGGCATGGAACTTGTCCTCTATTCAAAAGTGGGTATGGGCGATGGTCAACAGGCGAGTAACCCATGGTTGCAAGAATTTCCAGATCC
>JBHJNU010000017.1:0-7235 GCA_050330515.1 Flavobacteriaceae bacterium | reverse complement strand
CCCAAATTTTTGTTTACATTCGGAAATTTATTGAACGAGAAAACAGGTTGCTTGATCGTGTACCCTTCCATTTGGGGGTTAAAGGTAAAGTCTTTTACCTTTTTTTCACCCAAAATTATTTTGGTGGCTTAGTTTACAAAGGGTTCTTTGTATGCCTTGGCGATAAAAGGCACGCTGCTCGCACATAGGTCGCCTATGCGGCAAAAAATGGCATACCCCTGCCCGCCCTCTCCAACTCCCTAACTTATTTCGATGCCTATACTTCGAGCCGTTTACCCTTGAATTTAATACAGGCGCAACGCGATTACTTTGGATCACATACCTATGAGCGGTTGGATCGTGTAGGGGTTTTTCATACGGACTGGGAAGTTTAGGTAACCCCGCGATCTCGATTCGTTTGAAAGAACGCGTTGCCCTAGGTTTCTTACCAATTTTTTCGTGTACCGATTCAAAAAGGGTACGCTGGCAATCTGCTATAGCTTCTCTGCTTTGAGGTATTAATGCACCTCGGGAACCTTTTTGAATTGGTAGTCCTTGCATTCCGTTTAGGTAAGTAAATCCATTTCAATTTAACCGCAGTGTCATAGATCTCGGTTGACCCGATGTAATTTCATCGCCTTGATCAACCATCGTGACAAGGGTTTCAGCGGGTTTCGTTTTTTCAAATCGATAAATAGGCCCAAACTTTTGAGAATAGGTACTTTATGGGTTTCCACAAATTCAATAAGGGTACCGTCGGGGTCTTCTATATAACTGAAATGTCCGGCGGCATCGCCCATATCAAAACTATCGGCGCTATCAACAGTGAACGGATGGTGATAGCTTTTGGCCTCTTCACGAAGCAGATCCATACCGTGAATATCAAAACAGATGTGAATGTAACCCAGATCACCCCAAAGCCGTCCCCCGTATATTTTGGCCGGTTCACCATTGAGCAGCTGAATCAATTCGATTTCCGTTGGCCCCAACAATTCACCAAAACCACCAACCAGCCTCGGGCCATGTTTCAAAAGCACACGCCGAAACTGGCGCTTTCCTCCATAAAGACCTTTAAAATCTTCAAAAACTGCCGTCTCATCGGTTATCAAAAGGTTGTACCCTAAAAGCTCTTGATAAAATTTCAGCGAAGTGGCCATATCAGAAACACCGATAACAGCGCCGAGCACGCCGCCACAGACCGACTTCGATGTCTCAAAACAATAGGTGTCCGCCACCACCTGCACTACATTGCCCCATGGATCAGCAAAAAAGAAATGTGGGCGATCCTGAGCTTGACGGTCGATTTCTGTAAGTAACGAAAGTTGAAGACCCCTTAATCTGCCGTGGGCCTTTTCAATGCAGGTGCTGCGGAGCTTCATTGCATTGATCCCCAAATCACCCCATTTGATCCGTGTTTCAGCAGCAGTGGGCACCCTGCTCTTAAATTGCCAAATTTCTAGGCCCCCACCACCGATCATATTCAGTGCTAAAAGTGCATATCTACTTTCTACGGTATCTGCCGTATATCGGGTCATCAGTTTGGCGGAAGATGCATCTTCAAAGACCAAGATATCAAAACCTAAATGGCTTCGGTACCAATTGAATACTTTCTTGGCATCGGTAACACCTATGCCTATTTGCTGTATTCCGTTGATTAACTTACCCATCAAGTATTACTTTGGGAAGAAGTTCGTAATAATCTATTATGCAATGATTTTAACTTCGGTGGCGGGTAGCCGAACTTATACAGTAGCACCAAAAGTAAATTGGAACAGTTTACCCTTAGGTACGAATTGTTATGGTACTTTCGGGCCGAGACGATCAAATCATTTTTAATGATCTTGTAAGCGACATTACTTTTTTTCATTCTATCGAAAAATTCGAAATCTTCCATCAAGGCTTGATTCTCGTTAAATTTTCCAAGCCTTAAAAAAGTTTGCTTTTTAATAAATAGGCATTGGTCGCCCCCTCCGGTAAAAATACCATCCTTAGCCGTAAATTTGGCATTAATCTTCAACAAAAGACTTTTTTTATCGAAGCGGTACGAGAAGAAACCTGCCTCATACCGGTTGTTCAACGTACTGACAATATCCTTCAAAAATGATTTAGGGGGAAGTACATCAGCATGTAAAAAGACAAAAATATCGCCCAAAGCGAAGTCTGTCGCCAAATTCATCTGCACGGCACGGCCTTTTTCTTGACAGTTGATGAATTTAACGTTGTCATGTACAACTAGCGATTCTGAATGGTCATCATTATAGGGCGATAGGGCCACTATGACCTCGAAAGGAACATCGACCGTAAAACTGTTCAACACGGGAAGCAATCGTTGCAAATTGGTTGCTTCGTTGTGTGCCGGTATAATAATACTTATCATGAACTGATTTCAAAAATGTTTCTCGAACAAGAAAAAGCCACTATTTACTTTTTTTCATGCACTAACAGTGGCTCTGGTTCTTTAACTTCGTCGGAAAGGTTGTATAAAAAATACGACCAAACGTTTATATTTCCTTTCTTAAATACAATAGTACAAATCAATATTCGATAAACACCATGGCCCATTTAATCAAGTACAGCGTTACCGTCTTGACCTTTTTAGGTCTTTATCAATCTTCCGCCCAGACCAAAACAACCGAAATCACCGATTTTAATGCGTTATCAGAGTTGTTTCTTGCCGATATAAAAGCGGGTAAAGAAACCAAGTTGTATCTAGACCAATTGAAAAATACAACTTTGGAAGCCTTGGAGAACGCATTACAGAGCGATACTCAAAAGCTGGCCTTCTGGATAAATATATACAACGCCTATATTCAGGTACACCTTTCTAAAGACCCTGACCTATATGCTGACAGGCAAGCTTTTTTCAATAATGATAGGATAACCATCGCCGGAGAAAAAATAGCCTTTTCAAAAATTGAACATGGGATCATCCGCAAATCACAATGGCCGTTGGGCTTAGGCAAAATACGCAAATGGTTACCTGATAAATTCGAGCGAAGACTAAGGGTCGACCGTCGCGATTACAGAGTGCATTTCGCCTTGAACTGCGGCGCTAAAGATTGTCCACCAGTAGCAATTTACAAAGCGGATCAGCTTGAAAATCAATTCAAAAAGGCAACTGAAAACTATTTAAAGCAGACTACAACGTACGATCCAACGAACCATACGGTCGCGATAAGCTCTTTGTTCAGTTGGTTCAGGGGAGATTTTGGAAGTCGTAAAAATATCAAGAAAATTCTTGAGGCCCACCAGTTAATACCCAACACCAAGGATGTTGACATCAGTTACAAAAACTATGACTGGACATTGCTCTTGGATAATTGGGCCGAGCTTTAAATAGGGGAACCTCACCCTTTTGGAACAGGCCTTTCAATGCCTTTAAACAGCATCCTATTTTAGGCAATGGCTACCGGGGTGTCCGCTAGAAACAGCATAACCTCTTGGCAAATCGATTAATTCTTGCGAAATTGGTACCTACCCGCCTTTAGGGTTTTTCTTAAATTCTGACGCGCTACAACGATGCGGTACAGTAACAAAACCATAATAATAATCCAGACAAAAAAAAGGAAGTATTCCATAACACTACAGTTTTAGGGAAACTATTGGGTTAAATTTCTTCGAAATTCTGTAATACTTGGGGCATTGCAGAAAGCGTACTTATAATTTGGAAGATAAATGTATGTATTTCATTACTATAATCCTACAAAAAAAATCACAAAATAAACCAGGAGAACTACCTTAACCTTACTGAATAACTGCTAGAGAAATGATTAGCTGCCTATTTTCGCGTAATTTAGCATCCTAAATCGTCAACCAATGAACCCATCGTCAGCTGGATGGATAGATAAGTTCGGTCATTTAACGGCTAGCCACCTGACCACCTATACCGATATGGATCACCTCTATCACGGTATTAAGAAAACAGGTTTTGTTTATGGTATCAATCTTAAGGTACCTCCCTTTATAAAGTCCGAACATACGTTGTCGGAAGATGAAAAGGCAAAAATAAACCTACTTAACGCGCTCTACTTCACCTTTCTTCTAGAACGCAACGAAACCGATTTCAAGGTGTTCTTGACAGCGGTATTCCAGTTTTATACTGATTTGAAGATGGACCATATGTCATTGCTGGGAAAATTGTTGACAGGTACAAAGACTTCCGCTAAACTTGAAAAATTGATAGATTCAAGAATCTATCTTGAAGACAACCTGATCAGCAAGACCTTCAATAGTGTCATAACCAATACCTTGCTGTTCATTGATGTTATAACCTTCAAAGAATACCTTAGAAAAACCACAGACATTCGCAGTTATGCACAGCGACTAGAAAATTTGGCCATCAATGTCACTTACGAGGCATTGAATTCTAAAGAAAAAAATAAGAACGATGAACGCCTACAGCAGGTCTTTGCCTCGTCACTGACCTTTGTTGACGACAATATTGAACATTATGACGGCAGCTATCGCGATAAGCTAAAGAACGACCCCATAAGCTGGGAAAACCGTTTTCTGCTTGATATTGCCTGTTTGACCGTTTGGGAAGACAAATCTTTGGAGTATAAGGAATCTGATTTTGTGTATACACTGGGAATGGAAATGGGCTTCAACGCGAAAGATATAGCCCTTGTGCTTGATGAGGTGAGTTACTTTTTTTCTAAGAATGCCAAAGATGTACCTTTTTTAAAGCAAGATAATCTAGCTGTTCAGTTTTACGAAAGCATGAGCAAGATCGTCAACAAACTGATTTTAAGAAATAGTAAAAGGCTGCAAAAAGAGCTGGCACAAAGTGGTGAACTGGTTATGCTGTTATCAAAATCGACCGTTCGGGATCTAAGTTCAATGGAGAAGAAAAAAGTGCAGAATCATCTTATCGATATCTTCAAGAGTATTCCATCATTGGCCATTTTTTTACTGCCCGGTGGCGCCGTGCTATTACCTATTTTCATTAAATTGATCCCCAAGTTATTACCCTCTTCATTTGACGAAAATAGACTGGAAAATAGTAATGAATCAGCGTAAAAAGAGGTTATAAGAAAAATCTATAGTCTAGTTCATATGATTGTTATTCAGCAATTTAGAATAACCTATTCTAACCATAACTTAAAGTCTTTAACCCTTTCCCTACTTACAATGATTTCTTGTTCTGAAAAGTGGTTCAGCTTGATTTGAAGGCGTGAATTGGTGTATGAGATAATGTCTTTGATATGGTTGATGTTGATATAGAATTTACGGCTTACCCTGAAGAATATTTTGGGCGAAAGTTCATCCTCCAAGTTTTCCAAAGTTGTTTCAAGCAGGTAGTTTCTGCCGTCTGAAGTTGCCGCATAGGTTCCTTTGTTCTCACTATAAAAACATTCCACCTCATCGGCATTTATAATTTTCAAGTGCTGCCCTACCCTGACCGTGAATCGTTTTTTAAATTCGCGCTCTAACGGATTCACCAGCAGTTTCTTGATGTCCTCGAAATCCAATGCCAGTTTTTGTGGTTCAGGTTTTAGGGCCCTGTACTTCTTCACAGCAGTTTCCAGCTCTTCATCATCAATCGGTTTTAAAAGATAATCGATACTATTCAATTTGAAAGCCTGCAGGGCGTATTCATCATAAGCGGTGGTAAAAATAATCGCACTCTTGACCTCAACCTCCTCAAAGATCTCAAATGAGAGCCCGTCGGAGAGCTGTATATCCAAAAAAATCAGGTCAGGATGTTCGTTGCTCTGAAACCAAGCGATAGCTTCCTCAACGGAATGTAGCATTACGGATACGGCTACGTCAAAATCGGCCAGAAGCCTTGATAATCTTCTTGCCGCCGGCTTTTCGTCTTCTATGATGATTACGTTCATTTTTTTATTTCAGGTTTTTGGTTCGAGATTTTTGTTTTTAAGGTAAAGGCCGTGATGTTGGTGGCAATTATCGAAACAAAGCACTATTCACCCTCTTCTAAATATTTTTTTAGTTGCCGCTCTTCCCATTTTTTATTGAAAAACGGACTCCAGCCGAATACTTTTGCAGCGTGGAACAATAAAAAGATTCCCCAAACTATAGGTGTTCCGAAGATATTCCAATCCACCCAATCCAAAATATTAGGATCTCCCAAAGCCTCGGCACTGATTAATGTGAAGCGAATTTTATTCCTTGATAAGAATAACACGAGGTTCACAAGCAGATAAGCCCCCAGATGATCATAAAAACCCCTGATGGCGGACACTCTTTTTTGTGCCCTTTGATACTTGGTCAATTTATCGTTTTCCATAGTCTTACTCATTTATAATGCGTTACTTCTACATCTTCAGCTTCCATGTGCCTAAGAATTTCTCGTTCCTCCCAATTTTTGAGGAATCTTGGCTTTCTTCCAAGTACCAAAAATACTTGAACAAAGAAAAAGAACCAGAGAATTAACGGGAATGCCATGAACATATAAATCAGGAAATCAGTAAATTGAAGCACCCTCATCGAATAAACCATTCCTGAAACCAGAAGAGTTACTATTACGTAGACCGGAATCGTTAGGTACCAATTTTTGACCTTTTGCAGCCTACTTTTCGCCCTGCTAAAATGTATCCTTTCTTTACTTTCCATAATCCCTTCCTATTCGTTTGAACCTTTGCGCTTCGGCAGCATCTTCTTGCATATATTTCTCTATTTGGCGTTTTTCCCATTCTTTATTGAAAAATGGTCCATAACCAAAGACTTTAGTGGCATGGAAGGCAAGGCCTATTCCCCAGAAAATCCATATAAAGAAGGTACCCAAATCCCAAAATGCCTCACTGAACGATTCCCCGTGACCCATATTGCGAATAATTTTATTTACGGAAATAAAAGTATTCACGATACAAAATACCGCACCGTGCACATAAAAACCCTTGAGTTCTTTCACCCGTTGCATGGCCCTTTTTTTCTTATCTCTAGCTGTTGTTTCCAAATGTAATTGCTTTATGGGATTGAAAAATTAGTAATGTATTCATTTCAATATAACCTTTCAATCAATTCAATATGAATATTTTACTATTCTAAAATATATTTTATTTTTATTGCGCCCGCGCCTTTCACCTACAGCAACGGTATGCTAAAACTAGGCTTTGACCTACCCCGCGAGGGTCACCTTAAGAGCAGCTCTCATTACTCCCATCGCTCTTTGCGGTCTTCCTCTTCCATGAATTCCTGTATTTTGCGTTTCTCCCAGTCCTTGCCTAGAAATGGGTTGAACCCAAAGGCCTTAATCGCCTGAAATATCAGTCCGATACCCCACCCGAAGGCTG
>JBHJNU010000016.1:0-6313 GCA_050330515.1 Flavobacteriaceae bacterium | reverse complement strand
AGATTCCCTTAAGTTACTTGAAGATAAACGTAAGCGATGCAATCGATTACTACCGCCCGGTTTCAATCGCATATATAAGGGATAGTGTACATACCGAAAAAGGGTGGAAATACAACTATCACCATCTGACCTCGGGCATTATGACATCTCTAGAAAAAAATGAATTCCATTTTGAAAGTACACTTGTAAAACAGTTACGGATAACCCTTCAAAATCAAGACAACCAAGCACTTACCATCGAAAATGTAGAGCCAAAAGGATATGTTCACGAGCTGGTTACGCGACTGAACACCCCGGCGACCTATTGTTTGGCCTTTGGCAAGATCAATGATAAGGTACCCAGCTATGACATTGCGAAGGTGACTACCAACATTCCTGAAAATTTGACCGCCCTGCAAATGGGTCCCGTTCAAGAAATTCAGAAAAAAGAAACCGACAAAGCAGCACCGCTGTTCGAAAATAAACTTTGGCTTTGGGCGGTTATGATCGTGATCATTCTCATTTTGGGCTGGTTTACTTTGACCATGATGAGAAACCGATAATTTCTTTAAAACAACGCGATCATATAGTTCTGGAAAGCATGCGGTCTTGCTTGTTGTTTTTAGAGCATCACCCGCGTGGTGTAAAAACTAGTTCATACTAGCCTTTGAGTAAATGCGATAAGTTCTGCAACCAGTTGAAGCAAATTACTGACCGCCATTGATTCAAATGCATACTTCTTTAGAACAACACAAGCCATAATGCCCTAAATTTGCACTATTCAAGTAAAACCAAGTGCAAGAACCGAAGCAGACAAGAATCAACAAATACCTTAGTGAGGTGGGCTATTGTTCACGCCGGGAGGCCGATAAACTAATCGAACAAGGTCGGGTAACCATCAACGGCAAGGTGCCAGAAATGGGAACTAAAATAACTCGGGGAGACGATGTACGGGTAAATGGCAAACCCATATCCGAACCCCAAGAAAAACCGGTATATCTGGCGTTCAACAAACCTGTGGGAATTGTTTGTACAACAGATACAAGAGTAGAAAAAAACAACATCATTGACTTTATACAACACCCGAAACGGATTTTTCCTATCGGACGATTGGACAAACTCAGTGAGGGTCTCATTTTTTTAACCAATGATGGCGACATCGTCAATAAGATTCTACGCGCACGAAATCACCATGAAAAGGAATATCTGGTTACGGTCGACAAGCCGATTACACTACAATTTATTGAGAAAATGCGCCATGGCGTCCCCATTTTAGACACCGTTACCAGAAAATGTGAAGTGGAGCAACTAAGCAAATACCAGTTCAGGATCGTACTTACCCAAGGATTGAACCGTCAAATTAGGCGTATGTGCGAATATTTGGATTATCGGGTAAAGAAACTGAAACGGGTGCGGATCATGAATGTCACCTTAGACCTACCGGTGGGTACATGGCGAGATCTAACGCCATTAGAAATAACGGAAATAAACCGACTGGTGTCCGATTCCTCGAAAACACATGAACCTTACGAATGAATATAGCAAATTTTTAACACATTAGCATGCTAAAAGTCACTAACTTAGAGTTCGAATGTTTGAATATTAAACAAACCAATTTAAAAAATGTGCTATGAAAGAAAGAATAACTATTTGGGTTACCCCAAAGAATCCGCTGCCTTTTTTGGTGCTAATATTGTTGACGCTCAGCGTGGGCGGTCTTCAAAAAGTTGCCGCCTTTCAAGATGACGCCCAAGAATTGAATACCTCGTTCACGCAATTTAAAGGAGAAGTACTAGACGATGAAAACAACAAACCCTTGGTATTCGCCACCTTGTCCGTTGAAGGTTCCAATATTAGTACCGTAACCAACACCGAAGGCGAATTTGCCTTAAAGGTACCCACTGAAATGCTAAGTGGCAATTTAGTCGTGTCCTTTTTGGGGTACAAGACTCAGGTGATCCCCATGGTACAATTGTCGGAGCGGAAGAACAGCATCAAACTTCAAGTATCCGTCACTGAATTATCGGAAGTCAATTTGACCGTACCCAAAGATGCGGCGGCCTTGGTGAGGGAAACCTTGAAAAAGAAAGGAGACAATTACTTTGAAGACCCTACCTTGATGACCGCCTTCTATAGGGAAACGATCAAAAAAAGAAAAAACAACGTCTCGCTGTCGGAAGCAGTGGTAAACATTTATAAAACCCCCTATACCTCCGATAAAAAGGATGCCGTGCAGCTTTATAAAGCTCGAAAAAGCACCGACTACGATAAGTTAGACACCGTGGCGCTGAAATTACAAGGCGGCCCGTTCAACGCCCTTTTTGTGGATATCATGAAATATCCCGAGTATATCTTCACCGATGCGGCTATCGAAGCCTATATATTCTCTTTTGATCGTTCTACCATTGTAGATAACCAACTGATCTATATCGTTTCCTTTGAGCCCAAAGAAAACCTTATTGATCAGTTATATAAGGGCAAGCTGTACATCGATGCTGAGAACAAGATCCTGACAAGCGCCACCTATTCCTTGAATATTACCGACAAAGAAGAAGCGGCAAAGTTGTTCGTTCGCAAAAAACCAAAAAATGCAAATGTTTGGCCTACCGAAGTCGCCTATCGCGTAGATTATCGCGAAAAGAACGGCAGATGGTATTACGGTTATAGCAATGTGCTACTAGAGTTCAAAGTTGATTGGGACAAGAAACTCTTCAACTCCGTTTACACCTTGGCCTGCGAGATGGCGGTGACCGATTGGGAAAAGAATTTGACCAGTGAGCAGCCCAAGGGCAAAGGGTTGATGAAGTCTTCAATAATCTTAAATGATGAGGCCATAGGCTTTGCAGACCCAGATTTTTGGGGAGAGTACAATATTATCGAACCTGAGAAATCTATTGAATCAGCGATCAAAAAAATTCAACGGCAATTAAGGCGTAACAAGAACAATGGCGGAACCTCCGCCCGTTAAATACATGGTTTTCTAAAAAATGAGAGCCATCATTCACTCAAGAATGATGGCTCTTTCAATTTGTTAGTACTACCTATTTCGGCATTACCACGGTATCTATGGCATGAATGATTCCATTAGAAGCCGCAACATCTGCGATAACCACTGTAGCCCTTCCTCCTTTTTCATCGGTCAATACTACATTGCCACCACTTAAGCTAAGCACAATAGTACCGCCCTGAACGGTAGTGACCGTGAACTTTCCATTGTTACCATTGATTGCGCCAATAACCGCCGCCGCATCAAATTTACCGGCAACCACGTGATACGTCAACAATCCGGTTAAATCGGCTTTGGCGGCCGGTACCAATAAACTGGTGACGGTACCGTCGGGTAACTTTGCAAAGGCATCGTTGGTAGGGGCAAATACTGTAAAAGGGCCCGCACTGCTTAAGGTTTCTACCAAATCTGCAGATTTAACAGCGGTTACCAAAGTTGAAAAATTCTCATTTCCCGCGGCGACACCTACAATATTGGCATCTTGGGCAACAGCGGTAAACCCAATCAGCATAAGGGCGCAAGCGAATGTAATTTTAATCTTTTTCATAGTTGTTTTTTTTAAATTTCCTCAAAGGTAGCGGGAAAGAATCCAGGAGTCTCTTAATTTTTGTTTAATTTTTAAATTAAAATGTTAAACAATTTTATTTAGATCATCATTACCCCGTTTTCAGGGGTAGAAAATTCCCAAATTTCAGGCGTTCGCCCCATCTGCTATTCATCGCATTTTTGTAACGGTATGAATATTAAGTAACCAGCGGAGGCCGGCAAAAATAAATAGGCGACATCGACGTTGTATTTCTAATAATTTAATGCCAACCGCACTAAACAATCAACGTATGAATAATGTATTACCTAAATTTCAAAGGCCAATTCAAGGTATTGATGAACCACGCGCCGAAGTAGCAAATTGGGACAAGGCCATGGACGCCTATGACGCCAAGAACTTCAGAACGGCCGTAATCGAAACGATCAACTACATCAATCCGGGTATTCTGGCAGGTAAAAACACCCAAGAACATATCACTATTGTTCGTGGTCAAGGTTCCGCAGAAATACATGTAAGTATTACGGATAGCACGTTTACCGTAAAAGCCCCTTTTCTAAGAGCTACCGATGCCACCAATAAAGTGGCCTTGTACCGCAAAATAGCCGAGGTCAACTTTAACCCCTTGACCTTATCACAGATCAACCTGAAAGATGATACCCTGTGGTTCGAGTACGAAATGCCCATTGCCCTTTGTCAGCCCTACAAGGTATATGATGTACTAAGGGAAATTTGCGTTTACGCAGATGATTATGATGACGAATTCGTAGAAAAATACAAAGCGGACTTCTACAAAGAAGCTAGTGTACAGCCTTTGGCAGGGTCGGAAGTAGAAACGGTTTGGCAACAAATTCAAGATATCTTGAACGACTATAAGAACTACAGTGCTTTTTTCAAGGAAAAAAGATGGGATGTTTTCCAATGGGACATCACGCTCATCTCCATCTTGAAAATTGTTAATATGCCCTACGTTCACGGTACACTGCGCACAAAACTTCAAGAATATGTGAACAACATGATGAATAACGGCATCAATTTTCAACTTCGGGTTGACAAAGGCACCAACTTCATGCAAAAACTTTGCGCAAAGTCAAAAGAAGATTTTATGAAAGACATCTATCATGCAGATGTCTTTATATCCCTAAAATGGAGGAGTTCAATTCAAATTTTACAAGAAGATGCCAAGCATTTAGAAAACACGGTCAACAGATATGTGAATGACGGAGACAACTTTTCTTTATGCTACTTTCTTCAGTACAACTTCTTGTATATCTTGTACAATTTCAACGTAGAAGAGGTCCATAAAAATGCCATCTATGATGTACTTGAGAAGGTTTCAGGTCTTGAACCCCCCGCAGCCGCGCCAAAACTTTTAGATACCTATTACAGCTTGCTGAACGGCAGTACCAAAGCCGCATCAGGCAGCAAGGGCCTCTTTGCGAAACTTTTTGGATAAAAACTAATAACAGCGATTAGAAAATCATGGAAAATATAAGAAAATCAGTGTTCAAGATCATCACTGCTTCAGGCACTGGAAGCGGATTTACCGTTAGCGGACAAAATCATGTCATTACCAATTATCATGTTGTTGCCGGAGCAAAGACCGTGGCTGTCGAAGATTACAAACAAGATAGGTTCGTGGCCAACGTAATTATGGTCAACCCAGAGGTAGACCTGGCATTTTTGCACATCGAGGGTTTCGAAAACAAAGAGAACGATATCACCTTGGATGAAAAGGTGCTGGTAGCAAATACCCATAAAGTCTATATTCACGGATATCCTTTCGGGATGCCGTACACCATAACCGAAGGTATCGTATCATCTGCAAGTCAGCCTATGGGCCCAAGACACTTTTTGCAGACAGATGCCGCGGTAAACCCAGGAAATTCAGGTGGCCCCATGCTGAACCAAGCAGGGAACTTAGTTGGGGTGACCACCTCCAAATTCACTGAAGCCGATAATGTAGGTTTTGGTATTAAGCATCTAGACGTGCTAAAGGAAATGGCAGATTTCAGCTATACAGATACCGCATTTAGGGTCAAATGTAACTCTTGCGACAACTATACCGACGAAGAGACCGAATTCTGTAACAGTTGCGGCAATGATATGGATGTTTCTATTTGGGAAGAATTCGAAAAAGGCCATTTTGCAAATTTTGTAGAGGGCGCCTTGACCGAATTGGGCATGAACCCTGTTCTGGGAAGAGCCGGCAGAGATTATTGGGAATTTCACCAAGGAAGTGCCCTGATCAGGATCTTCGTCTTCAAAAGGGACTATTTGGTCGCGACATCACCTATGAACCAGTTGCCCAAACAGAATTTGCAACAATTGATGGAATATTTGTTGGGCAAGAATGTGGCGCCCTACTATTTAGGAGTGCACGAGAACAAGATCTTCCTTTCGTATAGAGCACACCTTTCCGATATTTTTACCGATCATGCCGATACCATCAAAGAGAATATAAAAAATCTTGCCCTTAAGGCAGATGAACTGGATAATTTCTTTTTGGAAGAATATGGATGTGAAATGGCCATTGAAGCTAAAGGTGCATAAATTACTTTTGTAAAAAATGAAAAGCCCCGCTATCGGGGCTTTTTCTATACCTTTTTGCAACTTGATAATTCTTGGAAAACCACGGTTCAATTCGCCACTTCGCTAATAAATTTCAAACGGTACAGGCGAAGTTCTTCATCTTCATAATCTCCATCGAACTCTTCCATGGCATCTTCAATGGTATCGGTTTCGGCCTCTAAAAAGTACTCATGAAGTTCTTCTTGTTGCTC
>JBHJNU010000015.1:0-11779 GCA_050330515.1 Flavobacteriaceae bacterium | reverse complement strand
CCTAGTTCGGTGCTCATAGCAAGTGGCACATCGGAGACCATAGCCCTACAGCTATCAGGGGGCAATGTGGGCAAGTTTATACGATCCATACAGTTGTCGGGCCCCAATGCGGCAGATTTTAATATTGTATCGGGACTCCTTACCAACTCCCTACTCAATTCCAACACCATTCATAATATCGTAGTGCAGTTGAATAGTGGTGCAGGTACTAAGAGTGCTCTTCTTACCATAAATTACGGAGCCTCTTCGTCATTGAACGTAATTTTGTCCAATACGGCGAATACAGGGCTGATCGTAGGAAACCCGGGTACACAGAACAATAACGAGCAAGATGTGGTGTCATTGCAAATCAATGCTTTAGGAGGAACGGGTCTTACCTATAGTGCAATCGGACTACCACCAACATTGACCATCGATCCGAATACAGGCTTAATATCGGGTACGGTACTCGATGGAGGGGCGGGTAGTGGGGCATTTTTGGAACAAAACGGCTTGGTGGTCGTAGAGGCCGAATCGGGTGCTTCAACAGGTTGGGGTACCACCACGGCCAATGGGGCAACCGGCATTATAGCCAACTCCAACCATTTCAACAACCAGAACGGAAGTACCATCCCGTACCAGATCAACATAAGTACTCCGGGAGTTTACCGCTTTAACTGGAGAAATTTCTTCAGCGGACCTAGTCCTACAGATGAGAATGATAACTGGCTTCGTTTTCCAAACAATGCCAACGTATGGTTCTTTGGCTTTAAGGGAATTCCTGACAGCGAGGCGGCGCTTATCAGCAATCTGCAAGGGGCCCAGACGAACATTGTTTTCCCGGGAGGTACTTCACGACAAACCCCGGCAACAACCCCTGAGGGGGTAAGCAATAATGGGTATCTTAAGGTATATCGCAGTGGAGGAAGCTCCGAGGTCTATAATTGGCAGGCGCTGACCAGTGATTTCGATGCGCATAATATTTATGTGTACTTTGTGAATCCGGGCATCTACACCATGGAGATCTCTGAACGCTCATTGGGCCATGCCATAGATAAGTTCGCGCTTTACAAGTTAGGTACCTACGGAACAAACAATAATGGCAGCCAATTTACCAATACCCCGCAATCTCCTGTGGGAGGTGCGGGAGTAGGTGCCGCAGACAACAGCCCGTATAATGTTACGGTCAATGTCGAGTCTACCGGTAATCCTCCTGCAAACGAATCTATACAGTTTATCTGGAATATCGGGCAAGAAGGTGATCAGGTTCCCATAGCCGTTGCAAGCGCAACCCCTTTGAGTGGCGTTGTACCTTTGCAGGTGGCGTTTACGGGAAGCAATTCTACAGATGCTATAGGGGTTACCTCTTATTCCTGGAATTTTGGCGATGGTACCCCGAACGCTTCGGTGGCAAACCCTACCCATACCTTCACTTCCACCGGTGTTTATAACGTTGAATTAACGGTAGCGAATGCAGCCGGCTTAACCAATACTGCGGTGGTAACAATTACGGTAAACAATCCGGTTCAAAATCAACCCCCGGTAGCAGTGGCCAGTGCCACCCCGCTTACGGGCAATGCGCCCTTGACGGTGAACTTTACCGGAAGTAATTCTACCGATGACGTTGCGGTTACGGGATATTCCTGGAATTTTGGAGATGGCAGTGTGCCGGTGACCACGTCAAATCCGGTTCACACCTTTACCGTTGGAGGTAATTATGTTGTAGAGCTTACGGTGCAAGATGCAGAAGGCCTTACCAACAGTACCACTATTTCCATTATGGTCAACAGCCCAAGCGGCAATCAACCCCCGGTAGCAGTTGCCAGTGCTAGTCCTTTATCCGGAATTGCACCCTTACCGGTTATTTTTAATGGCAGTAGTTCCACGGATGATGTAGGTGTAGTATCCTATTTATGGAATTTTGGTGACGGTAGCCCTACCTCATCAACTATGAATACCCAGCACACCTATGCGAATGTGGGCAGTTATACGGTTACCCTAACGGTTGAGGATGCGGAGGGACTTTCGGCAACCACCACGTTAACTATTTCGGTGGCCGACGAGAATGGGAATATTCCTCCTATGGCCGTAATTCAAGTGGAGGTCCTAAGTGGGCTACTGGTTGATTTTACGGGAAGTAACTCTACCTCCAATATGGGTGAGTTGACCTATTCATGGGATTTTGGGGATGGTTCCCCATTGGGCACGCAAGCAGATGTGGAGCATCTCTACCAGCTTTCGGGAACCTATACCGTGACCTTGACCGTTACCGACGAAAACGGACTTACGGATCAAGAGACCATTGAGGTCATTGTAGAGAATACAAGTACGACACTAGAGCTCCGTTTTGAAACCAATCCACCTGCAAGGGACAGTGATGTTGCCAATATTATTTTCGACAACCTTCCCGAAGACGTTACGGTCATGAACATTACCGTACATGATGTGGGAGGAAAATACGTAGGAGGCTATATCGTGCCTGAAACAGACAACAATGAAGTGTTAGGAAACTTCGAAATACCGATATTTCAACTACAAAATGGCCTCTATTTGGTAAGAGTAGTCTTAAGTAATGGAGAAACAAGATTAATGAAGTTGTTGATCGGTAATTAAAAGAACATAGTATCACGTTAAAGTAAAGGGCCAGCTATATAAGCTGGCCCTTTTTTAGTATTACCGCTATGGGCGCGCTATTTTTCTGTAAGGATATGAAACCTTTGTTAAGCCTATGGCCTGAATGTTTCGATGGTCTTTTCGATGACCGGAATTAATCGGTTCACTACCTTTTTTGAGACGGTCACTTTTTTCAGTGCGTTTATATGTTCCACATGATGAACATCGGAGCCAATGAAATCGATCATTCCCTCCTCCAATAATTTCAGGGCAATTTTTGAAACCTCTTTGCCGTAATACTCCCCTAGGGAGAGCATGTTCAGTTGGAATAAAATATTCTGTTCTTTGAATTCAGCATACTTTCGCCTACGGGAATGCAGGAAGTTGTACCGCTCAGGATGCGCCAAAATGGGAAAGAACCACTTGTTCGTAATGGCCTTAACGGCTTCATCAAAATTGATAGGAGGCTGTAGGTAGCTCATTTCAATGAGCAGATGTTCTTTGCCAAGGAGCATCACCTTCTGTTCTTCAAGGAGCTGTTCAAAATGGCTATCGATCATGTGTTCCGCGGCGACGCGCACCGAAACGTCGCGTCCATTTTGCGCGCTCAGTGCTTCTTGTAGTACATGCATCGCGTTCTGGATCGTGGTGGGCGTATTATCGTAGTAATTGTGCATGATGTGCGGTGTGGCGATGAAATCGTGCACCCCGAAGGCGGCAAAGCCGTTGATGATGTTCATGGAATCTTCAACAGTTTTGGCACCATCATCGATACCGGGTAAAATATGATTATGAATATCGATGAACCCCTCCAAAAGGTCAACCAAATACTTTTTCTTAGTAAAGAAACTTACCATACCTGTTCAATTCTATTGCAAAAATAATACAATAGGTTAACAGTTATATAGCCAATTTAGTATGGCCACATAACGATAAGACCGCCCGTTCAAGAACGGACGGTCTATAGAACCGTACTTAACTATTTTTGAAACCTAGAAGTTCACCGATACTTTCCCCCTTACAAAAAAAGGAGTACCCGGTGTAAAATGTATTTCTTCGAATGAATTGGGCTCATTGAACAACCTGCTTTCCGTGGCGAACTGGGTTTCGTTCCATTCGATGTCAAAGAGGTTTTCGATGATCATGCCAAAGGTCCAATTCTTGTAATTGTAGTTGAGGTTCAGGTCGGTAACCGTGTACCCTTCGGCTATGATCGAATTATCCTCATTTGCGGGCCGATCTTTAATGTATCGATAATTGATGCCCCCTGAAAAATTACCCAGATCCCTGAAAGCAAGACCACCGGCAGAAGTCAGATCAGGAGCTAAGGGAATAAAATCGCTACCATCAGGTTCTTCGGTACTTCGTGCGTAGGTATAGTTGACATCACCATTGAGGTACAACCAATCGGTCAATTGGTATCGCAACCCGAAGTCTACCCCAAGCCGTCGGGTCTTGCCACTCGGTTCAACAATGGCCGCATCACCAACATATACAAATTCTTGCTCCAAGAACAAGCTCCAAAGCGCGGCATCGATCACCAATTTGTCGGTGGGTTTCAAAATGGTTCCAAAATCGACCGAATAGGCGGCGGGTAGAATATCTTCGCCACTATTGGCCACCACTACCCGGGTATCGTTCGAATGGAAGCCGACACCAGATTTGGCGAACAGTTGTACATTGGGCGATGCTGCAAATAGAAAGTTCAATTTCGGGCCTACAAAGAGCTTATTTTCACTTTTGTTGTCGTATGTTTCGGAAAGCAGGTCAACATAGTCGAACTTGAAATAATCCAATCGAAGTCCGGGATTGATGGTCCATTTGTTTTTCTTGTATGTTAAATTGAAGAACCCGTAGCCGTTCATTTCGTCGACATTTCCGAATGCTAGCCGCTCCAGTAGTTCTTGCCGGTTCTTGGTACGCGAAAGCTGTACGTCATTGATATCATCATATCTAAATCCTAATCCGGTCTCGTATTTCAATTGGGAGTCATGATCACCGACATGAATGGTATGAACATACTTGGTTTCGGCACCGATGATGGTACGATCCTCTTTTTGGCGTATTTGATCGGCGTTTTCAGGATCTTCGAGAAAAAAGGTAAAGTTTGAGAACAGTTCGAAGTCGTACTTCGAGATATAGGCCTTCGAGACCACGTTCGAATGTTCATCGATCTGTTTGCGGTGATTGACCAGGAAATTAGATCGGCTGGTATTACCACCTTCGGTATCATCTATGGCCCCGAAGCGAGAGATCAAGCCCTGGTCTACCGCACGTTGGGGAATTTGCCCGGAAGCATCCCATTTACTTTGAAAGTGCGACATGGTGATACTCAGGTCTTGATCTACACGATTGTTGAAGTTATAGCGCCCCATGATATTCAAACGGTTAAAGTGCTGTGGCGATTCAAAAGCGCCATCGGTCAGCACCAGTTCAGAGGCGATATAGGCATTGCTCTTTTCACCCTCGGCAATTTTCAACATGCCTACCGTGCGCAAGGTATTGAACATGCCCAGTTCAAGGGATAGTAGATTGTCATCGATACGCTTCTTGGTACTGAGATCAACATAGCCAGCCGTGTTGAAATTGCCATGGTCGGCATAGTAGGCTCCTTTTCCGAAATCGATATTATCAATGGTTTCCGGAATGATGAAGTGCATATCGGCATAGCCTTGCCCGTGTGCGTGCGATACCATGTTTACGGGCAACCCGTCAACATTGATCGTAATATCGGTACCGTGGTCGATATCGAAACCGCGCAGGAAGATCTGCTCGGCCTTACCGCCCCCCGCATGTTGGCCAATGATCAGGCCGGGTACTTTTCTCAGGATCTCCTGCGATGACTTTACAGGGTTTGCCTTGACATCTACGTTGACGAACTGACTCATGGCGTTCACTTTGGAGACCAGTACCACCTGGTCTAATGACACTGCCGATTCGATCATGGTTATGTTGACCGTAGCGTCAAGTTTACCCTCATCAATGGTCAGTTCTTGGGTCTTAAAACCCAAGGCGTTAAATGTAACAATGTCTCCTACCGAAATGTCATCCAGTTCAAAATAGCCGGAAACATTGGAATAGGTATAGGCCCCGGTAGTCTTATTGTATACCCCAACGCCTTCAAGGGGTAGCTTATCCTCAGAAGTTATGGTACCCTTGAGCTCATGGGCACTGAGGCTACTTACGAGGCAAAAAAGTATTGCAAAAATTAAATTTTTCATAGTAATGGTTTTTTTTAGTCCAAGCCAAAATGGGCTATACTCTTGTTCATAGGCGGTCATCACCGCGTATGCCCAATAGGGACGTGTTAACGTAATCGTTGGAAATTAGTAGATATTGAAACGCCGATGATCCGAAGATCGAAATCAGCTAAGGAAGTTTCTTGGAGGGTTTTCTGTCGTTCTTTTGTGACCTTCCCTTGTCCTTTTAAAGGGATTTAAAAAAACATGTTCTACCTGGAGGAAAAAATTAGGTAAGCGTTGGTAGGAAGAACTGGCGATGTGTTTGTCTATTTTCAATTGACCAGGTATGTTTTCATTGGAACCCTCATGGTCATCGGAAGTACCAAATAACAAGTCTATCGTCGTTAACACAACATGTTCATGATCTTCACTAAGGGCTTCATGGAGGTGCTGGTCATGGAGGTGATCATCAGGCACTATAACGGACTTATGTTCAATGATGTTATCGGGCATTTCGATACCATGGGAAATCGCATGGAGCACATGTTTAAGTTGATCATGTAGCGGATTCAAAAGATAGCAGATGCCTATCAACAAAGCGAGCCGTTTAATCAGTAGTGGCTTCAAGCCTTTTAAGAATCCGCTTCGCATTTTTTATTGATCCATTAACGACATCAAGGTTTTCTCGATATAAACCGCATATTCGGCAATAGTGGGCAACTCGAAAATTTTGTTCAGGGGGAATTTTGCCTCCACCTCTTCATTGATTCGGGCGGTCACGCGTATGGCGGCCAAGGAATGCCCTCCCAAGGCAATGAAATTATCATGGACCCCCACTTTCTTCAAACGCAGTACCTCCTTCCAAATAGTGGCCAGCAGCTCCTCGATTTCTCCTTGAGGGGCAACCTAAAGGGGTGCCCATTACCCACGGAAATATCATCAATTCTACGGAAGGTAGATTGTCTTTTTATAGCACGGACCCCCAAACTTTTCTTCTAATGTCTTCCATTTCGTTCGATAGTTCAAAGGCAGGCCTATTTTGGACACTCTGTACTGGGGGAAATCTAATACTTACCGAAGATAGATTAGAACAGGATATTGAAAAACTGCAGGAGGTCATCTTTAAGAACAAGGTGAGCCATACCTTGATGCTGCCCTCATTGTACGGCCTTCTGATTGAATATGGCAATAAGGCAAAACTACAGAGCTTGAGCACCGTTATGGTGGCTGGTGAGGCATGTTCGCCAAAACTGTGTAAAATGCACTTCGATGTACTGCCCCAAGTGGCGATCTATAATGAATACGGGCCAACCGAAGCGACCGTCTGGTGCCTTGCGCATAAGATCGAACCGAAAGATACCTCAGGGGATATTCCTCTTGGCAAACCAGTGGCAAATGCGCAAATATACCTCTTGGATGAACAAAGAAACTTGGTGCCTACAGGTGCCGTGGGGGAAATCTATGTTGGCGGCGAAGGCCTTGCAGGACGTTACCACAAAAGACCCGACCTGTCCGTTCAAGCTTATGTTCCCAATCCATTCAGCAAAGGAACTGACGAAAAACTGTACAGAACCGGCGATTTGGGGCGTTATAATGCCGACGGAAATATTGAATTTTTAGGCCGATCTGACCAGCAGGTTAAATTTAGGGGCCATCGTGTGGAACTGAACGAGATTGAACGCATACTCGAAAACGAACCCGAAATACGCGAAGCGGTCGTGCTGGTCGAAGAGGTCAAGGGAATGAAACGCATCAACGCGTTTATCATGGCCAATGCACCGATCGAGTTTGCTGCAATTAGTACGGCCATGCGAAGCAAGATGCCCGAATACATGGTGCCGGCAACTATTTCGCAAGTGGATGAATTCCCAAAATTACCCAATGGGAAGGTTGACAAAAAGGCACTTTCAAGACTCAAGAAAGACGTGGTTTCCAATTCATCGGAAAACGGGCAACGACCAAGCACCCCCATGGAATCTAAAATTATGGAGCTTTGGAAAGAATTATTGGGCCTGGAGTCGATAGGGTTGAACGATAATTTTTTCCATATCGGTGGTGATTCCATTTTAAGCATACAGTTCATTGCAAAAGCAAAGAAGGCAGGAATACTGATAACCCCGAACCAAATTTTCGACCATCAAACGGTGGCCGAATTGGCGAGATTTATTACTGAAAATGAGAGCAAGTCTGATCAGTGGGATTATTTGGTCACCCTTCGCAAAGAAGGCTCAAAACTTCCTTTGTTTTGTGTACATGCCGGTGGGGGGCATGTCTTTTTCTACAATATCTTGACAAAATATATCGATGCGGACAGACCTCTTTATGCCCTACAGGCTTCAGGTTTTTATGGTGATAAACCTATGCACAACAGTATTGTTGAAATGGCACATGACTATATAGATTCAATCCGCAAGGTGCAAAAAAATGGGCCCTTCAATATCATGGTATATTGCTTCAGCATAACGGTTGGCCATGAAATGTTAAGGCAGCTTAAAGCACAAGGGTTTGACGCCAACTTGATCGTATTGGATACTGCCAATGAACCCGAATCATTGATGTTGCGCATTAAAGTGTTGATGAAACTATTGCGCAAACAACCGCTACAGGCCCTCAAATTAAGGTTGGGCCTACGGTTACTGAGACTAAAATTGTTACTTAACAAAAAAGTGGGCACCGAAGAAAGTAGGGCGTTGTCAAGAGTGCACGAGAACTTGATCCGAATCAATGAGGAATATCATTGGACGACCCACCAGGAAAAGATCAAGTTGATCCTCACAAGAAAAATTGATGAACGAACCAATACAATGATCCTTGATTCATGGCGAAAAGTGGCTCTTGGAGGCGTTTCGATTTCTGTCATCGATGGTGATCATGCGAATTTGTTCACAGAACCTGATGTCGCTTCAGTGGGAATGACAATAGAGAATTGTTGCCTGTAGTATAGACCTTATCGGTTACATGGCTTTGCGCGGTTACCTTCGGTGGTTTACGTTAAAGGATGTATTTTAAAGTCTTGCAATGAAGTACATGCTTCCTAATAGCCATGGATAAAATGCTCCTAGGTGCTTTATAGTAGTATTATGGATTCAATTTCGCAAACATATAATAACGGTATATTGACCCCAGATCTGGTTCATTTTTGGTATGCGGACCTTGAAGCTAATCGTGCCATGGTACCCGAGTATTTAAAACTGCTGGCAAAGGATGAAGTTAATAGGGCAAGTAAGTACAAGTTTCAGAAAGACCTTGAGTGCTACGTCATTTCACGTGGTATTCTTCGAATGTTGTTAGGTTACTATTTGGCCGTAGGCTCTGATAAAATTGAATTCGTATATTCTGATTACGGGAAACCTTCCGTGGCCTCCACTAACAGATTGAAGTTCAATTGCTCGCATTCGACAAACATGGTCGTATTTGGTTTTGCACTGGGCTGTGAGATAGGCGTTGACGTGGAGCACATAAAAACCGATTTCGATGTGTTGGATCTGGCGGTAAATTTCTTTTCGCAAAGTGAAATAAAATCATTAGGAAGTCGACCTGAACAGTTGTATCGTTCGTTTTATCGCTGCTGGACAAGGAAAGAGGCATTTATCAAGGCTAAAGGAAGCGGCCTTTCCTTTCCTTTAGATTCATTTACGGTCTCTTTGGACGATGATGAAAATGCAAAATTATTGGAAACCCATTGGGATGTTAACGAAGTGGCAGAGTGGAGGGTTTTTTCCTTTGTACCTAGGGTAGATTACATGAGTGCGGTGGCAGTTCGTTCAAAAGAAGCTTCCATAGTATATCGAAACTGGGACACGTTTTCACTGCAAGGAGGTTAAGGCAATCCATATTGCCTCAGGTCTTTCATAAAACCGATGTTGTCGATGATGATCTCACCTTTTTTGCTTTTGTCAAATTCGAAGGCAACAGCAGTGATTTTTGAAAAATCGAATTTACGGTTGTTATTCGGCATGTCGCTAAGGGGAAATTGAAATAGCTGAAAAACAGTTTCCGATTTAAATTTACCGAACAGATAATCCATCTTCCAAATACTTACCGGAATTTTAGGTTGTAAATAGGAAAAACTACTCAAAGGTAGTCTAACTAGTTCTCCATTCGCATCGCTAAGCACAATGGTAAAATCAATGGCATTCATACCATTGGAATCCGTTCCCTTGTTATTTTCCAACACAGTTGTTCCTTTTAAAATACCATTGGCCTCTGCCATTGAAAAAACGAGTACCGAAGCGGAATCAAGTTGGATACTGTTTGTAGGAATTGCAATTGAATAGCTTGCTAAAGATGAATCGAGGGGGACCTTGAATACCGGATCCGATCTCGTTTCGCCATCCGTAATAGTATAGTCCCATTTCAGAAATAGGCCTTTACTGCCCTTATTTTTATGGAGTAGTTTGATTTCTTCCTCCTTCCAGACCACTAGGTTTTTTGCCGAAATAGAAGCCTCTGAAATGGTCGAACTCTTCAGGTCGTCATCTTCTTCAAAGGTACACAGCAGTTGCGTATTGGAATCTTCAAACTGATTAAGGTAAATTGTTTTTGGCAGCCATTTTCTACCTGTTCGATAATCTGAAAAAAGGGGAAGGTATATTGTTTCGCTTTTTAGCGTTGTCTCTAAAAATGAAGCTATATACACCTTGGCAATCTGTTCTTGTTCTTCCGATGCCAACAAATCGTTCAAGTTCAGAAAGCCCTTGAAATTGGTGAAGGCGTCTTTATCGCCCCAGGTGGTATTGAATTGACCATGGTTTGCCCCTTTAACGAAGAGTCCGGCCTTGAAATAATAGCTGCCATCGGAAAAGCTTATGCGTTCAAACTGCCGAGAACCCTGATAGGAGGTTACCTCACCGTCCTGTGAGCCATGAATGACAAGATAGTTCACATTCTCTATGGCCGTTAGTTCGCCAGCGGGTTTATATTGCCCATCTACCGGCGCAATGGAGATTATGGATTTGATGTTAAAGCCATAATCGAGATCCAAGAGAGGATCATCAGGGTGCTTTTGCAGCCCGTTCATCAATACGGCATGCGCTACCGCTTCGCCTCCTTTTGAGTGCCCCAATAATGCGATGTTGGCAGTGTCTATTTTTTCGAAGAACGGATTGTCCTTTGAGCCGTTCCATTGGTGCCAGGTTTTGAGACGTTCCAATAACAACCATCCTCGGGCATTGTTTTCATTCTTTAGCTTGCCCCGGTAATCGGACCACGATGTATTCAAAAAATTCTGATCCACCGAGGCCAAAATAATTCCGCGAGAAGCCAGTAGCTCGCCCAAATAATCATAACCATATGCTGAAAAATCTTGCATATGGTGGTCTCCATGAACAATCAGGGTCAGGGGGAAGACACCTTCACCTTCTGGGTACCAAACATGGGCGTTTAACGGAAGCTGTGTTGCATCGAACCCCCAATATTTTGTACGCCACCAACCGCTGAAACCATTCCAATTGTCTAGAAAAGCAGTACCATTCTTTGAATTCGTCTTTAAAGCCACCTGATCTTTGAATGCCTTTCTATGTTTATCATTACCGCTGCCATAGCTCAGATAGCTAACCTTATAAGGTCCTTTCTCGGCCGGGGAAGGAACATCGATATGGGGTATTCTATCTGCTGAAAAGGCCGCCGCATTGACAACGGGACTCAATTTAAAGCCCTTTGGCAAATACCCTGCGAAAAATGTGATCGTACCCCCAATACCAATTAGTAGGCCTGCCAGCGCAATTGTTTTTTTACTCGTTGACAGTTCACTGTACTTTGACTTAAAAAGAAGATTGCCTGAGGCACCTGTAATCGACATGATGAAAATTAGGTAGGTGCCGATCATAAACTCAAATCGAAAAACCTTTGCCATAATAAGTCCAACAATTAACAAAGCCAGCAGATAATAAGTAGATCTTTTGAAGAATAAACCGATCAACCTAACAAAAAAATACGAAGCTATGGTTATGAAGAGAACCCGGACAATAAAATTTAGAATTACCCAGAAATCGCCCAAACTGATT
>JBHJNU010000014.1:0-4486 GCA_050330515.1 Flavobacteriaceae bacterium | reverse complement strand
AGTTCGTTGATAGAAAAGGAAAAATTTTGGGCCGAGAAAGTTCATTCAAAACGAAAGTACCAAGTGGTTTTTTCTGGAGATTCCCGCTTATATAGGGGTATCGACCCAAAAACAGTGTCTGAGACCTTAGGCGGCTTGTCAGTATTGAATTTTGGGTTTAGTTCAGGGGGTCACAATAATGCTATTTTTGACGAAATAAATAATAGGCTTGATCAAAAGAGTAGTTTGAAAGCGGTTGTACTAGTATTGAGCCCCTATTCTCTAACTCCCAAGGCACAGCAAAATGAACACTATAACCAAGAAAAGAATAGAGATCGTAAAGAGGTATTTAACAGAAGGTACGTTAAGCCGTTCTTTAGTTTTCTAGACCCGATAAAACCTTCTGAAATTATTCATCTAAAGTCGGGTCAAATAGGCTATTATGAACGTTTTCAAAAAGATGGATGGGTAGCTTCGTGGAAGATCCCATCAGATTCAAAAACAGCCCTGAAAGGATATGTCAAAGATTTCGAGGATAATACCGTGCAAAATGACATTTTGGTGGGGGTATTTGATCAGATTACAAAGTGGAGGGCCATGGGCGTGCAGGTTTTTGCTTTCAGGATACCAAGTACCGCAGAAATGGAGGACCTTGAACATGAGTTGAGCGGTTATAAAGAAGCAGTAATAAGGGATGGCGTTGAGCAGGCGGGCGGAAAATGGATAGACTTTGAGAATAGGTTCGAGTACGAATCGTATGACGGCAGTCATTTAACCAAAGTATCGGCTTTGAAACTATCGGCACAAATTGGTAACGAATTAAAAAAGCGACTAAAAGGGGTATGATTTCGTTCAAATCAGATTTCTCGAAAAACATACTTACCCTGATGACGGGTACAGCGGTGGCCCAAGCTATTCCGTTGGCCATGGCTCCCATTCTCACAAGACTATATACCCCTGACGATTTCGGTATTCTGGCAATTTATATGTCTCTGGCAACCGTTATTACGGTAATTGTTTCCTTTAAGTACGAAGTGGCCATAATAATTCCTGAAAAAGATGAAGATTCTGCCAACCTTACTATTTTATCCATAGGTATCGCAACTTGCATAAGCCTGTTGTTATTGGTATGCGTACTTTTTTTCAATGAGGATATCGCCGATCTGCTTACTGATAATGACGAAAATGTGGCCGAGTTGGCCAAATGGCTCTATTTTATTCCTCTCTCCGTATTTTTGATGGGTATTTTCAATGCCCTCAGTTTTTGGTACAACAGAAAGATGGATTTCAAGAAAATGGCAACCAGCAAAGTGGCTAACAGCGTGGGTAACATTGGTGGGCAGGTAGTATTAGGGGCGGCGAAAATTACGCCCCAAGGGCTGCTGATAGGGTTTGTTATAGGTCGTCTGATCGCCGTATGGTATTTGTTAAGACTTTTTCTTAAGCATAAGGAACCCGTATTCGGAAAGGTTTCAAGAACAGGTATGATTGCCATGATGAAGCGTTACCAACGTTTTCCTGCTTACACGCTGCCGGCCGAAGCGATCAATGTGATTTCCAACCAATTACCCATAATGGTCATCGGTAAGTTTTTCGGGGGCGGGGTCTTGGGTAATTATGCGCTTGTCGAGCGTATTCTGAGTGCGCCAATTAGTTTATTGGGTCGCTCGGTCTTGGACGTTTTCAAGCAAAAGGCCAGTGAAGATTACATTCAACAGGGTAATTGCGAATCTATCTTCGTTAAGACCTTTAAAACCTTGGCGTTGCTCTCCTTATTGCCCACTTTGTTGCTTTTCTTTTTGTCACCTTATGTCTTTAGCTTTGTTTTCGGTAAAGAGTGGCAAATGGCAGGCGATTTTACCCAAATATTGGCGGTTCTCTTCTTCTTTAAGTTTATCTCCAGTCCGTTAAGCTATATGTTCAATATTGCGGAAAAGCAACATTTGGACATGCTTTGGCAAATTGGACTTTTCATCGTTACGATTATCTCGTTCTATATAGGTGTTAAGAAAGAAGATATTAAATTGGCACTCATTTGTTTTACAGCAGCCTATTCCTTTATGTATATCATTAACTTATATTTGTCCTATAGTTTTTCAAAAGGGTCAACGTCTCGAACATAATACATGGTAACCATTGTAGATTATAAGGTTGGAAATTTGGGATCGATCCAAAATATGTTGAAAAAGATAGGCTCCAAATCTATCATAACTTCAGACCCCAAGACTATAGGCGAAGCAGAAAAATTGATTTTACCCGGTGTGGGATCTTTCGATTCAGGAATAAACAGTCTTAAGAAGTATGATCTATGGGATGTTCTTAATGAAAAAGTACTGAACGAAAAAATACCTGTGTTGGGGATATGCCTGGGCATGCAATTGTTATGTAATGCAAGTGAAGAGGGTAAGGAAAAAGGGCTAGGATGGATAGACGCCGATGTCTTGCGCTTCAGGCCGAAAGATAAAAAAGTCAAGATCCCTCATATCGGTTGGAATTATACCCAGGTCTCTCAAGAAAGTCGTCTATTTAAAGCTATGTACACTGAACCAAAATTTTATTTTGTGCATTCTTATTATGTTAGGGCAAACGATAAAAGTAGTGTGGCAAAGTCTACTTATGAAATTTCTTTTGACGCTGTAGTGGAAAAGGGCAATGTTTTAGGAACACAATTCCATCCTGAAAAAAGCCATAAATTTGGCATGAGATTGTTAGAAAACTTCATCCAAAACTACTGAATGGCACTAAAAAGAATAATACCTTGTTTGCTATTAAGGGATGAAGGCCTGGTAAAAACGGTCAAATTCAAAAAATCTACTTATATCGGTGACCCGATCAACGCGGTCAAGATCTTTAACGAAAAGGAAGTGGATGAGTTGGTGTTTTTGGACATCGATGCCACGAACCAACGAAAAGAGCCACCTTATCAAGTTATACAAGATATTGCAACGGAGTGTTTCATGCCTTTTTGTTATGGCGGTGGTATCAAGACCATTGACCAAATCCGAAAGATCATCGCTTCAGGGGCCGAAAAAGTGGCTATTAATTCGGCGGCCTTTCTAAATCCGGACCTTATAAGGCAGGCGGCTGAGGTATTTGGGAGTTCAACCGTAGTGGTATCCATAGATTACAAGAAGAACCTCTTTGGAAACCAAACGGTATATATTAACGGAGGAACCAAAAGCACCAAGAAGGACCCTGTAACGTACGCCATGGAGATGGAGCAATTAGGGGCAGGGGAACTTTTTTTGAATGCTGTAGACCGTGATGGCGAAATGATGGGCTATGATTTGGAAATGGTCAAAAAAGTTACTGCGGCCGTGTCTATTCCGGTAATTATTTGTGGGGGAGCAGCAGCACTGACTGATTTTTCATTAGCTTTTGAAAACGGTGCTTCCGCTGCGTCGGCAGGTAGTATGTTCGTATTTCAGGGCAAAAAGAAAGGGGTGCTGATTTCATATCCTTCACCGGAAGAATTAAGGGAAATTATTAATTAAGAAAGTTAGGCGTTAATGAGTAAAGAGTACCAGATTTGCATACGATGTATTATGGATACCACCGACCCTGATATCGTTTTTGACGATAAAGGTCAATGCAACCACTGTACAAACGCTTTAATAAGGGCTAAAAAGGAATGGTTGCCCAATGAAGAAGGAGAGCGGAAACTTTTGGCCATAGCTGAAAAAATCAAAAATGAGCGGGCGAATAAGGAGTATGACTGTATTATTGGTTTAAGCGGGGGTGTCGATAGTTCTTATTTGGCCTATAAAGTGGTGGAGTTGGGTCTTAGACCATTGATACTTCATGTTGATTGTGGTTGGAATTCTGAACTTGCCGTTAAGAATGTAGAGAATATCGTTAAGAAACTCGGGCTCGACCTACATACCTACGTGGTAGATTGGCAAGAAATGAAAGACCTGCAACTCTCTTATTTCAAGGCCAATGTTGCCAATCAAGATGTACCGCAAGACCATGCTATTTTCGCTGCATTCTACAGTTATGCGGTAAAGCATAATATCAATTATGTCTTCAATGGCAGCAATTTTGCCACGGAGTCTATTTTACCAAGGGCCTGGGGTTATGTTGCGCTCGATTTTAAGAGCCTAAAGTCGATACACAGAACGTTCGGTACCCGAAAGTTAAAAAAGTATCCTTACGTTACCTTCTTTAAAAGATATGTTTATTTCACTTTCATTCGTAAAATGAAGATCGTTAGACCTTTGAACATGATTCCCTACAATAAAGATAAGGCGATAGAAATCATGCAAAAAGAACTTGATTGGCAATATTACGGGGGCAAGCACCACGAATCGCGGTTCACCAAATTTTTTCAAGCCTATTATCTGCCTCATAAGTTTGGGTACGATAAACGCAGGGCGCACTTGTCGAGTTTGATCGTATCGGATAGTATTTCTAGAGAAGCCGCCTTGGAAGAAATGGCGCAGCAAATCTATCCAGGTAATTCACATGTTGAAGATATGGAGTATGTGGCCAAAAAGCTAGGGGTGTC
>JBHJNU010000013.1:0-41335 GCA_050330515.1 Flavobacteriaceae bacterium | reverse complement strand
GGGCTTGTGAAGAAAGCTACATCGTTTTCGTAATTGAATTTCTCAATTTCAGGGCAGCTTTTTTTATAACCATGGTTTAAAACGCTATATTGTTTGGCAATACTTTTACACCAAACCGTAGTTATTATGAAAATTACCAAGCCGAGTTTAAGTTTTTGGCAAATATTCAACATGAATGTTGGGTTTCTCGGGATCCAGTTCAGTTTTGGGCTTCAGCAAAGTGCCGTAAATCCTATTTTTCTTTTTTTGGGGGCAGCAGAAGAGTTATTGCCTATTTTGAACATCGCCGGGCCAATTACAGGATTGGTCGTGCAACCCATAATCGGGGCAATATCCGATAAAACGTGGTCGCCAAAATGGGGTAGGCGCAAGCCTTTTTTTATGATCGGGGCAATTATTGGCAGTTTGTGCCTATTTGCATTTCCGTTAAGTCCCGTCTTATGGGTCGCCGTAATGTTGTTATGGATATTGGATATCGGCAATAATATGGCCATGGAACCCTACCGTGCTTTTGTTGGCGATAAATTGCCTGAAAAGCAGCTGAGTACTGGGTATCAAATGCAAAGTCTGTTCGTGGGAGCAGGAATTCTTTTGGCCACGGGATCTATATATTTGTTCCAAAGTATGTTCGGTGATGCGACCGATGTGGCCGGTACAATTCCAAAATGGATTTATTATTCCTTTTTTATAGGCGCCGTATTGTCGGTCAGTACCATTTTATGGTCGGTCATCAAAACCCCAGAGATTGAGCCTACCGAAGAACAAATGCGTGAAATCAACGCGAACAAGTTGCTTCCTTTGTCGCAAAGGGCGATGATGCCGTTTATTGAAATTTGGCATGCCGTAAAGCAAATGCCCAAGTTCATGTGGAAACTATCGGCTGTATATCTTTTCCAATGGTATGCCTTGTTTATTTATTGGCAGTTTATTACCCCACTTTTGAAACTCACTATGGGTTATGATACCTCCAATGCAGCGGCGCAAGCGGCTAAAATCAGTCTTTTCTACAATGCGGTAACCGTTGTGGTAGCCTTGGCTTTGGTGCCGCTAAGCCTTCGCTTTGGGGGTAAAAAGATTTACGCCCTAAGTTTAGTAGGCACGGCGGCAGCCCTTTTGATTATACCCTTTATTACGGATTCAAACCTCATCCTATTGCCCATGGTGCTCTTTGGTATCGGTTGGGCGGCCATGATGGGCATACCGTATACCATGGTATCTAAAATAGTGCCCCAAGAGAGAAGAGGGGTGTATATGGGTATTTTGAACATGATGATTGTGATTCCAATGGGCATACAAACATTGACTTTTGGGCCTATTTTCAAGAATTTGTTGGGTGCTAATGCCGTAAACGCCATTTTGTTCGCTGGGGTTTTCTTCATCATTGCCGCTGTTTTCGCCTTGCGATTGAAAGAACCGGTACCCGAAAAAGAATAGGGCCTTAGGTGCTGTTAAGTGATCGCGTTCCACTAAATTTGCCTTTCAAGTTTCATATTGATGGGCAAAGAAAAAACCAGAAAAGAAGAAAAGACCCGGCGTGAGGCTTTGTTGTACCACGCTAAACCCCAACCGGGCAAAATAAAGATTGTTCCAACCAAACCTTATGCCACCCAGCGCGATCTAGCGTTGGCCTATTCCCCTGGGGTGGCCGAACCTTGTTTGGAAATCGCCAAAAACAAGGCCAACGTTTATAAATACACCGCAAAAGGCAATCTGGTGGCCGTAATCTCAAACGGTACCGCGGTATTGGGGCTGGGCAATATTGGGCCTGAGGCCTCAAAACCGGTCATGGAAGGCAAGAGCTTGCTCTTTAAGATATTCGCCGATATTGACGCTATGGATATTGAGGTTGATACCGAAGATGTCGAAAAATTCATTGAGACCGTAAAATTGATCGCCCCAACTTTTGGCGGCATCAACCTTGAAGATATCAAAGCCCCCGAGGCTTTCGAAATTGAGCGAAGGCTAAAAGCGGAACTGGACATACCGGTCATGCATGACGACCAGCATGGCACGGCGATCATCTCGGCCGCTGCCTTGCTAAATGCCTTGGCGCTCACTAAACGAAAGATTGGTAACGCCAAGATCGTGATAAGCGGCGCTGGGGCCGCCGCCGTTTCGTGTACCAAACTGTATAAAGCCTTTGGTGCCGATGCGGCAAATATCGTAATGCTCGATAGCAAAGGGGTGATACGCAAAGATAGGCCCAACCTTTCCGAAGAAAAGATTGAATTCGCCTCCGAACGCAAAATCGATACCCTCGAAGAGGCCATGGTAGATGCCGATGTATTCATCGGCCTTTCGGTAAAAGACATCGTTACCCCGCAAATGTTGTTGTCAATGGCCAAAAACCCAATTGTTTTCGCCATGGCAAACCCTGACCCGGAAATAGATTATGATCTTGCCGTAGGAACCCGAAAAGATATCATCATGGCTACGGGCCGATCCGATCATCCTAATCAGGTGAACAATGTTTTGGGTTTTCCTTTTATCTTCAGGGGAGCATTGGATGTTAGGGCGACCTCGATCAATGAGGCCATGAAAATGGCGGCCGTAAAAGCCCTGGCAGAACTTACGCGCGCCCCGGTGCCTGAACAGGTGAACATTGCCTATGATGAGACGAGGTTGACTTTCGGTAAGGATTATATCATACCCAAACCATTCGATCCAAGATTGATTACCGTGGTACCCATGGCGGTGGCCAAGGCAGCTATGGAAAGCGGGGTTGCGAAAGCCCCAATTACCGACTGGGACCAGTATGAAGAGCAACTCTTGCAGCGATCTGGAGATGACAACAAGGTAACCCGTATGCTCATGACCCGGGCAAAGGTAAACCCCAAACGCATTGTTTTTGCCGAGGCAGACCATTTAGACGTGCTGAAGGCCGCACAGGTGGCCTACGAAGAGGCCATTGCCATACCCATACTTTTGGGAGATCGCGAAACGATCATGGAATTGAAAAGGGAGATTGAATTCGATGCCGATGTAGCCATTATCGATACCCATGCCGACGACTCGTTGCAAATCAGGGAGACATATGCCCTCAGGTTTTGGGACAAACGAAAGCGCACAGGGGCTACTCTTTTCAGCTCAAGGTCGAAAATGCGCGAACGTAACTATTTTGGGGCCATGATGGTGCTTCAAGGTGATGCCGATGGCATGATCTCAGGCTATTCTAGGGCTTATCCTTCTGTTGTCAAACCTGTTTTTGAAGTGATTGGAAGGGCCTCGGGTGTTAAAAACGCCTCAACGGTGAACATTATGCTCACTAAACGCGGTCCTATGTTCTTGGCCGATACCTCGATCAACATCGATCCAAATGCAGTGGAAATTGCCGAAATAGCCAAAATGACGGCCCGGGTGGCGACTACCTTTGGTTTTGATCCGGTGATCGCGATGATGTCTTACGCAAATTTTGGCTCGTCAAACCACCCCAACGCAAGAAAGGTTCGCGATGCGGTAGCGATATTGCACCAAAACAATCCTGATTTGGTGGTCGATGGTGAGATCCAAACCGATTTTGCCCTCAACAAGGAGATGCACCAAAGCAAGTTTCCGTTTTCCAAACTTGCCGGAAAAAACGTGAACACCATGATATTCCCTAACCTTGAATCGGCCAACATCACTTATAAATTGCTCAAGGAACTCAACGGTGCCAATTCCATTGGCCCCATTATGGTGGGTCTTGCCAAATCGGTACATATTTTACAATTGGGCGCAAGTGTCGATGAAATGGTGAACATGACGGCGGTGGCGGTCATTGATGCTCAAGAACGTGAAAAACGTAAAAAGGCGAAAATTGGGGGGCAGTAGCCGGTTTTTAGCAGCTTGTTACAGTGGGTAGCGATGCTTGGCGTTTTTTTCAATGGTACAAGTTTGGGTATTGAAAAACCGTTCTTAAGTGCCTCCTAAAGAATGACTTTTTAATATTGGTTAAATAGTTAGTAAACGTATACCATGATCCATCACCTGAAAGGTAAATTGGTTGAAAAAAGTCCTACGCATGTCGTTATTGAATGCGGGGGCGTGGGTTATTTTGTCAACATTTCCTTGCACACCTTCTCAAAACTGAACGATGCCGAGAACATCAATCTGTTTACGCATCTACAGGTCAAGGAAGATTCGCATACGCTTTTCGGTTTTATGGAAAAATCGGAACGTGAGATCTTCCGCTTGCTTCTGTCGGTTTCAGGTATCGGCTCAAGTACCGCGCGTACGATGTTATCGTCTCTCTCTCCTGCCCAAATAAGAGATGCCATCGCGAGCGGTAATGTGCCTAGCATTCAGGCTATCAAGGGTATAGGGGCGAAAACGGCCCAGAGGGTTATTCTCGACCTGAAAGACAAGGTTTTAAAAGTCTATGATATTGATCAAGTTTCGTTTCATTCGAACAATACAAATAAAGAAGAAGCGTTATCTGCTTTAGAGGTTCTTGGCTTCGCACGTAAGCAATCTGATAGGGTTATCGATAAAGTGCTACTTCAAGATTCCTCGCTAAGTGTAGAGAACATTATAAAACTCGCGCTTAAAAATTTGTAATAACATTGAAAAACGGGGCAAACCAAATACTTAAATCTTCATTTAAGCTTATCTTCCTTTTCATACTTTTTCTAGCGGTAACCGAAAATTCGGTAGCACAGGAAATTGAAGGACAAGAAGTGGATACCGTGGCAGTAGATTCGGTCAAAACTGGTTTCTCTCTGGGCAAATTGGTACTTGACAACCCTGACAGTATAGTTTCAAAATATATTTATGATGCCAAAATGGACCGCTACATCTACAATGAGAGTGTTGGTGCGTTCAATATCGGCTATCCTATTATCCTGACGCCAGAACAGTATTTTGATCTGGTAGCCAAGGAGAACATGAAATCTTATTTTAAGGAAAAATCCGATGCCTACTCCGGAAAAAAGGAGGGGAGTGAAGCGGCACGTAAAAATCTCTTGCCTAATTTTTATAAGGACAGTAAATTTCTCGAGTCCGTTTTTGGTGAGGGCGGAATTCAAGTGGTTCCACAAGGATCCGTTGCTATGGATCTCGGGGTCATTTGGCAGAAGAACGATAACCCTTCCTTATCTCCAAGAAACCGAACCAACCTTTCTTTTGATTTCGACCAGAGAATAAGCTTAAGTATGTTGGGTACCATTGGTGAACGCTTGCAGGTAAACGCGAACTACGATACCGAGGCCACTTTTGATTTCCAGAACATCGTCAAGTTAGATTATACCCCCACGGAAGATGATATCTTACAGAACATCGAGGTGGGTAACGTGAACATGCCGCTCAACAGCTCATTGATCACGGGTGCACAGAGTCTCTTCGGGGTAAAAACGGATCTACAATTCGGCAAGACCAGAGTGACCGCGGTTTTTTCAGAGCAACAATCACAGAACAATACCGTAGTTGCCCAAGGAGGGGGTACCGTGAACGAGTTCAATCTTACGGCCTTGGATTATGATGAGGACAAGCACTTTTTTCTTGCCCAGTATTTTAGGGACAATTATGACATTGCCCTTGAAAAATACCCGTTCATCAGAAGCCAGGTGCAGATTACCCGCTTGGAAGTTTGGGTGACCAACCGTAGCCAGCAGACCTTGAACGTGCGCAACGTGGTGGCCATTCAAGATTTGGGCGAGGTCAATGAGGCGAATACACGTATAGGTCGAAATAACTGGGATCCTGTGGGGTTTTTCAATAACCCAAGCTTGGTTTTACCACGTAACAATGCCAATGATTTTGATCCGGCACTCATTGGCCAAGGAGGCGCGCTTACTTCTAATATTCGCGAGATCGCGACGGTTGATGCCGGGTTCAACGTGCCTGGCTATCCGATCAACCAAGGTTTCGATTACGCTATACTAGAAAACGCCCGAAAATTGGAACAGGGTAGAGATTTTGACTTTAACACCCAACTGGGCTATATTTCATTGAACCAGCGCCTAAGTAATGATGAGGTGCTGGGCGTAGCGTTTCAATATACCTTCAACGGGGAGGTTTTTCAAGTAGGGGAATTTGCCAACGGGGGCTTGGATGCGACCACGGTTTCAGGTGGTGCCAACCCCGTTATTGAGAACAATACGTTGATTTTGAAATTATTGAAAAGTAATATCACCAATGTACAAGACCCTATCTGGGATCTGATGATGAAGAACATCTACGCGACCGGGGCGTTCCGATTGAGTCAAGATGATTTCAAATTGAATATTCTATACTCCGATCCAACGCCGAGAAACTACATCACGCCCGTGGTTGATTTTCCAGCCCCCATTAATGGTAACAAACCGCTGCAAGAAAGAATATTATTAGATATCTTCAATTTGGATCGCTTGAACGCCTATAATGACGTGCAGCCCGGTGGTGATGGTTTTTTTGATTTTGTACCCGGGTTGACCATAGGCACCCAAGACGGGCTCATTATTTTCACCAAAGTAGAGCCTTTCGGTGAATACCTTTTTGACAAGGTTTTGGGAGGTGGAGGTGACTACGATGATTTGACCGAGGCTAGCTATAACGAGAACCAAAAGAAGTACGTTTTTAGAGATATGTACGCCCAGACCAAAGCTGCAGCCCTGCAAGACCCTGAACGCAACAAGTTCCTTTTGAAAGGACGTTATAAATCGGAGGGCAGTAACGGTATTCCCATTGGTGCCTTCAACGTACCCCGCGGATCCGTTCGGGTAACCGCCGGCGGGCGCCAGTTGCAAGAAGGTATTGACTATACGGTCAACTATCAGGCCGGTACGGTACAGATTTTGGATCCGAGTCTAGAGGCTTCCAATACGCCGATTAATATATCTGTTGAGAACAATGCCGTTTTTGGACAACAAACCCGCCGCTTTACCGGGGTGAATGTAGAACATCAGATCAATAAGAACTTTGTACTTGGCGGAACTTTTTTGAATTTGAAGGAGCGTCCGCTTACCCAAAAAGCGAATTTTGGTACCGAACCGGTAAACAATACCATTTTCGGTTTGAACGGAAATTTCTCCACGGAGGTACCCTGGTTGACACGTATGGTCAACAAATTACCGAATATTGATACGGATGTGCCCTCTAACCTTTCCGTCAGGGCAGAAGTAGCTTGGTTAAAACCAAGCTCTCCGCAACAGGCCGATTTTCAAGGCGAGACCACCACCTACCTCGATGATTTCGAAGGGGCACAGCGACTGATCGATATACGAAGTTCGTTGGGTTGGAGCCTGGCCAGTACCCCACTAGAATTTGCTCCGGGCGGTCAGCTGGCAGGTAGTTCGCCAGACGACCCTGCCAATTTAGAGAACGGCTATGGTAGGGCGAAAATGTCGTGGTACACCATTGACCCGATCTTCTATACCAATCAAAGGCCATCGGAAATTACCGATAGCGAAATGTCAACCAATGAAACCAGACGTATTTTTATAAACCGTCTTTTCAATCAAGATGTTGCGCAGGGGCAAACCCAGGTACAGAATACCTTGAACATCAACTATTTTCCAGATTTAAAGGGGCCCTACAACAACAACCCGAATTTCACTACTGCCCTACCCAATGAAAAATGGGGCGGTATTATGAGGGCCTTGACGAGCACCAATTTTGAGCAAGCGAATATAGAATTCGTTCAATTTTGGGTATTGGATCCTTATGTAGATGGGATCACCACCAGCCCCGGCGAGCTTGTTCTTAATTTCGGGAATATTTCAGAGGATATTCTCAAGGATGGTAAAAAACAGTACGAGAACGGACTTCCCGGCGTGCAGAGCAATGATCTGGTGGCGCCTACTTCATGGGGCCAAGTGCCGGCGACCCAATCTTTGGTTTATGCTTTTGACGCCGATGAGAACAACAGAAGTTTACAAGATGTTGGATTCGATGGTTTGGCCGATGCCGAAGAGGCAGCGGTTTATGACAACAACCCCCCTGAAGATCCTGCCCTAGACAATTATCAGTACTATTTGAACCGAGAGGGTGATATCCTGACACGCTATTTAGATTTCAACAATCCTGATGGTAACTCCCCAGTAGAAGTAACCAATACCAATCGCGGTTCGAATACCCTACCCGATGTTGAGGATATCGACCGTGATTTGACGATGAATACAATCAATAGCTATTACGAATATCGTATTCAAATAAAGCCCAATACTACGGTAAGCGACAAGTACGTAACGGATATTTTAGATACCGCTCCCGTTCCATCAGAGGAATTACTTGATAATGGGGTTCTCAACAGGCGCTGGATCCAATACAAGATTCCATTGACCGATTTTACCGACGCTGTGGGCGGTATTACCGATTTCAGGTCCATCAGTTTTATGCGCATGTACCTCACCGGGTTTACGACACCTACGGTTTTGCGCTTTGCAACGCTAGATCTGGTCAGTGGTGATTGGCGTACCTATACCAAAAACCTGCAAGACGCAACGGTAGATAATGACCCAACCGATGATAACACAGTGATAGATGTGAACGCCGTTAATATTGAGGAGAATCAGAATCGAACTCCCATACCCTACGTCTTGCCTCCGGGGGTGGCGCGCGAACGATTGAACAATAACAATACCATCATACGGCAGAATGAACAGTCATTGTCACTTGTTGTAGAAAATTTAGAGCCCCAAGATTCTCGAGGGGTTTTCAAGAACCTGAATATCGATTTACGGCAGTATAAGAAAATAAAAATGTTCATGCACGCCGAAGAGATCGTTGCCAGCGATTATAGCAATGATTTTCAACCTTTGGTCGGCTTCCTGCGTATTGGTACGGACTTCTCGCAGAATTTTTATCAAATAGAATTGCCCTTGCAACTTACCGAGTTCGGCGCTACCTCAGAAGCGGAAATATGGCCCGATGTCAATGAAATGGAGGTAGCTTTGGCTGATTTGAACAAGGTGAAATCGGTACGTATCGCGAATAAAAGTGATGTCCCGTTAACGGAACTTCAGTTTTTTGATGTCGTGGGAAGTGAAGTGGTTCCTGTAGATGAATTTGCACCTAGAACCCTTGGCGCCGTGAGAATTGGTATTAGGGGTAATCCATCCTTAGGAAGTATAAGGAGCATGATGGTAGGCATCAAGAATATTGATAACCTGCCCGCCCGTGGCGAAGTTTGGTTCAACGAGCTCCGTTTGGCCGGGTTGGATAACAATGGTGGTTGGGCGGCAGTGGGAGCTATTGATGGGAATATTGCCGATTTTGCCAATTTTACGGCTACCGCAAGTACCAGCACCTCGGGTTTTGGCTCTATCGACCAAATGCCGAACGAAAGGGCCCGTGAAGATGCCATTGCCTATGATTTGGTGACCAATGTGAACATGGGGCAGTTGCTCCCTAAAAAGTGGGGTATTCAACTGCCGTTCAACTATGGCGTTTCTGAACAATTGGTGACCCCGGAGTTCGACCCTGTATACGATGATCTAAAGCTGAACGATTTGGTGGATGCGGAAACCACCCAAGAAGGCAAGGACGAAGTATTGGAACAAGCACAAGATTATACGAAAAGAACAAGCATCAACCTGATCGGGGTGCGAAAGGATAGGGGCGAGGAAGCTGATGCCAATTTTTATGATATCGAGAATTTTACCTTCAACTATTCCTATAATGAAATCAACCACCGCGATTTTGAAGTGGCGCAACTGCGTGATCAGAACGTGGTGACGGGTTTTGTTTACAACCATGCCTTCAAACCCCTTGAAGTGGCTCCTTTTGCAAAGAAAGATTCGTTGTTTACAGGTAAATATTGGCAATGGCTAAAAGATCTGAACCTGAATTTATTGCCGACCACCTTCTCCGTAAATTCAAATTTTAATAGGCAGTTCAACCAACAACGCTTTCGCGATGTTCGCGAAGAAGGTATAGAAAGGCTTGAGCTACCTGATCTACAGCAGCGCAACTATTTGTTCAACTGGCAGTACGCGGTCAACTATAGCCTCACCAAATCATTGCGATTGAACTTGACGGCAAGTAATAACAATATTGTACGCAACTATTTTAATGAGCCGGGTAACGAGCTATCGGGCATTGATCAGGCCCTGAGTCTCTGGAATGGTTTTTGGGATCTAGGTGAACCCAACCGCCATTCGCAACAGATAGAGCTCAACTATGAAATTCCGTTCAGCAAAATTCCCGCCCTAGATTTTATCAATGCGCAGTATACCTATACCAGTAACTTTGATTGGCAACGAGGGGGCGACGCCCTGAATCAAGCGGTTGCCGAAGCGCAGAACCCCAACCCCGGTGATGGTAACCCATTAGTGGTTACGTCAATAAACAGGGTTCAAAATGCGAATACCCACAACTTGACCGCCTCATTGGCCATGCAAAAGTTCTATGACCTCATAGGTCTTAAAAAACGTGATGGCAAGACCCCGGCAAAGACGACCCCCGCAAGGGGCAGTAGGGCGGGCAGCGCGGCGGAAGAAGCGAAAAAAGAGCCGGGTAAAACAAGTAAGCTTTTCAATACCGTAGTCGATATTGCGACCATGGTCAAAAGATTGAACATCAATTATAATGAAAGTAACGGAACCGTGTTGCCCGGATATACACAATCTGTAGGCTTTATTGGCACCGCCAGGCCCACCCTGGGCTTTGTTCTTGGTAGCCAGTCCGATGTGCGGTTTGAGGCTGCCCGAAGAGGATGGCTTACCGATTTTGATGAATTCAACGAGCAGTTTATACAGACTACCAATAAACAACTTAATATCACCGCAACGGCCCAACCTTTTAATGACCTGACCATTGACCTCATTGCAGACCGCCAGTTTGCGAACAGTTATCAAGAAAGCTTTGAAATTAATGACAACAACTACCAAGTGCAATTGGGCAATAATTTAGGGAATTTCAGTATTTCCACGGTGATGATAGGTACTGTGTTTGGTAAAAACGATGAGTTCACATCGGCCAATTTTGAAAGGTTCAAGCAAAATAGAATTACCATCGCCAATAGAATAGAATCGGATTATGGCAATCAATCTCAAGGCACGACCGACATTGAAGGGTTTCCTGAACGCTATGGTAAAACACAACAAGACGTGCTCTTGCCGGCTTTTTTCGCCGCCTACACCGGCCAAAATGAAGAACGGGTCAACCTTGATGCGTTTCGTGATATTCCCATCCCGAACTGGAACTTGAAGTATACCGGTTTTATGAAGAACAAATGGTTCAAAAAGAAGTTTACCCGTTTTTCATTGAGCCATGGGTACAGGGCGGCCTACAGCATCAACTCCTTTCAATCGAATTTGGAGAAATCGCAGTTGATCAAAGACGGGCTGCCGACCACTATTCAGCCTATTGATCCCGCTAATCCCGAGCCACAAGATTTTGACTTGCTACCCGATTTGATTTTGAACAATGCGGTATTGACCGACCAGTTCAACCCCTTGCTACGGGTCGATTTTGAAATGAAGAATTCGGTAAGCGTATTGGCCGAGGTACGTACCGACCGCATGCTGTCACTAAGTTTTGACAACAACTTGTTGACCGAGCAGAACGGTAGGGAGTATACGGTAGGCTTGGGCTACCGAATTAAAGATGTCAAGTTCGTGACCAATATCGGGGGTGAGAAGACCCGATTGAAAGGCGACCTGAACCTGAAGGCCGATGTTACCCTTCGCGATAACTTGACCATTATCAGAAACCTAGATATCGATAACAACCAGATTACCTCAGGGCAGAACTTGTTGTCCATAAAATTTGTAGCCGACTATGCACTGAGCAAGAACCTGAACGCCCTGTTCTTCTACGATCATTCGTTCTCGCAGTTTGCCGTGTCTACCGCCTTTCCACAGACTACCATCAATAGCGGGTTTACCTTGAGGTATAATTTTGGTAACTAGGCAGAGGCAATTTCTCATCTAGCTATTTCGAAATAGTAGTAAGTACCTATCGTATCGTTAGGGGCGTAGCGGCTTTTGACAATGCCTCGGCCGAAACACCCTGGTATACGATTATGATGTTTTCAAGGCTTGTGAAAGGGATTCATGGCACTTCACTCTCAAACAGATCTGGGCGGTGATCATGCCTGGCCCTAAAGTTATTTTTTTGAATACCTCTTAGGAATCATTTACTTTTGCTGCTCAACAAAATTAGCAACATGAACATACCATCAGAATTAAAGTATACCAAAGACCATGAATGGGTCAGAATCGAAGGTGATGTAGCAACGGTGGGAATAACCGATTTTGCCCAGGGCGAGCTTGGCGATATTGTCTACGTTGAGGTAGAAACCCTTGACGAAACCTTGGATCAAGAAGAAGTGTTCGGTACGGTGGAAGCCGTTAAAACGGTCTCTGATCTTTTTCTTCCGCTAAGTGGCGAAATAATCGAATTCAACAATGCCCTCGAAGACGAACCGGAAAAGGTAAATTCAGACCCGTATGGTGAAGGATGGATGATAAAGATTAAGATTTCAGATGCTTCTCAAATAGCGGCCCTTTTAAGTGATGCCGACTACAAAGCGCTAATAGGTGCCTAGAAGATTTTTCTATACCGTTTTGTTCATAGGTTGGATGGGTTTTGTTACCTTCTCCAGCCTTTATTCGTTCAAAGGGGCCTATACGTCTCGATTTTCTATTCCTAATGCCGACAAATTGGTGCATATTACTTTTTATCTAGTGGCCTGCATCTTGGGAATATACTTTCTGCGAGAACGCACAAAGGGAAATATGCCCTTTAAACGGGCGACGCTATCGATGCTTGTATTTATGATCTGTTTTGGCGCGATTATTGAGGTAGCACAGGATGCCTTCACGCTTAATCGAACGGGTGATGTTCTAGACGCTTTGGCGAACACTTTAGGGGCTTTTTGCGGGGCTGTTTTCTGTACATTTCGCTTTACAGGAAAACGGAGTTTGCAATGGAAGGTCTAGGCAGTTTGGGCAGCGGTCGATATCCATTGCCTCGAAGCCAAGGTTTAATTACCGCATAAAAAGATTTTAATTTTGCACGATTGAAATTATTAATTAAATTAGCGAACATTTAAACGTATTGATATGGAACTAAAGAAGAACCCAAAAGCCGATTTGACAAGAAATAGTGGTTTCTATTTTGCGATTGGTTTGTTCGCGGTGATGCTACTGACGTATGTAGCATTGGAATGGAAATCGTACGAGGGCGGTAATGCCTACGATATTTCGATGAACGTTGATGATGAATTGGACGAAGAAGTGCCAATGACCGAGCAATTGAAGACACCCCCACCCCCACCACCTCCCGCCGCCCCGGAAATCATCGAAGTTGTGGAAGATGATGAAGAAGTTGAGGAAACCGTAATCGAATCCACTGAAAGTAATGAGGAGGAAAAAGTTATGGAAGTTAAGGATGTTGAAACGGCTGAAGTCGATGAAGATTTAGATATTCCTTTTGCCGTAATCGAAGATGTGCCGATTTTTCCTGGGTGTGAGAAGGAAAGTGATAAAAGGGCATGTTTCAACTCCATGATGCAGAAGCATATCAGCAAGAATTTCCGTTACCCAGAAATCTCTCAAGAAATGGGGGTACAGGGTAGGGTAAACGTGATGTTTACCATACAGAAAGATGGCAGTATCGGCAACGTGAGAATGCGCGGTCCTGACAAGAACCTTGAGGCCGAGGCCGCTAGAATTATCAGTAAGCTGCCCAACATGACCCCCGGTAAGCAAAGGGGTAGAGCGGTAAGGGTTCCATTCAGTATCCCGATTACCTTTAAATTGCAGTAGTTTTTCAATTCCGTAAAAAACGGAAAATAAAGAAAATAGTATTCAAAGATCCGTTGTAACCCTACAGCGGATTTTTTTATTTTCGTAGGTACCGGGGCATTGAGCGCTATTGTATTTGGTCTATTGTTCGGCGAAATTGTATAAATAGCTATATTTCGTTGCAGAAATTGTAAGGGGGGGTTATCTTTGCAGCCAATTACAACAGCTAGATGAAAACAGCGGTCAGTACGGCTAGAAGTGCCACTTGGACTTTGATTTTTTCCGATTTTAAGGAAATTACAAAGGCAAGACTCGCCATTAGCGTTGTTTTTTCTTCCATTGCCGGTTATTTGCTCGCCCCAGTTCAAGTTGACGCGCTTTCTTTACTGTTGTTGGCCTTCGGCGGCTATTGTATGGTGGGGGCTTCAAATGCCTTTAACCAGGTGATAGAAAAGGACTTGGATGCGATGATGAACCGCACCAAGAACAGACCCATTCCTTCAGGTAGAATGTCGGTAAATATGGCAATGTCGATAGCCGTAACACTTACCGTATTAGGGGTCGTTTCTTTGTATTATTTGAATCCGAAGACCGCGATGTTCGGTGCCATTTCGATATTTCTGTACACAAGTGTCTATACCCCCTTGAAGACCAAAACGCCCTTGGCAGTTTTTGTTGGGGCTTTTCCGGGCGCCATTCCCTTCATGCTGGGTTGGGTGGCCGCGACAGATGATTTCGGTATTGAGCCCGGTACCTTGTTCATGATCCAGTTTTTTTGGCAGTTCCCGCATTTTTGGGCCTTGGGTTGGATGTTGGACGAGGATTATAGAAAAGGCGGGTTCAAAATGCTTCCAACAGGGAAGAAGGATAAAGGCACCGCTTTGCAGATTATTATGTACACCATATGGATGATGCTTATTTCGGTCATTCCCGTATTCGGAATTACTGGTAGTCTGCAATTATCGATCCCGGCCGCGATCATTGTTTTCCTTTTGGGGATGGTGATGCTCGTATTCGCTTTCCGCCTCTATGAAAAGCGCGATAATGGTTCTGCAAAAAAGTTAATGCTCGCCAGCGTAAGTTATATCACCTTGATGCAGGTCGTATATGTGGTGGACAAGTTTTTATAAGTGCTATTAGTGATTTTTGGGTGGGAAGGTCTGCCGTAATACGTATAGTGTATTGCTTGAGGGGTAATAAGTAGCTTTCAAGATATGAGATAGTGTTCAGCAGGAACAATAAAATGGATTTTTAAACAATAAAAGTAAATGGATCTAACCCAAAGTTCGGAAAAGGTAAAGGGCGACAGGGCAAAAAAAATGATGCTCTGGTTCGGAATGGTCAGTTTGATCATGGCTTTTGCGGGGTGGACAAGCGCCTACATAGTGAGTAGCTCACGAGAAGATTGGATGGCCGATCTTGAAATTCCGAATGCGTTTTATATCAGCACCCTACTTATCATTATAAGTAGCCTCACCTATGCTATTGCGAAAAGGGCCGTACAGAAAGACAATAAGCCTTTGGCCATGATGTGGCTTTTGGTCACCTTGGTGTTGGGCATTACCTTTATCTCATTACAGTTTTACGGATTTCAAAACATCATTGCAAGTGGCTATAATTTTACGGGGCCCACGAGTAATATCAAGATGTCATATGTTTTCTTGATTGCTTTTGTTCATATCTTACATGTTGTCGCAGGCTTGATTTCGCTTTTGGTAGTAATATATAATACCTCTAAGAACAGGTACACCCCAACGGAATATTTGGGGGTATCGTTGGGTGCTACGTTTTGGCATTTTTTAGATCTTTTGTGGGTCTATTTGATCTTGTTTATGACTTTCGTGAAATAAAATAAATTAAATTAGGTTTTGATATCTTTTCAGCTTTTGTAAAGTGAAAAAATATGTAAATTTGCAGCAATTCTAATCATACTTTAAAGATTATATGGATTCAACGGTAGCGACAAGTTCGGAAGAAAACGTTTGGGGAGGTGGTAATGAACCACTGAATGCGAGTTATGGCAAATTGATGATGTGGTTTTTCCTCGTTTCCGACGCGCTTACCTTCTCTGGTTTTTTGGCTTCTTACGGCTTCTCTAGGTTCAAGTTCATTGAGATTTGGCCTATAGCCGATCAGGTTTTTACCCACGTACCATTTTTCCACGGTAATTTCCCCATGTACTATGTGGCGTTCATGACCTTTGTCTTGATCATGTCTTCGGTAACTATGGTATTGGCGGTCGATGCGGGGCATAACAACAAAAAAAATGCGGTCATCTGGTACATGTTCTTGACCATTATCGGAGGTGCCATATTTGTTGGGTCTCAAGCTTGGGAATGGGCAACCTTCATCAAAGGTGATTACGGTGCTATCGAAACCAAGGGCGGGGGAATTCTACAGTTCGTCAACGCGGAAAATGGTGAACGTGTCGCCTTGGCCGATTTTGCCAAGACCATACCTTCTGAAAGGGTAAACCATGAAATGAAGAATGGGGTTTGGTTTGAAAAAGGTGCAGCACTTCCTTCCTTTTCGGTAAATGAAGTTGTTGAAGGATTCAAGGCGAATCCGTCCATTTTGATTAAAACCGAAACCATAGTTCAGGAAGGGGAGAAACAGGGTGAAAAAACAGTTTTGTCACGCGTCGAATCACTGGCTAAGTTGGGCGATGCTGCCCAGGTAGTCGAAGGGGCTAACCTTGTTCACAATGAATACGGACACCGTTTGTTCGCCGATTTCTTTTTCTTTATTACGGGCTTTCACGGCTTTCACGTATTTTCAGGGGTCATCATTAATATTATCATCTTCTTTAATGTTATTTTAGGCACCTACGAACGCCGAGGACATTATGAAATGGTTGAAAAAGTGGGTCTGTACTGGCACTTTGTAGATTTGGTTTGGGTATTCGTATTTACCTTCTTCTACTTGGTATAAGTTACCTGATCTTGTAGAGTAAAAGGTATATGCATAAAAGAAAATAGAAGTTACGATAAGGCAAATAACTATTAACTAGTAGAGGATAATGGCACACGCACATAAGTTAGAAATTTTTAGGGGACTACTGAAGTTCAAGTCCAACACACAAAAAATCTGGGGGGTGCTTACCTTCTTGACGCTTATAACCATTGTTGAAGTGGCATTTGGTATCATTAAGCCGGCGATTTTCACCAATAACTCGTTTTTGGGAATGAAGTTGCTCAACTGGATATTCATTATTCTTACCTTGGTAAAGGCCTATTATATCGCTTGGGATTTTATGCACCTTCGTGATGAGAAATCAACGTTGCGAAGAGCCATTGTTTGGACCCCGATTTTCTTGGTGGCCTATTTGGTATTCATTCTACTTTTTGAAGCCGATTATGTCTACAATGTCTACAAAGAAGGCTTTGTTACTTGGAATTTCTAACGTATTATTAACAGAACAAAAAGACGGCAAATCAGCCGTCTTTTTTATTTTTGCAAAAGCTGAATGGGCGTGAATCGAACACATTCCATTCGATTGGCGATAGGTGGTTTTGGCTTGGATTCAATTAGGGCAACGGGCCTTATGGCAATACTGTATTATGAAGAAGACCCTTGTTTTGGTAATCATGTTCGTGCTGCCCATTGTGGTGTATTTGTTCTTTGCATCCGGGGTATATAATTTCGGAAAATTACCAGTGCTTACAGAAGATGTCGCCGAATTGCGTTCCTCAGATGGTTCGGTTTACTTGAAGGATAAAATCACGGTTTTGGGGTTCTTAGGAAGCGATCTTGAAAGTAAAAAGGGGATCGCCTTCAATCTTAACCAAAAAATCTACAAGCGTTTTTATGAGTTTGACGATTTTCAGTTCGTCATGGTCGTACCCAAAGGTACCGAGGAGAAAGTTGCTGAATTGAAAAAGGAGTTGGCGCAGATAACCGATAATCAAAAGTGGAATTTTGCCTACCTTGAAAATAAGGCGATCACGGATCTTTTTAAAAGTTTGAAGACCAATCAGCGATTGGATGAAAATTTGGCCACACCCTATGTATTCATCATAGATAAGGATAAAAAGTTAAGGGGGCGTAATGATGATGAAGATGAGGGTACCAAATACGGTTTCGATGCTACTTCGGTCGCTGAATTGAACAACAAAATGGTAGATGACGTAAAGATTATTCTTGCAGAGTATCGTTTGGCATTAAAGAAGAACAATGCGGTTCGTGAAAAATAAGTGCACAAGAACGATGCAAGGCTAGGGTTGAAAGAACTTGTCATCTTAAATGTGGTAAATAGTATTGCGGCGAACGTTAAGAAATCGGTTAAATGAATAAAAGTAAATATACGTACGTATGGGTTTCGCTGGTGGTTTTGGTCTTTGGGATTATTTTTATTCCAAAGATCATCGACCGTATCAAGAAGGATGCTGTGGTGCAGAATGATAGAATGAATATTAAGGATAATAGTGGAGCCTTGTCTTTCGTGATGCTGAACGGAAAAAAACGCAGGGTACCCTCTTTCGAGTTTATCAATCAAGATAGCTTGGTCGTCAGCAATAAAGATTACGAAGGAAAAGTTTTTGTGGCTGAATTTTTCTTTACCAGTTGCCCATCCATCTGCCCTATTATGAATAAAAATTTGGTAGAGATCCAGAAGGAGTTCGCTCAAGACGATCACTTTGGCATTGCTTCTTTTTCGATTTCACCCGAATTCGATACCCCTACAGTTTTGAAGGAGTATGCAGAACGTTACGGAATTACAGATTTAGATTGGCACCTGATGACGGGCGATCAAGAAAAGATCTATGACCTTGCCAATAGTGGATTCAACATTTTCGCGGCCGAAATGCCTGATGCCCCGGGAGGTTTTGAACATTCGGGTCTATTCGCCCTGATAGACAAAAACGGATACATCCGTTCAAGGGTAGATGATTTTGGAAATCCTATCGTGTACTACAGGGGTGCCATTACAACGGCGCAGGGGAGCAATGAGGAGGGAGAAAAAGAACAGATTACAGATTTAAAGGAAGATATTAAAAAATTATTGAAGGAATAAATGGATGCGATTTCACTAAAGGAGAAAAAGTTCAACAGGTTGATTACAGTAGTGTCGATTGTAGTGCCTTTGGTCGTTGCTATTTTGTTCAGGGTTAGACTTCCCAATGTTGACAGACTAGGGTTTCTGCCCCCGATCTATGCGGCGATAAATGGTATCACAGCTATTTTATTGGTGATCGCGGTAGTGGCGGTAAAAAAGGGGAATAGGATTTTACATAAAAGAATAATGACCACCTGTATAGGGCTATCTGTACTTTTTCTGGTGATGTACGTAGCCTACCATATGACCTCCGATTCTACCGTTTTTGGTGGTGAAGGCCTTGTCAAATATCTCTATTATTTTATCTTGATTACACACATTGTATTGTCAATAGCCATAATACCGTTGGTCTTGAAAACCTATGCCCGTGCCTATTTAGGAAAGTTCGAGAGTCACCGTAAATTGGCAAAGATCACGTTTCCGATTTGGTTGTATGTTGCCATTACGGGGGTTGTGGTCTATCTCATGATTTCGCCCTATTATTTAAATTGATCCATGGCCGACGGCTTTTACGCTGTATGGTTGCATGATGGGGATATGGTTACGTTACAGCAAGTTTCATAAACTCAAAAATGAAAAGAATAGTCATTGGTATAGTGTTGTTTTTACTACCTGTTATGGCAGGGGCACAATGCGCCATGTGCAGGGCAGTGCTCGAAAGTGAGGGTAATGTAGCGGTAGCCGAGGGGGTTAACAACGGCATAGTTTATCTTATGGCAATACCTTATGTTCTGGTAGGTGTGCTTTTTTACTTCGTGTACAGAAAGATGAAAAATTAGCGGCATTTCCTACTTTTAACTTTTTTTTGCCATTAAACTGTAACAATATTAGTTTCTTGCAGTCTTATGTGTATGCGGTGTTCCCCTGATCGCAATCATCAATCAATCGACCGCTACTGGCGGGTAAATACCAATCACATGTTCGACATAGAAAGATGGCAAGAGATTTTCGATACCATCCGTAAGAATAAACTCCGCACCTTTCTTACCGGCCTCTCCGTCGCTTCCGGAATATTCATCCTGGTAATTTTGCTAGGTTTCGGGCAGGGCATGCAGAATGGTATCGCTGCCGAGTTTGAAGAAGATGCCAGCAACCGATTGGGTGTTTGGACCCAAGTGACGACTAAAGAGTACAAGGGTCTGAACGCCGGTAGGCGTATTCGGTTGCGCAATGAGAATTACGCTTATATTGAGAATAAGTATGCCGACCAATTGGAGTACAAGTCGCCCAATTTCAGGGTTTTTAATACCAGCGTCAATTATAAGAAAGAGTCGGGCGCATATTCCGTTCAAGGCGTTTCGCCCGAGTACCAACAAATTGAGAACCAGTTTGTTTCTAAAGGAAGGTTTTTGAACTACAAGGACCATCAATCGGTTTCGAAAGTAGCGGTGATCAGCAATAAGATAAAACGCGAACTTTTAAAGGACGAAGAGGATCCCATAGGCCGCGAGTTGAAGATTGCCGACCTCAGTTTTCAGATTATTGGCGTTTATGGCGATAAAGGCGGCGAACGTGAAGAAGATCGTATTTTTATACCCTTGAGCACCGGTCAGCGGGTTTTTAGTGGTGGCGATAGTTTGAATATGATGTTCTTTACCTTGAAACCTGCAGCTTCTTTTGAAAAAACCCTAGAAGAATCGATCCGGTTTACCGATGAGATGAGAACCTATTTGAAACAGGCCCATAATGTTGCGCCCGATGACCAAAGTGCCATAAATACCTTCAATACCCTTGAGAACGTTCAGCGGTTCATGAACTTGAACCTGGGTATCAAAATGTTCTTCTGGTTCGTGGGTATCTGTACCATTATTGCCGGCATCGTAGGGGTAAGCAACATCATGCTCATCATCGTAAAAGAGCGTACGCGTGAAATAGGGATCCGAAAGGCGTTGGGCGCCAAGCCGTGGTCAATCATAGGCATGATCTTACACGAAGCGGTCTTTGTAACCGCCGTATCAGGTTTTGCGGGGCTCATCGCGAGCATGGGCTTGCTCGAACTCGTAGGCCCCAACATACAGGTAGATTACGTGCTAAACCCTTCCATCGATTTCAATGTTGCCCTGATTACTGTGTTATTGCTGATACTGGCAGGTACGCTGGCCGGCTTTTTTCCTGCATGGCGCGCGGCACGCATCAGGCCCATTGAAGCTTTGAAAGAGGAATGATAATTTTTGGGGGCGGTAATTGAAAAAGGCGTTGCGAAATAAAAAATTTAAAAATGTTCAATAAAGACCGTTGGAGCGAAATCATACAGGTACTATCTACCAATTGGTTCAGGACTGTCTTGACCGCATTCGGCGTTTTTTGGGGAATCTTCATATTGATCATTCTTTTGGCCGCGGGCAAAGGGCTTGAGAACGGTATCCGGGCCGATTTTGGTGATATTGCCACCAATACCATGTTCATGTGGACCCAAAAAGTGACCAAGGCGTATAAAGGCCTGCCCAAAGACCGGCAGTTCAATTACAGATTGGGCGATGTCGATGCGATTTGGGCCAATGTAGATGGGTTGCGGTATGTATCGCCCCGCAACCAATTGGGCGATTTCAATGGCGCAAGCAACGTAGTCAAGGGGTTGAAAACAGGGGCTTTTTCCGTTTATGGCGATTATCCTGAAATTATCAACCAAGAACCGATGGATATTACTTCGGGCCGCTTTATCAATCAGTCGGACATCGATGACAAAAGAAAAGTCGCGGTAATCGGCATAGACGTGCGTTCAAGTCTTTTCGATTTGAACGAAGACTGCCTTGGGGCCTACATTAAGATCAACAATGTCAACTTTATGGTGATCGGCACCTACAAGAAGTCTAGCAACAACGGTAACGGTGAAAGCGCCCAGCGCGAAATATATGTGCCGTTCACAGCATTTTCGCAGGCCTTTAACCGTGGTGACGAAGTAGGTTGGATGGCCATAACCGCCCTTGACCATGTGCCGATAACCAACATTAAGGAAAAAATATTCAATATCGTCAAAGAGAACCATAGTGTACACCCTGAAGATACCCGAGCCATTGGCCATTTCGACCTTAACGAACAATTTCAACGCGTGGTGAGCCTGTTTGGAGCTTTAGAGCTCATTGCCTATTTCGTGGGCATTTTGGTGCTTTTGTCGGGCATTATCGGGGTAAGCAACATCATGCTGATCGTGGTGAACGAAAGAACCAAGGAAATTGGCATTCGCAGGGCACTGGGCGAAAGTCCATGGTCTATTAAAATGCAGATTTTGATGGAGTCCGTTTTCTTGACCATACTCTCCGGCATGGCCGGCATCGTTTTCGGGGCTTTGGTCATTTATGGCGTAAACTCCATCTTAGAGGCCAATGGCCCAGTTCCCATGTTCGCAAACCCGAATGTAGACTTAGGGGTGGTCACTATAGCTTTGCTGATCTTGGTGGGTTCAGGCCTTTTGGCAGGTTTTATACCGGCTAACAGTGCCATTAGGGTAAGGCCGATCGAAGCATTAAGAAATGAATGAACACAATTTGTCAAACTAGGGAAACAAGTTCTAGATCGATCAAAATAAAAATAGCAATCAAAAACAAGTCATGAAAAGATGAAAAAAACAATTACAGCTGGTATTCTTTTAGCGATCGTGGTCGCCTTTGGTGGTGCCATGTTCTATCTCTACCAAAAAAACAACGAAGACCCTGTGGTATATGAAACCGAAACGGCATCGACCCAGACCATTGTAAGTAAGACCGTCGCAACGGGAAATATATTGCCTTTGGAAGAAGTATTGATCAAACCGAACATTTCTGGGGTGATCGAAGAAATTTATGTGGAAGGTGGCGATTTTGTAAAGGCTGGCGATCTTTTGGTAAAGATACGGGTTGTACCCAATTTAGATGCCCTGAACGGGGCCAAAGACGCCATAGACCAAGCCAAGATCGGCCTTGACGACCAAAAGCGCAATTTTGAACGTCAACAGGTACTTTTTTCGAAAGGGGTGGTCTCTAAGGTAGATCTTGAGCGCGCCCAAGTAGCCTTTGATCAGGCGAAGCAGGTCTATGGCGCAGCTAATAAACGGTATGACATTGTAAAAACCGGCACTACCAAAGGGTTTGGCAGTGCCGCCAACACGTTGATCAAATCAACCGTTAGTGGCATGGTACTTGAAGTGCCGGTTGAGGTGGGAAACCAGGTAATCGAAAGCAACACCTTTAATGAAGGTACCACAATTGCGGCCATAGCCGACGTTGAAAAAATGATCTTCGAAGGCAAGGTAGATGAATCCGAAGTGGGGAAGATCAAAGAAGACCTTCCTTTGGAAATTATCGTTGGGGCCATAGAAAACAAGGTTTTCGATGCGGTGCTCGATTATATAGCACCCAAGGGCAAGGCAGAGAACGGCGCCATTCAATTCGAGATCAAGGGCACACTGAAAAAACAAGATTCTACCTTTATACGGGCTGGGTTAAGCGCCAATGCATCGATCATTCTTGCCCGGGCCGATAGTGTGCTTGCTGTAAAAGAGGCTTTGGTACAGTTTGATGGCCAAACAAAAAAACCTTTTGTTGAAATAGAAACCTCAAACCAAAAATTCGAACGCCGTGATATTGAACTAGGGGTGAGCGACGGCATTTTTGTTGAAGTAAGATCGGGCATCGCGAAAGCGGACAAGATAAAAGTTTGGAATGCAATCAAACCTGAAACGATAGCAGAAAATAATTAACATAAAATAGGGAGCCAATTTTGTACCAAATGAACAACTTGGGTGTCTTATTGCCAAAGAAAGTGATCTGGCCCCACTACAACTAATACCACCAACATGATCAAAATTGAAAATCTTCATAAATCGTATAAGATGGGAAGCAATTCCCTGCATGTTTTAAAGGGAATTAACTTTTCAGTGGAAGAGGGGGAGCTGGTCGCCATTATGGGTTCTTCTGGATCCGGGAAATCTACGTTGCTGAATATTTTGGGCATGCTCGATGAATTGGATGAAGGTTCCTATACCTTGGATGGTGTTCCCATAAAAAATCTCAATGAGACAAAAGCGGCCAATTACCGAAACAAATTTCTTGGCTTCGTGTTTCAATCTTTCAATTTGATCAACTATAAAAATGCCATGGAGAACGTGGCCTTACCGCTTTATTATCAAAAAGTTGGCCGTAAGGAACGTCAAGAAAAAGCATTGAAATATTTAGACCAAGTGGGCCTTAAAGAGTGGGCGACCCATTTGCCAAGCGAATTATCAGGTGGGCAAAAGCAACGTGTTGCCATCGCCAGGGCCATGGCTGCCGAACCCAAGGTGTTGTTGGCAGACGAACCGACCGGGGCATTGGATAGTACCACCTCCTATGAGGTTATGGACCTCATTCAAAAGATCAACGACCAAGGCAATACCATCTTAATTGTAACCCACGAAGAAGATATTGCCCACATGTGCAAACGTATTGTTCATTTAAAGGATGGTGTCATCGTAGAAGATAAAAAAGTTAAACAAGTAAGGGCCTCTCAATATGTTCAGTAGCGACGTTTGGAAAGAAATATTCGAAGCCATCCAAAAGAACAAGTTGCGTACTTTTCTTACAGGGTTTACGGTCGCCTTGGGTATTTTCATCTTTGTTACCCTGTTCGGCATGGGCAATGGTCTGAACAATACCTTTATGAAATTTTTTGGTGATGACGCCACCAATATCTTCAGAATTTACCCATCCACGACAACGTTGCCCTATGCCGGCTATAAGGCCAAGCGCCAAATTGAGTTTGAGAACGGTGATCTGGATGATATTATAAAAGAATATGGCCCCTTGGTAGATTATATAACCCCTCAAATTCAAAGATCAGGTTCGGTAACCTATAAGAACAAATCGGATAACTATAGCAATCTAGGTGTCGGTCCGGGCATGCAAATTGCCGAACAGACCATTATGATGAGGGGAAGGTATATCAATACCAGTGATATCATATCCAAATCGAAATATGCGGTTATCGGAAGAATGGTGGAGAAAGACCTCTTCAATGGTGAAGATGCCATAGGCGCATACATTGATATAGAGGGTAGCGCGTTTAAGGTCATAGGTGTTTTTCAAGATGATGGTGGCGATAATGAGGAGCGAAATATCTATATTCCCTTTACCACCCGTCAACTTTTAGAGGGTAACAATGATAAAGTTGGTCAGATAACCCTAGCTTTTAATGAAGCCATTGGCTATAATGGGGCTTTAAAATTTGAAAAACAGCTAGATGGTTTTATCCGCAAAAAAAAGCAGGTTAGTCCTAAAGACCCTAGAGGTATTTTTATTGAGAATGTGGCGGACAACTTAAAAAGAAATCAACAGTTTGCGGGCGTACTTAAAATTATTATTTCGGGCATTGCTTTTGCCGTAATTATTTCGGGTATCATTGGTATCAGCAATATTATGGTTTTTGTTGTGAAAGAGCGTACCAAAGAGATTGGAATACGAAAGGCAATGGGGGCTACACCAAGAATTATAACCAGTACTATTTTGTTGGAGTCGGTTTTTATCACGGCCATTTTTGGTTTTATCGGAATGATACTGGGCATCATCGTATTGAACCTTATAGAAGGTAAAGTCTTGGAGGATGATTATTTTATCACCAACCCTGGCATTGATTCAGGATTTGCGATTTTTGTGACCATCCTACTGATCATATGCGGCACACTTGCTGCCTATGTGCCCGCCAAGAAGGCAGCTAGAATTAGTCCGATTGTAGCCTTAAGAGACGAATAAAATGAGACAACTGTTCGATAGCGATACATGGAGTGAGATCTTTCAGTCAATTCGAAAGAATAAGCTTCGCACATTCTTGACCATGCTCGGTGTATTTATCGGCATCTATATTTATATCGGCCTTTCGGGCGCCTCAAAGGGCCTGGACAATGGTTTTGAAAAGGAATTTGAATCCATAGCGCGAAATAGTATGTTTATTTTCGCCTCAAGTACCAGTAAACCTTATGCTGGTTTTAAAACAGGGCGAACAATACAACTGAAGCTAGCAGATGTTAAAGTACTGCGACAGCAGGTGCCGGAGATCATGGCGATAGCACCCAGAAATGTAAAGGGAATATTTGGTAGTGAACCCGGTGTTGTCAAGCGGGGGATCCGTTCGGGTAATTATTCTGTTTTCGGTGATTTTCCAGAATTCACGAAAATTGCCCCGAAAAAGATTTATGATGGCGGAAGATTTATTAACGAGGCAGATATTGACCAAGAACGAAAAGTTTGTGTGATAGGCGAACGTACCCAAAAAGAACTTTTTGATGAAGACGAAGATGCTATAGGGGGTTACATTGCCATTGAAGACGTCAATTTTCAAGTAGTCGGGGTTCATGAATTTGCAGGGGGTGGTCCTTTTGACAATGATAGTGACATTTTCATTCCCTTTACCACCTTTAGGAAATTATACAATACAGGCGATAATGTCTCTTGGTTCACCATTGCGGCCTTCGATGACGCCGACGTAATTCAAGCAGAAAAAGACATTAAGGCCACACTAAAGCGAATTCATAACGTAGACCCTACTGATGAGAAGGCCATTGGTGGATTTAATCTGGGCGAAGTTTTTAAGAAAATCTTCGGATTCTCGAACGGGCTGACTTTTTTATCACTTATTGTAGGTGTGGCGACAATTTTAGCGGGCGTCATCGGTATTGGCAATATCTTACTGATCTCGGTAAAAGAACGAACTAAAGAACTAGGGGTTAGAAGAGCACTCGGTGCCACTCCGGCCGAGGTTAGAAATCAAATCATCATTGAAGCCTTGGTACTTACCTTACTGGCCGGTATTGTCGGAATCATCTGCGGTGCAGCCACACTATGGGGTTTAGGGGCCGCCTTTGGCAATGGTGATTTTCCGTATACGAATCCAACGGTTCCAATTTCCTATGTGTTGATGTCCCTCTTCTTGATGGTCACCTTGGGTATCCTGATTGGACTGATACCGGCGCAAAGAGCGGTAAGCATACGACCTATTGACGCACTAAGAGAAGAATAAATAAACCACTAAACAACAAAAATCACTCTAAAATGAACAAAATCGTAAAATATGTATTGATCGGGTTGCTCGTACTCGGAGCACTTTGGGCGGCTGTTTTTTTTATAAAATCTAACAGCAAATCGGCGATTACCTACGAAACCCAGAAACCCTTTATTTCCAATATAGAAAAGAAAACCGTGGCCACGGGAAAGATAATCCCTCAAGAAGAGGTCGAGATCAAACCTCAAATATCGGGCATTATTGAAAAGATCTATTTGGAAGAAGGTGCCGAAATAAAGGCGGGAGACCTGATAGCAAGAATAAAGATTGTACCCAATGAGCAAACCTTAAATCAAGCCCAGGGTAGGGTGCGCAATGCCGAGATAGCCTTGAACAATACTAAAATTGAATACAACAGAAACAAGGAACTCTTTGGAAAAGGAGTCATTTCTAGCCAAGATTTCAATAATCTTCAGCTGCAGTTTGACCAGGCCAATCAAGAACTAAAGAATGCGCAGATCGATTACCAGATCATACGCAAAGGTTCGGCAGGTGGTTCGTCAACGGCCAATACCGATATTCGGGCAACCGTAGCGGGTACCTTATTGGAAATTCCGGTTGAAGAAGGGGATCAGGTTATACAGAGTAATAATTTCAACGACGGTACTACGATAGCCTCAATTGCGGACTTAACAAAAATGATCTTTGAAGGTAAGGTTGATGAGGGTGAGGTAGGAAAATTGGTCGTGGGCACCCCTTTAAAAATTAGTCTCGGCGCATTACAAGACGCGGAACTAGATGCAAAGTTGAAGTTTATCGCACCTAAGGGTATCGAAGAAACTGGGGCGGTTCAGTTTAGGATCGAGGGTGACGTTGAGGTTAAGCCAGGGGTTTTTGTTCGGGCCGGTTATAGTGCCAATGCATCTATAGTTTTAGAAAGGAAAAATGATATCCTGGTAATTTCAGAAGCCTTGTTGCAATTCGATAAAGATACCAATAAGCCCTATGTAGAGGTTGCTACGGGTGCTATTGAAGAGCAGAAGTTCGAAAGAAGGGATATCGAAGTGGGTATTTCCGATGGGGTGAACATTGAAATAGTATCTGGGTTAACGGAAGAGGATGACGTAAAGGAATGGAACAAGACAGAGCCCATCAAAAAAGGTGACGATAAGGACGAGAAAGAAAAAGAAGCCGATAAAGAGTAAGTACATCAATCAAAATTACAAATCAAAAAAATCAAAACATGAAATTTAAACTAACCGGATTTCTCCTCTTTGCCGCTATTGCAATAGCATCTGCGCAGAGTAAGAAATGGACATTAGAGGAGTGCGTTATCTATGCGGTGGAAAATAATTTATCTATAGAGCAGTTTGAGCTTGATCTAGAAAACGCCAAGATCGACAAATCAGATGCAATTGGTAATTTTTTGCCGGACTTAAGTGCGAGTACTTCCTTTTCGAGTAATACAGGTTTTTCAATTAATCCCACGAATAACTTACCTACTACAAGTACACAAAAAAACGTAAATGCCAGTGTTTCGACTAGTGTTAACCTTTTTGATGGACTACGTAATGTACACCGACTTAATCGTGCTAAACTCAATGCCATAGCCAATCAATATAGGTTGGATAACTTAAAGGATGATATACGCTTGAATGTGGCAATTACGTATTTACAAATTCTATCGAATAAGGAGGCACTCGCCGTTTCTAGGGCGCAATATGCGTTTACCGAGCAAGATTTAAAACGAACCAAAGAATTGGTAGCGTCAGGTGTAGTTCCTCAAGGTGACCTGTTAGAAATTGAAGCAACCGCAGCCGGCCAAGAACAACAGATTGTAAACAATGAAAATTCAGTGTTGATATCAAGAATCAACTTGGCACAATTGCTTCAAATCACAGATTATGAAAATTTTGATATTGCCAGCGAATCTTTTGAAATACCTCCCTCCAGTATTTTGAATAATTCCGCCAAAACAATTTTTACTAAGGCGTTGGAATTTAGAAATGATATTAGACTCTCCGAAATGAATGTGCAATTGGCGGAAAAAGATCTTGCCATCAGTAAAGGAGCTTTGATGCCTACGTTGGGTGCATTCTTTAACTATGGTACAAGATATTCTGACGTGGCGCAAATCCCTGGCCCTAGTTTGGTGCCCGGTGGACCGCCAGTGTTTTTCACTCCTAATTTTGGCGATCAGTTGTGGATTTTTGATGGTTTTTCTTATGGGGTTCAACTTAATATCCCAGTTTTTAATGGCTTTAGCGTTAGAAATGGCATAGAGAGGTCTAAAATTTCGGTCGAGAGGAATAAATTGCAATTAGAGCAAGACAAACTAGCTTTGGAAACCACAATAAACCAGGCCTATGTCGATGTTACTAATTTTGCAAAAGCCTATGAGGCGGCACAAAAGACATTGGAAGCAAGACGTTTGGCCTACCAATACGCAAAGGAACGATTTGATGTTGGTTTGATGAATTCTTTTGATTTTAGTCAAGCTCAATCAAGGGTGGATAATGCGGAGGCAGAGGTAGTGCGCACTAAGTTTGAGTATATTTTCAGACTAAAGGTATTGGAATTCTATTTCGGACTTCCGATAGTATTGAATTAAAGGGTAGTGTTTTAATGGGAAAAGACCCGGCAGCTTCGAAAGAACTGCAATGGGTCTTTTTTTTGCTTTACTTTAAACGTAATTTTACAACCACTATGGCAACGATCCTGAATTTAGAGACAGCAACTACTAACTGCTCGGTAAGTATCGCACGAGATGGTGAACTATTGGCGATTCAAGAGCAGAATACACCAAACTACTCCCATTCCGAACAATTGCACATGTTCATTCAAGAAGTGGTTCAAAAAGCTTCCTTGACCTTGAACGATATCGATGCCGTAGCCGTTAGCAAAGGACCGGGGTCGTATACGGGACTTAGAATAGGGGTTTCGGCGGCAAAGGGACTCTGTTTTTCGCTTGATCTGCCACTGATCTCCATACCAACTTTAGAGGCACTTGCCCATCAGGCGGCGTTTGAAGAAGTCGATGTAATTGTTCCGGTATTGGATGCCCGGCGTATGGAGGTGTATTCAGCAATCTTTGACAAGAACAGGCAGCAACTTCGAGAAACAAGGGCCGAAATTATCGATGTACATTCTTTTGCCGAATATGCTGAAAAAGGATCTGTACTTCTGATCGGTAGCGGGGCCCAAAAATGTATGGATATGCTAGTCAATACGAATTTTAAATTTGATGTGAAAGCGGTTCCGTCAGCCAAGGAAATGGCGAAACTATCTCATATAAAATTTGGAAACAACGAGTTGGAGGATGTGGCCTATTTTGAACCCTATTATTTAAAGGATTTTATCTTGCAGACGAAAAAGGGTCATCCGTAATCGAACGGCACTAAATGTAAAAAGCGCCGACCGGTTGATCGACACTTTCAGTACGCTGCATATAAGTTTACTTTACCTCAAAGGTAATTTTAACATTAACCCTATTTCGCGGATTTATGGTGCAAATTCGCGCTATCGGGTTTTTTCGGCTTATTATTTGCACGGTAATTGTACGTGTTTTTAAGGTGTTTACTTTTTCATAATGATTTAGCCAGTTTAAGTATTTCAAACAATTCTCATGGTATTTAGGGTCTGCTGAAAAACCCGCATCCCCAGTGTTTATGGTCAATTAATGCTATATTTATGACATCAAGTGCAAGGTTATATGACAAAAATCAAAAAAAGCGCTATGTCAGTAAGTTTTATTTCCTTAGGATATACTCTTGCATCGTCTACATTGCCATAGTTTCTAAAATCCTTAATATCCATTGGTTTTACCAAATTCTGCATGCTGCCATGGGTTTCTATTTTTCTTTGTGACAAAAAGGGACAATTGGGGCATTTTAGTAAAGATGGACAATCTTGACATAACGTTTGTTGACCCTTGGCTCTGAATGGTTCTTATTAAATATAATGTGAAGGTAGTACACCACCCAAATCCTGTCCATGCTATGTCTGTTTATTATAGTAAACACATTCCTCAAATAAACTACCTAAATCGTGATATAAAGCTGCAGGGCTTTCACATTTTAATATCAGGTTATCATTGCGGATTTCCCTAATTTCCAAAAAAGTGCCAAACACTCCCTAGCTTGTTTCAACCTTTTCTCAGGTACCTAAATTTTGTGCGTTCGTATTCAAAAGTGCAGGATAACCTATAGGATAAATGAACAATAATACGTATTGTATTTATTTCCAGATGGATGAATCATTCAAATTCCGTGTTCCAATCGCTCTTTCTTAGAAAGATAACAACCACTAGGTTATCCTAATTTTTTTAATAACTTTATCGAAAGCCCAAATCGTTACGAACTTAAAAAAACGGAAGTTTTGAATGCATAGTTTACGTTTATTTTTGGAACAAAAGATTTCCTATCTGGCCTCCACCAGGAGTAAACTCATGCTTATAGGTTTTTTAGCCATTTTTATACTTATTTTTCTTATTGTTTACGCTCCTTTTAATATGAACAACTGGGCGAAAGAACTTTTTTTAGGGTATGTACTGGTGGGTGGGAGTACCATGTTCTTCAGCCAGTTTATTTTGAGACCCTTGATTGGCTTACAACAACTAAAAATCTATAGTTTATTGTTATGGTGTATTTTTGAAGTGCTACTCATTACCTTAGTTATCTATCTTTTTTTTAGCCCTTCTTTCCCCTCCCTGCCAGAAAAATTGGACGAATACTATTTAACCCTTACCTATGTTGCCTTGATTGTGCCCGGTCCGTATTTGCTTTTTGTTTGGTATTTGGGATTGCAAGAGAAGGTTTCGTCTTTTCAAACAGTATCCAAGAGTTCATTACCTTATACCACCAAACAAGAAGATCAACTTTTAAGGATTACCGGGGACAATGAAAAAATTGTTCTGGCGATAAAGTATCATCAATTACTATATGTAAAATCATCAGGGAATTACCTGGACATCTTTTATTTAAAAGGGGATACCACAACTAAAGAAGTGGTTCGCCTAAGTTTAAAGGAACTAGAAGAAAAAATTGACCATCCCGATATCATTCGGACACACCGCTCTTACATTGTTAACAAAGAACATATTTCATCTTTCAAAAGAACGAGAAAGGGATATGAACTGATCATGCAGTTTGTACCCAAAGAAATTCTGCCCGTTTCATCTGGACACAAGGGGCGTTTTGAGGAAATACTCCAGTTAAATGCGTCCCATTAATCACAGTATAGCCCTTTTTCATCACAAAAACCTAAAATAATATAGGCTACTGCATTATTATGCAGAATTTCACTTTCAATTGTTAACTTTTTAACATTAAAGTGACGTATGGTTAAAAGTGGTAAGGTTTTAAGAACAGGTATTTCAGGAATATTCTTGATACTACTTCTTCTATTATTTCTATCACCAAAAACTACCGAAACCTATGAGAACCTCCCAAAATTAACAAAGCATTGTCCTCCCGGCTTTAAAAAGAACAAGAATAACGAATGTATCGCTGTTAACCTTTACCAACAATACGATTCTCCTAATAACGGAGGGGTAGGAGGATTACAGACCTCCCCACCCGAAATACGTGATGGATTTTCACCCCAAGAAATAGATTTGGGCCGGTATCTTTTCTTTGATCCCGTATTATCTGGTGATGGTACTATTTCTTGTGCTACATGCCATGCTCCGGAAAAAGGTTTTTCTGACGGCCTCGCTACCAGCATAGGTACTAACGGGGAAAGACTAACTCGCGGTGCCCCTACCCTTTGGAACGTTGGCTATTTGAAAAAACTCTTTTGGGACGGGCGTGCCCAAACCTTAGAAGCGCAAATGAAAGAACCTCTATTTGCTCACAATGAGATGGATAATACGCCCGAAAATCTACTAAAAACGCTTAATGAGGTAGACAACTATCGCAAACTGTTCTCTGAGGCCTTTCCACAAAGACCCGCAGCCCAAAAAATTGATCTTGAAGAAATTTATACGGCTATAGCAGGCTTTCAAGCATCCTTGATTTCTCTCAACAGTAAATATGATCATTACGCCCATGGCTACGACGACGCTTTAAATGCTAATGAAATAGAAGGTCTCAACGTTTTTAGATCTTTTGTAGCCCGTTGTGCCGAATGTCACACTCCCCCACTATTCACTAACCAACAGTTCGCCGTCATAGGCTCCCCGGAGCCTAACGGCCTACCGTTAGATGCAGGGGCCCAGGTCCCGTTCAATGATTCCACACTTCGCGGAGCCTTTAAAGTACCCACCTTACGCAATATTGCCAAAACGGCGCCCTATATGCATTCGGGTAATTTTAAGACGCTCCGGGAAACGGTCGAATTCTATACAAAAGGTCGCGGACATGCTGTTCCAGAAGGGGAAAAACTTAACATCCATTGGCATATCTGGGAACCCCAACTATCCGAGTACGAACTAGATCGCTTGGTAGATTTTTTAATGACCTTAACAGACGAATCTTTTAGACCACAAGTACCAGCAGTATTACCCTCGGGACTTCAACCATCAACTTAAAACTAAATGAATTAATATGAAATTGAAATTATTAAAAATTATTGGTGCCATCGCCCTTGTTAGTATTGGTATGTTTTTAGGGAAATCCCTCTTTGGCAGTGCCAATGACAGTACCATTCCCATGCCCACCAATATAGGGTATCGCACTGCGGGAAGTACGAATGATACATTGATTGCCCAAACAACCACTTATGATGGCGAAATTATAGAAGTCAAAGATGGCGGCTCTATCCAAGAAGCGGTAAAAAGGGCGAACCCTGGAGATTTAATTCGCGTTTACCCAGGCACGTATTCCGAAAATGTGTACATAGACAAGGATAATATTGGGCTACAAGGTGTGGTCATCAAAGGAGAATGGCCCACTTTAGATGGTAAAAAGGAAATAAACGATGCTTTTCTGTACTCCGGCCATGGTATCCTTATCGAAAACTTTAAAATCATTAATTACAAAGGCAACGGCATCATGGGCCAGGCCGGAAACAATTTTGTACTAAGGAACAATTGGATCATAGACACAGGAGTGTACGGAATATTTCCTCAATTTGGAAAAAACGGTTTAATAGAGCATAATGTATTGAGTAAAATAGCAGATGCTGCCATTTATGTAGGGATGTGCGACAATGTAGACGTTCGCCACAACGAGGCCTTTGACAATGTGGCCGGCATAGAAATAGAAAACTCTAGGCATTGCTTGGTTGAGAATAACTATGTGCACAACAATACAGGTGGCCTATTGGCCTTCGTAACTCCAGGGTTACCCATAAAAACAACTTTTGATGTAATTTTTAGGAACAATTTCGTGGTCGACAATAACCATGAAAACTTTGCTGCCCCCGGTTCTACAGTATCCCAAATTCCGCCGGGTACAGGTATACTTATTATGGCAGCAGACGATGTTATCGTAGAAAACAATATTATCTCTGGCAACGACAATGCCGGTATTACCATAGTTGACCTTGCCAATGGTGATCCAAAGGCCAATGACCCAAATTGTGAGGGAAATCCCGATCGGGTGGTTATGTTGGATAATATCATGTTTGCTAACGGTAACAACCCTACCGGAGAACTGAAAGCCATCATGCTTACCAAAATGGATACCAAAGGTCCGGATATCTTTGCCTTTGGAGGCGGTACAGGAAGCACGATAAGGGACAGGAACAAATACCGCTCCTTTGGTGTAGATGATTGGGGGCCTGCCCCTATTAATGATACCAAGGAAGTACGTAGCTACATGCTGCCAGAACCAGTACCCATTAAGGAGGTTAGCCCCTCAGAATTGGGAGAACTTACCTATTACGGTGTTTGCGCCGGGTGCCATGCGTTTGGCACACGTTTAATAGGCCCACCTACAGAAATTATTCAGGCCATTCACAACGGTAACCCACAAGGCATTGTAGATTATATGAACAACCCAAAAAACCTACGGGAAGATTATCCAGAAATGCCTCCCCAAAATTATTTGGACGACGCTGCCAAAATTGCGGTGGCGGAATATATTCTGGCAATGAAGCCCTAGTCATTAAAACGCCAAATGAATTCAAAATAATTATTATATGAACAAAAATGAGATTCGGCTTAGAACATAGCACTAAGATTGAATCACATGGCGTGCTTGGCACAACCAAAGCAAACCAGTAACTAATCAACAACTTAACACATATGAAAAACCTAATACCACTGGTATTCTTGATGGTCTTCTCCATTTCGGGTATCGCACAAAAATCCATTACAGGTACGGTATTGGAAAAAGATTCCAATACGCCTTTGTTGGGCGTAAGCGTTCTCGTGAAAGGAACCACAATGGGGACTACCACCAACTTTGACGGTAATTACACCCTTAACAACATTAGCGAGGATGCCGTTTTAGAGTTCTCCTACATCGGTTTTAAGACCTTTGCGATACCGGTCGGGGGGCAGTCCATTATAAATGTTTCCTTAGTAGAAGACGGCCAGCAATTGAATGAAGTTGTCGTTACCGCCCTGAACATCGAACGCGATAAAGAATCGTTGGGTTATTCCATTTCACAGGTAGATGCAACGGAAGTAAACGTAGCGCGTGAGAACAACGTGATGAACTCTTTAAATGGCAAAGTTTCGGGGCTACAAATTACCCAGTCCAACACGGGAGTGGACGGCTCCAGCAGAGTCGTATTAAGGGGCATTACCACCATCAGTGGAAACAACAGACCCTTGGTGGTTATTGATGGTATTCCCATGGACAACAGTTTCGGGGGCTCGGGTTCTGGCGGAGGCGTGGATCGTGGTGACGCCCTTTCAGATATTAACCCAGACGATGTTGAGTCGATTAGCGTACTAAAAGGGGCTGGCGCCTCTGCGGCCTACGGATCTCTGGGCATAAATGGCGTTATTTTAATCACCACAAAAAGCGGAAGCAAAAAACAAGGAGTAGGAGTTTCCCTAAATTCAACTTTTACCTTCACGGATGTTATGCTCACGCCTGATTTTCAAAACGAATACGGAGCAGGTTTCTTCAATGATTTTGCTCCTATTAATGCAGATGGAAGGCCGGTACTGGATTATCCGTTTTCTTGGAGCTGGGGGCCAAAAATGGCAGGGCAATCCTATACCAATTGGTTGGGAAAGAATGATAGTTATACCGCACAGGAAAACCCCTATCAGGCTTTTTATCAAACAGGTTATAGCATTGCCAACACCATTGCCTTTGATGGTGTTTCCGAAAAAAGCTCTTTCCGTATGTCTATTACGGATGAAGACATTCAGGGCATTGTAAGTAACAATACATTGGCCAAACAGACTTTTAATATTCGTGGCCGCTCACAATTAACGGAAAAGTTTAGTATAGACGGGAAGATGACCTATGTTACTTCTAAAGTAAAGAACCGACCAGATTTGGCGGAGGGTGGAGGTAATACGGCTTTACAGCTTTCTTTAATGCCACGCGATATCCGCTTGGAAGATGTGCGTAACAACACCGTTAATGCGCAAGGTGAAGAAATAAAATGGAACCTTGACAATACCTTCAACAACCCCTATTGGGCCATAGACAATATTCAAAATAGGGACAATAGGGACCGTTTTCAAGGACTATTGGCGGTGGATTGGGACCTCTTTAAAAACTTTTCGGTAACGGCCAGAACAGGAATGGATTTTGTGCTATTCGATTATTATTCGCATGCTGAACGCGGTGCGCAGTCAGAAAACAATGGGCAGGGCAACTACAGTCACGAAAGTGGAAAAAGTAGGATATGGAATTCAGATGTGCTTGCATCCTATAAAACCGATATTGGCAGAGTAAGTATAACTACTAGTCTAGGTGCCATGCATCGAGACGAATCCTTTAGCAACCAGCGTATCTTTGGGTTTGATAGTAAGGTTCGTGACTTTTTCAACATTAGTAATTATAAGAATGCCTTCAGCAATGAGAGCATCACCAAAAAAGCGATTACCTCCTACTATGCTTTGGGTCAGTTTAGTTTAGGAGGCTATCTATACTTTGATGCTTCCTTACGAAACGATAATTCATCGGCCTTGCCAAAGGATAACAATTCTTACTGGTACCATTCAGAAAACCTCAGTTTTTTATTTTCCAGAGCCTTGGACCTTAATCCAAAATACATGAGTAAAGGAAAACTCCGTGCATCTTACGCCAAAGTGGGCAACGATACAGGAGCTTACCGCACACAGGCATTTTACACGGTAGACCAAACAGTAACTTTGCCCTATACCGTCGGGTCTATTCCGGGCAGCCTACCCTCTTTTGACCTACGGCCTGAAACATCAGAATCTTGGGAAATTGGTGCCGAACTTGGTTTTTTTAGGAATAGATTGATGCTCGATTTTACCTATTTCCAGACCGATACCAAAGACCAGATACAGGCCGTGCCCATTTCAGGAGCCACCGGTTTTCAAAGTGTGGTTGTAAATGCAGGAAACATAAAAAATGAAGGCATTGAAGCTGAACTCAATATCATTCCTATAGAAACCAATAATTTTGAATGGAACTTAGGCGTGAACTTTACAAAGAACAATTCCAAGGTAGTATCGCTAAATGAAGGTTTGGAGAGTATTCAATTAGACCGACTGTGGTCAGTTTCCGTGGAAGCACGACCAGGCGAAGAATTCGGGGGACTTTACGGAAATGATTTTAAACGGGACAATTTTGGACGAAAACTCATTACCAATGCCGGACTGTCCCAACGTGGCGAGCGTATTTTGATGGGCAACATCAATCCAGATTGGTTCGGAGGCATCAGCAATACCTTCCGCTACAAAAACCTTTCCTTAAGTACCTTGATAAGTGTGCAGAAGGGCGGAGAATTCTACTCCTACGGCCGTGCCTACCGTATGTTCTTTGGAACGGATGCCAGGAGCCTAGAAGGCCGTGAAACCGGTATTGTTGAAAACGGAATCAATGAGAACACAGGACTTGAAAACAATGTAGCCGCACCGGCCTTCCTGAAACAATTCACGGACATCTTTAGCAACGAGGTATCCAAAGACCAAATCATGGATGCCAGTAATGTGAGGCTGCGCGAGGTGACCCTTACCTATAGCTTTCCAAGTAAATTATTAAAGGACACCTTTATACAAGGGGCCAGTCTATCGGCTATTGGGCGGAACCTTTTCTTTTTGTACAATGCCGCCGGTGATTTAGACCCTGAGGCCAGTTATAGCAGCGGCCCTACAGGTACCGCCTTTGAACACTCCTCCCTACCCTCTACTAGAAGTTACGGGCTAAACCTTAAACTCAACTTTTAAAATCACCATCATGAAAACGACATACAACATTTCAAAAAAAAGCGGGGTGGTTCTGATCATTGCCACTCTACTGTTTTCCTGTGAAAAAAGACTGGACGACCTGTACGATAACCCAAATGCGGTGACCACTATAGATGATGCCGCATTGTTTACCAAGGCCGTTAGAAGCCTTTTCTTGGAGACCACAGGGCAATCTTCCCTTCGGTTTTCAGGTCAATACGGACATTATTTTGTAGCGGGGAGCACGGCTAGACCGCCAGATCAGTACGGCGATGGTTTTGATCAAAATTATAACGGTATGTTCAATGAAATGTACAGCGGTACCATTAGGCATATAGAGGAAGTACTCACCATAACTTCGTCGCCGGAAACACAGAATTCCGTTCGCAACGCCATGTCAAATATTATTGCCGTACTTGGCTATGCAAAAATAACAGATGCCTTTGGCGATGTTCCCTACACCCAAGGTGGCAAGGGTAAATCTGACGGTATTCTGCAGCCGGCCTATGACACCCAAGAAAGCATCTATATAGATATGATTGCAAGGCTTACGGCAAGTATTGCCGTACTACAAGGTGCAGACGCTGCACAGGGCTACCCGAATGCCGATCCAATTTTTAATAATGACCTTGGTAAATGGGTGCGTTTTGCGAACAGCGTAAGGCTTCGTTTGGCCATGCGCATCCGTTTTGTGAACAATGCCCTCTCTAGAGCCACGGTAGAACAATGCCTATCCGCTCCATTTATGGAAACCAACGCGCATGATGCTTATCTGGTTCAGACCGAAGGAGCCGGTAATAACTGGTTTTTAGCCAGAATCGGATTTCCATCCGTAAAAATGTCGGTAAGCGTCATAGACCAACTTCAAGGGACGGGCGACCCAAGATTACCCATTTTTGTGAAAACCGATGGCAATGGAGACTATTCAGGAATGATCAATGGCTTGAATGATGAGGCATTTGGAAATTCTGATTTTGCCAACAGATCGGATATGGGTATTCCATTGTCCTCACCAGACAGTAAAATATTTCTAATAACCGCTGCGGAAACTTGGCTGCTGCGTGCCGAAGCTGCTTTGGTATATGATACCGATCCTGCCGCGGCAAACACCTTATTTCGCCAAGGTATTGAAGCTGCTTTGAACCAATGGGAAGTAGATTCCTCGCAAATCAGTGCCTTTATGGACTCTCCTTCCGCAACATTGGCAGGCAGCAATGATGAGGAGCAGATCGGCATCCAATTGTGGTTGGCCTTAGTCCCCAATTATTTTGAAGGATGGACACAGATCCGCCGCACTGGCTATCCAATTATTGAGCAGCGTACGGCAGACAATCTTGCTCAGGGCGTAACCAATGGAATTTTGCCCACACGATTCTTGTATTCCTCCTTTGAAGTGGTTTCGAACAAGGCCAACGTTGAGGCTGCCATTGCTAATCAGGGTCCCAATAGAATTAATACGCCAGTTTGGTGGGATAAGAATTGAGGCTTTTTTGAGACTTAAGACGTCAGATGTGAGACGAAAGGGTATACAAATGAGGAATTTAAAATTAGATTTTGGTTCAATAAATAAGCGATGTTGTCCCCTTTCGCTTGTACTGAGCGCAGCCTAAGTAAAGGAGGGGCCAGCAGAAATTTTTAGAAATTAATGATATAAAAAATATATAAAATGAAAAATGAAAAAATACTAATACTGTTCCTGATCAGTCTGTTTTTAACAGCGTGTAGTAATGACGAAGAAGCACCTATGCCGTTGGCCGATTTTCAATTCTTGGTAGAGGATACCAAAGTAACCTTTAACGGCACGGTTGCCAATGCAACTACCATTGCATGGGATTTTGGTGATGGCGGTACCAGCTCTGAAGAAGACCCCATATATATATACGGAAATGCGGGAACATATAATGTGGTCATGACCGTAAGCGGCCCCAATGGAAGTTTTAGCGAGTCCAAAGAGGTTACCATATTACCTTCTTTTGACCTACTTCTTACAGGAGGTCCTGCACGACCAAATGGAAAATCATGGCGATTAAAAGCTGCTTTTACCTCCGGAAAAGAAGGTGCTGGTCCTGTGGTAAACAGCTTGGATATCTTGTTGCCCTCTATTGACAACCTGTTAACAGCAGTGGGTCTTGGCGCCTCCTACGAGGACACGTTTACCTTTGTGCACGATGGCACCTATAAAGTGGACAACAAAGACGGACAAAGCCTTATGGGGCTAGTCTATGCCAGTATTTTTGAAGGCGCCAACATTACCGCCATATCCGCAGATGTAAACAACGTGCCTTTGGCTAATGTACTTTACACCCCGGCTACCGACGCGACATGGGAACTTTTTCAAGGAGATTTCACCATAGATGCCGCTACAGGGCCCGTACAATTTACTGGCAAACGACAATTGATATTGGGGGAATACTTAGGGTTTAAAGATGCCAGTACGGTTGTCATTTTAAAGGAAATTACAGAAACCACCATGAACGTTGCTTTGGGCATTCATACCGAACCATCGGTTTACGACAAGCCTACGCTTTTGTTCCATTTATCCTTAGAATCTTTTTAATTGGTAAAAAGGTTGGCATTTCATTGTTCCGGGTTAAAAGGAGTAGTCCGCTTTACCTATTTTTGATATACTATAATTTGAAACGAGCTATTTTAGATGGAGCAACTACATAAACAACGTGATTTTTTTAAGACCCAGCAAACTAAAGATATCTTCTTTCGCAAGAAAGCATTGAAAAGACTGCAAAAAGAAATCATTGTGCGAGAGGATGCTATTTGCGATGCCATCTATGCCGATTTTAAAAAACCCAAATTCGAGACCTTGGCTGCCGAGACGCAGTATGTCCTAGCCGATATTAAACATACCTTAAAAAAGATAGACTATTGGGCGGAACCAGAACGGGTCTCCAGCAGTCTATTGAACTGGCCCTCCTCCGATTGGATCTATAAGGAACCCTACGGAAATGTATTGATTATTGCCCCATGGAACTATCCCTTTCAATTGGCCATTGCACCCTTGATAGGTGCCGTAGCGGCAGGAAATACTGCCATTATAAAACCGTCTGAAGTAACGCCGCATACGGCAAAAATCCTTTCAGAAATCATTGCGGCCAGTTTTGAACCAGAACACGTTACCGTAATTGAAGGGGGGGTGGAAACCTCTCAGAAATTACTGGCACAAAAGTGGGACTATATTTTCTTTACGGGAAGTACAAGAGTCGGAAAAATCGTTTATGAAAGTGCCGCAAAATACCTAACGCCCGTTACCTTGGAACTGGGGGGTAAAAACCCAACTATTGTTGATGAAACGGCCGCCATATTAAAAGCCGCAAAACGTATTGTTTGGGGCAAGTTCTTGAATGCGGGACAGACCTGTATTGCAACCGATTATATTTTGGTGCATCATTCGGTCAAAGACAA
>JBHJNU010000012.1:0-55834 GCA_050330515.1 Flavobacteriaceae bacterium | reverse complement strand
AGCCAAGTTCTTCAATGGCCGTGCGTAGCGGGGTCGAAATTTTTAAATCTTCGAAAGATGGCATAGGGGTATTTCTAGCGAATGGTGAATCAGATAGTTACAAAGGTACAATCACTTTGCGGGTTCTTGTTATTTTGATAGGAAATAATGTGGTGAACCCAAGACCAGCTTCTATTCCTCCGGCGTATACCCATGGATCTCTTCAAAAACAGTATCGAAGTTTTGTCTCAGATAGGCATTCAGTTTTAACTTATAGTCATCTTTTAGCCACTTGATAAAGTTATGTGTGCTTCTGCTGATACATTTTGAATACGTCAAAATACGGTTCTCTATATCTTCATTTAACAGTTTTGCCAACGCACGTGCATCATAGACATCTTCGCTATTCTCAATACAGATATACGCATGCTGTTCAATGGAGCGTTCTAAGACCACTTTTGAAGATTCGCCGTTGCTGGTAGCCTGAATATAGGTTTGTTTTATATCGAAATCGACTTCTTGAGATTTTGAGAACTCATGTCTCAGTTCTTCAGGCATTTGGTGTTTGAAGGAACTTTCCAAAGTCTCGTCATCTTGAAGGCGGTCAATGTAATAATTAGGGGATTTAAAAATCATTTGCCAGTCCAAATCCGCTCCCCAAGGCCCGAACCTATGGTTGTTGTTTCCTAAATCGATTACGGTAAACTTTGATTTGTTGTTCAAAACACGTGATCCCCTGCCTATCATTTGATAATAGAGGGTCAATGATTTGGTTGCACGATTTAAAATTATAGTATCGATAGTCGGCTCATCAAAACCTGTGGTTAGGATACTTACAGAGGTCAAAATGGCATTGGGTGTTTCCTTGAACCATTTTAGAATCTGTTTACGTTGCTTTTTTGTCGCCGTATTGTCTAAATGCATTACGGGAAACCCCGCCGCTTTAAACGTATGATATACCTGGATCGAGGTGTTGATCCCGTTATTGAAGATAAGTGTTTTCTTTCCGATGGAATGTTTCTCATAAGCTTTCTGCAATTTGTTCAGCATCGCCGGGCTCGTATACAAATCTTCGGATGATTTTACGGTATAGTCTCCATTAGACCCAACTTCCAAAGAAGTCAGCGCCATATCATATTGAAACACTTCCGCACGGGCCAAAAACTCATTTTCGATTAAAGCCTCGATAGTTTCACCAACAATAAGTTCGTTGTAGTTATCCTTCATGGGTAGTTCCTTACTCGAACTCAATGGGGTTGCCGTAACACCAAGGATGAATGACTTTTCAAAGAACTTGAACAGTTTGGTGAACGAGTTGTAGTGTGCCTCGTCAATAATTACAAGGCCAATGTCGGAGATGTCCAACTTATCATCGTTCAAACGATTGTTCAGGGTCTCGACCATGGCCACGAAACAAGTGTAGTCTGCTTGGTCATCTAGATTTGCCTTGCTGTTGATCACTTTATTAACCACACCAAAGCCCGTCAACATATCAGAAGTCTGGTTACAAAGCTCTATACGGTGGGTCATGACCAACACCTTCTTATTGTGATTTTTCAGATATTGCCGAACCATTTCTGAAAAGATGACCGTTTTTCCGCCACCTGTGGGCAACTGGTATAAGAGATGATAATCTTCTGGGGCGGTATCGAACTTCTCGAAGATCTTATCAATGGCCCCTTTCTGGTAGCTGTAAAGTTCTTTGTCGGTTTTTCTTTCTTGTACTCCTAATGTTGTGTCGACCATGCATCCATTTCTTTGGGGCCACAAAATTAAGTCCTTTAAAGACGATACGCGAATTATAGTTTAAAAACTATTCTTTATTTCGACGGAAGCTATAATTAAGTGGGCAAACTACTTGGCCAGTGGCATGATATCGCTAAGTTCGACGATGGGCGTCAACTGTATTTTTCTGAATTCTACCTCTGCACCTTCAGCTTGAAGCGCTATTTGCCCTTTACTTGCCGTTGCATTATAACCATAATTGACCAAATCGCCATTAACCCAAACCTTAATAGAGTTTTTAAGGCACTCAACAGTCATTGAGTTCCATTCGCCCACTGGTTTTTCAGAATCATCCGTTAAATTTTTTATCCTTCTTAGTTTACCTTCGGTTATTCCCCATTCATTTTTGGGCCCCCTTCTCTGTTCCATATCGTCGGTATTGATATCTTCTACGATGCACCAAAAATCACCGGCATTTTCGTGCATCATTTGTACCTCTATCGATTTTGGGAACATTTTGTATAAAGATCTAGGGGTCGAGGCGAAGACAAGCACACCACAATTGCCTGGTTCTGCCGCAAAACGGTAGTCAATATCTAATCGGAAATCCTGAAAGATACGGTCACTGATTATATGGCCTTGTGGCTCTCCTAAACTTACCAGCATACCATCTCTTACTATAAATGGATTGATAGCCCCTGGTATGGTATCCATTTCTGGAACATCAATATGCCAGCCATCTAGATCTTTTCCATTAAAAAGACTTGTCGTTTTCGTTGGGGAGGTTGAACAGGAAACCAACACGATTGCGGCCATAACAACAAAGACTTGATTGTAATTCTTCATGGTAAAATCAAAGATTGAACGTACGCTTCTTTTGAAAAGCACAAGGTAGTACAATCTTTGTCAAAGCTATCGAAGACCAGAAAAAAAGTTCGGTCAAATGAATGGTTATCAGTATTTAAACTTACCAACGAGGAAACTAAGATTACTTTACGAGTTTGTTCTTTATCGGCAAAAAGGGCATTTTAGCAATTAAAATAAGCATATCGGAACAATTTCATATCTTACCATTGTTTCTAATTGTTGACGATGATAAAGAGATTAATTTTTGCAGTATTGTTGTGCGCACTTAATCTAAATGCCCAAGAAATACCCATAAAGGTGGTAACCGAAGACTTGCCCAATCGATTGGCCTTTTATGCGATAAACGAAAATGATGATGATTTTGATGTCATTTTCAACATTTCTGGCTCTAATTTTAGACAAAGCCAAGCAACACCTCGTTTGACCCGAGTGCCAGGGGCATCAAAAGTACACCTGAAGACCATTATCTTGACTCGAGGTAAAACCCCAGACTTTAGCTACGAGCTAACTGTAAATGACAGTCTTTCACCGCGCGCCTTGAAGAAAGAGTATACGCCGATTAAGGTCAAACCTAAAAAATCGATTACGGTGTATTTAACCGAAGTTTGTGCTAGCTGTGATAGCATCATTGGGCCTCTTGAGCGAAGTAAATACATATTCACTGCCCATAGATTAGGTGAAAACCTAGAGATAAAGGAACAGCTCAAAAGCGCTTTCCCCATCTCACTTGACAGTATGACAACCCCAATTATTAATTTAGGCGGACGCCTTTATACCCGTATCGAAAGCTATGAACAGCTTCTGACAGAGTTAAATAAAGATTAATCACCAACCAATTTTAAATAAGAAAGGCCATGAACATGGCCTTTCTTTATTTAATAGAATCTTGAGAGTTATTCAAAGGAAATTTCTTCGCTTACACCATTAGGATAGGTCAATGTAACCAAATCATCACAGGTACCGTCGCCGAAGTTCAGGGTTACTTCCAGGCCATTTTTGTTCAACTTCATGTTACCCTTTCCAATATTTTCACAATTCAATTTAATTTCCAACGGTGAAGTGGTAGTAACTATATAAGTATTGCCGTCCGCCTTTATTGTCCAATTACCAGAAACGGACAAAGCACTATTTAAGAAATTCTCGCTGTCGATCGTAATTCCAAAATCTTTTTGACCGCTTTCTTCGATTAGTGATCCATCTTCCAATTCAATACTCATATCGCTAAGGATCGTAAATTCGAAACTTTCTTGGTTCGCGCTACTATTCAACGTAAAGCTCCGCGTTCCATTTACGGTAATTTGCCCAACCATTAAGTCACTATAAGTGGCCGTAAAGGCTGAGTCTTCCTCGCCGATATTGTAGGTTACCATAATGGTTCCTGTGATACTTTCACCTCCTTCTTCAACATTGCAGTTGTCGAAGGTAACGGTATAGCCGGTCTCTGAAAAATCAGCGGTATAACAATCAATTTTTTGAGATGACTTGGCTGAAGCACCAGATTGAAATAGTTCGGTGACCACGTCATCAACCGCACCTAAATACTCGTCCGTTTCTAGAATGGTCTTTACTTCCACTGCCTCTACTTTTTGATTCAACGCTAATTGGGCATCTTCAAGGTCTTTACTACAGCTGGTTATAACTAGCATCAGGCCACCTAAGAGGTAGAACTTATTGCCGGCACTAAATACTTTGTTCATTATTGTCGATTTAGATTAATACTAAGGCTAAAAACGAAGTAATTATATTTTTAGTGTGCTGATCGTATCTTATAGTTGCCAAGATAAAGCGTTAACAGTAGTTCATGTAGTCCGCAGAAGAAATCGGCTGATTAACAAAACTAATTCTTGAAAGTATAGCTATAGGAAAGACCGATAATATACAGGTTATCTGTTATTTCTTCGCCGAGACTGCGTTCAATGCGCCAGAAGGCCCCTATGCTTCCTGCCTTCTTAATATCATATTGCGTACCCATAGTAACCCTTAGCCTATCGATCCTAGATGCTTCGTTTCTTTCAAATCGGCTAAAAAGTTCGGCTGATACCTCAGGATCTAAAGGCCAGTCTTTTATTTTGTATTCTGCAGAAGTCTTGAAGCGTACCCGTTGAACGTTGGCATTGTCATTAATACCGCTAGCACCAAATTCGCCACGATTTTGATAACGCAGGCGAAAGCCCACTACGAAATCGCCAAAACGATTTTTATAAATGGCATCTGCATGAAGCCTTAAATGGTTCTCGTACCCTTGTATATTTCCTTGATTATCGTTTTCACGGGTATACCTGATTCCCCCTGCAACATCAAAATCTTTGAATATTCTTCTTTTAACCGTAAACTCGGCGAGATATTGATCAATGGTATTGAGGTTCTCCTTTAACCGAAACTGGCCTTCTAGACCTAGTTTCCAGTTGTTATTGATTCTATAGCCCAATTCTAATGATGACCAAGAAGCCAGGTCTCTTCTAGTTTGTGAAAATACGATAGTTCCGCATAAAAGCAGGGCCAGTGAAATACATCTAATTTTTGATCTCATATAAATTACTATGCTATTTGTCTTGATCGTAATAAATGGTCAAGGTGGCCGAATCCTTTAAGAAATCGATGTCACCTATTTTTATTCTATTAATGGCTAGGCCTGTTCTTTTTTCTAGATCTTCCTTGAGCAATTGCCTATTTTCAGGGGTGATATTCTCAATTCTTTCATAAATAATCTTTTTTGAAACTTCATTTTTTAAAAGCCAGAACCGCTCAATGATAGCTATGGTGAAGATTACTAAAAAATTGGCCCCCAGTATCTCGGCATAACTCATTTTATTGTTGGCCAGTGCGTTGATGACCGATATGCCGATTATCACGAACAGGTAAGTCATCTCTTTAATTGAAATTGAATCGGTGCGGTATCTTATAATGCCAAAAATCGCGAAAAGACCGAGCGCCATACCAATATCAAGCTCGTACTTTTTAAGGGTAAAACATATAAAGAAAACTACAAGCCCTATCATGTAGTAGGTAAAGAGATACTCTTTATTTCTGGTTTTTGGATAGTATAAAAAACGGATTATCAAGGTTAAAAAAAAGATGTTGATTAAAAACCTAAACATCATTTTATTGAAATCTTCATCAAAAAAGGGTATTTCTAAAAACTCCATATTACACGGTTATCTTGTTGATTCTAAGTATTTTTTGCTTGAAGGCATTGCTTTTCAAAGCAGGGTTTTGAAGTGCCATGCCCATACAGTACTTGCTGATTCTAAAGGGATTGACCGCTTCTTTTTTTAATATCTTTAAGAGTTTGGATTTCCTATTCAGCGTGGCCTGCTTAAGTTCCGCAATTACGAGGTTGCTAAACGCCAAAGGGGTATCTTCAGAAGTATATTGGAGGTCTAAATCGAAGGTTGCCCGCTCAGTATCGCTCAAACTTACCAAAGTTATTCTTTTGAACTGGTTAGAAATAACCGGATATAACTGATGGTTCGCCAAAAAAAGCGGTGACTTTTTGAATGTATCTTTCTCAAAATCGGCAATCCTTTCCCTCCTTTTATCAGTTCTACCCTTATTGTTCTTTTGTTTTATCTCGATATAGCAAATATCAGATTCTACGTATTTGCGCATTCGAACCTTGGTCCGGTTCTTTTTGCCATTGTGATGGTCGTGATAAAACCTGAGGTCTTCGGTATCAAAATAAAGATTTTTGTAGTTGCACATGCGCTCACCCTCTACTTCTAGAATCCGATAATGCGAGGCGGCTTTTTCAAGTATGGTAGCCAACTTGTTGAAGTGGAAAATAAATTTAGTATCTACCCTATCCATCAACGAAACCTTAGAGATTTCGTTTAGACCTATCGGAGAAAATCCGGTTAAAAGATGTGGCGCTATCGGGGGCATTGAAAAGAAAGTCTTTACCTTAAGATAACGTTAAATTAATCATTTATTGAAAATTAGTTCAAGAATGGCCGATTAAAATTTAGGGCACCAGTTCATAAACCATATAAATCTGGGGCTCGGAATGATTCTAGGTGGATCGTTTTTTTTGCGTTCACCCTTTCTTTACCGTGGTTTTTGCGCATGAACTAGCGTTTTGGTTTTATAATGCCAGCTGCAACTTCTGATTAGCGATTAGGAGTAAACAAATTAGGTATAGGCGATTATATCAAACGAATTAAATCATCACATTCTACTGAGAACAAATGGTTTGCACGAATTCTGTTCTAGAAGTATGTTACCGATTATGGGCTTATAACAGGAAGGGGTTTAATCAAAACAAATGTAGCTACTGAAACAGTTATGAGAACATGATGCCAACCAACTCAACAGTAAGCAACGAAGCTATACCATATACCGTTCTCTTGATGGCTTGCCCTTTTGATGTTAAGATAAACCACCGAACCGGAAAACAAATTTTTTCATAAACTGAACCTTGCTAACCAAAAAAAATGGTTTAAGAACAGCAAATCAGGTTAACATTACATGGTTACCCTTTTTTTACACGAACGGCATTCATGCCTTTCATGCCTCTTTCAAGCTCGAAGGAAACCTTATCGTTTTCGGCAATCTCATCGATTAGGCCACTGACATGCACGAAGTATTTTTCGTTGTTTTCGGTATCAATGATAAAGCCAAAACCTTTGGAGGTGTCAAAAAAGGAAACCTTGCCCTTTCGCACAGGGTCTTCTTCTTCCTGCTCTTGCTTTTTGGGTATGCCAAGCACAATGCTATCGGCATCGATTTTGACCTTTTTAGTAGGATCCGGGGGCGTATTGGTAAAATGACCGTTCTCATCAACATATATCAACATATCTTCCAAAGAACCACCAGTGGTAGAATTCGCCTGGCGCTCTACTTTTTTCTTTGCTTTTTCCTCCCTTTTTTTCAAGCGTTTTTTTTCGCGCTCCTTCTTACCATACGTTTCTTGTGCTCTGGCCATAAAAATAAACTAGTTTTTGTGAGTGTTTGAAATTGGCTAACATATACCTCGATATTGTAGCATGAAAAGAACATGTGAAGCAGAGCTTTTTAAAGCGGATTACCGAACTGTATTCTCAGTTTTTACAACAACCTTATCGACAACCAAATGTTATTTTCGCCTACTGTCGATTATGTAACGTACCAAAGATAGGTTTGTGGCTAGTTTCAACCAAATTCTTGGCCGTTTATTTGCCGTGGCGCTTGTTTTTAGGTTAAATATTGTATTTCAACGTGCAATTTTTAATAGTGCAAGGCGTTTTAAATCGTATACGATATATTATTTTTACCCTATGATAGCTAAGGTCATTTTTCGGGATCAAGTACGCGAGTATCTTCTAAAACAAATGAAACTGGGTAATCTTCAAGAAGGCCGAACCATCAATCTGGCAGCCCTTGCCAGAGAACTTGATGTGAGTGTGACCCCTATTCGCGAGGCTTTGACCCAATTGCAACAGAGTAGGATCATCACCGCCATACCCAATCGGGGTTTCATTATATCTGAACTAAGCCTTAAGGAGGCCCAAGATCTTTATGACCTTGTCGCTGACCTAGAGGTTTTGGCCATCGAAAATTCTACCTTCGATGATGCCTCGGTCATAGAATTAAAGCAACAACAAGTGGTTTTCAAGAACGCGGAGGATACGATATCGCGAATAGGTGCCAAACTTGAGTTTCATCGGCTACTGACCAAAAATTACCCCAATGCCTTGGCACAACAAATTTTAGAAGACCTCAAGATACGTATCTTCTTTTATGAGCGCGAGTTTATGGCAGACGACCTCCTTTATTCAAAATCGGACAATCAGCATGACGCTATTATTTCGGCCATAGAAGATGACAATGCACCTACAGCCGCCCTGGTGCTAAAAATGAATTGGATGTTGATCTTAAACTACATTCAGCGTCAATTGCTTGAAGTGTTATGATCTATAATTTTTTCAACTACGGCCTTAAAAGTGTTTTTTCCCTTGTGTAATTTTCTATTTTTTCTCTGGAATAGTAGGCGGGAAAATAAGCGTTCTTAGCCCATAATTCGAATAGGTTATTGTAATACGGACTTTTAGGATCTTCCGATTGACCCGGGGTATTGATCAGCAAGGCCTTGTCCCAGTCACTTAAATCGGTTATAAACTTGAAGCTTGCGCCACTGGTCTGGTTGTCATTGTTGCCCGTAGCGTTCGGGGTGAAACTGTTACCACCACGAGGAAAGGGGCCAACATTTATTTTTTTCCGTATGTCATCGCTTAAAAATGGTGACATTACATTATTCATGGCCGAATGTTTAAAGGATGCCTGGCCATATTGCCAATTTGCCATGTCAGGCCCTAATTTTTCCTCCATATTTTGAAGAGCTAGTTCAAAAGTATGCACTAAAAACTCCTTTTTATTCTCTGTTCCGTCTTTCGTTCCAAATGAATCTACTTCAGCCGCTAACCAGCTTATAATCTTTTGGAGTTGGATATAAACTAGTCCCTCCGAATCTTTTGGCACCATGAGCCTATCAATTTCTTGACGTAAAATGCGCTCCCACATCGCATATATGCCCGCTTCAACCGATTCTGGATTTAAAACAAAATTCCAGTTCAGCAACCGTTTTCTGGCTTTTTCGGCTTGAGCCGATTTCATAGAAAGGTTCTCAAGCATTGGCACTAACGACCTGGCAGGTAGAGACAGATAATCAGATTGTAAATCTTTCATATCTTGAATATTAAAAGTTTTTTTTTGAACTAATACTTCATTAATTCGATCACCCCTAAAATCGTCGGCCCAGGTATAGTTTATGGTCGACATATGTGGGTAGTCATTAGGGGTAACGTGCTCGTTGGCAGTGGCCAGAAACCCCTTTGCAGGATTATATGAACTAGGTCGTTCTTCAATGGGTAAATAGCCCTCCCATTCATAACGCCCATCACCCGGAACGGGAACCATGCCACTAAAGTTTTTTCGGATCGGTGTAATTCCTACCGCTTGCCAACCGATATTTCCTTTTTTATCGGCCCATATCATATTTTCTGCCGGAATATTACTGTAGGTACACGCATCTTTAAATTCTTCCCAAGTTTTGGATTGATCCATGCGAAGGGAGGCCAAATACGGGGCTCCGCCTTTTTCTAACCAAGCGCATTTTACGGCATACGCCTTTTTATTTGTAGAATCAACGTAGGTTACAGGGCCATGCACTGTATAGCGTAAAACCGTAGGTACATCCGCGGCGCCCTTGACTTTTATGGTGTCATTTATTTCATCCATTGTTACCCATTCATCTTTGTACTTGTATTGTGATAAGTTGTCTGGATTCAAGTCATAAACATAAAGATCTTCTCCGTCGGTCTCAAAAATGGTCAACCCCCAGGCCCCAAATTCGTTATGCCCTATCGATACTCCCGGAATTTCAGGTTCCCCTCCCCCGATCACGTTCCAGCCTGGCGCAACTAAATGAACAATATAGCGCAGCGAAGGCAAGGCCACACGGCGATGTGGATCGTTTGCCAAAAGGGGAAAACCGCTTTCTGACTTCGAACCATTTAAAACCCAATTATTGCTGCCTTCCTCAAGATATTCGGCACTTACATCTGCTTTTTCAAAATTGACGCCCGTCGCATAGGCAGCATGCAGTTCTAAAACCTTTTCAGATAAGAGTTCTTCGCTAATGGCAGGATCCAAGGTCAAATCTGGATCCAGCGGATGAAACCACATCAGATCTTTCACTTTTTCCGCCCCCATTTTGGCCACGGCCATACCCAGTTTCAATTCTTCGCCCACATTGCCTTTCAGTCCTTGATGTCTTGAGATGACGATATCTGGCGTCCATTTTTTAGGAGTAATGCCCAGTACCTTGAATTCCATGGGGAGTTTTTCTGGTGTTTTCAAAATTTCCTCCACATAGGCGTTCACCCCCTCGGTATAGGCCCTGATAATTTCTGAGCCCTCTGGGTGGTAGTGATTCATTTCTTCCTCTAAATCGCCCCTGAATTGAAACAATCGGGTGCCTATATCCCTTTTCAATTCATCGGCACCCAAAATCTCCGACACCGTTCCCGTTGCCTGCCTGCGCCAAATTTCAAACTGAAAAAGTCGGTCTTTCGCCGCCGCATAGCCTTGGGCAAAGAAAAGGTCGTGTTGGTTCTTGGCATAAATATGGTTTACGCCCCATTGATCCCTTAGAATTTCAACAGAATCAGTTAGTCCCGATGTTGTGATTTCTGTTGTTATCGCCGCATTTTTTTTACAGCCTGAGCAAGTTAGGATGATCAAAACGGACACTTGGTAAATTGAAAGTTTCATAGAGGGTCGGTTTAAAAGAGGTCTTAGATAAACAAGCATAACCATTTAAATGTACAAAAAAGACCTACAAGAACAACCTACGGCTCTTTAACTTTACTATTGCAATAATTATCAGGTCTTGATGGGTAGTGAAAATTACAAGTAATCAGGTAGTGCTATTCTAGCTCGGTTAATATTTCTTCTGTAGAAATGATAATCTTAAAAATACTTCCTTCGTTCGCTTCGATAATTTGAACAAAATCTTCTTTGGGCACGTTTTGTTTTTATTGCCACCAAATTAGTAGCTACCTTCCCTTAATTATCGCCAAGTTTTTTGGAAGTTTTGATTTGGATGGCCTTACAAGTGTGCTCTGACGTGCAAAGAAGCTTTATTTTCCGATGGAAACAACATTTAACTAAGCAATACGTTAAAACCATATTGCAACTTAAACTATTTTATGCCCTATCTGTCAAAAGAAATTGAAGCTTACACCAAACGAAAACAAAATCAGTTTATCGAGAAAGTGGGAGAAAACAAATCGTTGGTTAAACCAGAGATTTCCTGTGGTATTTTTCAAGATTATGGCGATAGTCCCAAAAGAATTACTGACGGTTCGAATTTATAAACGGCACTAATCGACCGGAAAAAGTGTTCTATCCAGCCCCGGAAGCAGGTTCAACGCGTTCTTGTAATATACCTTTTTCAACACCTCATCAGGTAAGTCCAACCCGTACATGGCCCAAAATGCATGGTATTTTTTGTAATAGGGAAAGTATTCATCATCGGTTTCCAAAACCCTGAAATAGGTGGGGAACTCGCTGGGTTGCCAACTATCCTTGCCGAATAGGATGCGATCTTGGTATTTGATAAAAAAGGCCTTTGCATTCTTGGGCTGTCTGCCCAATTCGGCTATAACGGCAGCTATACCCACGTTCATATTGGGCATTTCATCAAGCAGTTCGCCTAATTTTGCCAAATCATTGGCATACCAGCCCATATGCGCATTGATGAACTTGGTAGTTGGATGTTTCTTGAACATACGGTGCTGCTCATCAATGATCTGTTGCCAAGGTGCGGGGTCGGTATCGGAACGCTTTCGCCCGGTATGCGTCTTAAGCTCTAACCATCGCTCATTATCACTGTCCATAGCATCCCAGAACGACTTTGGGTCAGCTGCGTGAATCAGCACAGGTACACCCATTTCCCCGCACTTTGCCCAAATAACATCCAATCGAGGGTCATCGATCGCCACGCGATTTCCGTTGCTGTCTGTATTTCGCAGCCCCAAGCTTTTGAAAACCTTAAGGCCTTTTGCTCCATTCTTGATGTCCTCTTCAAGTTGCGCTGCCGCTTTTTCTGACCAGCCTACCGTTCCGACCCCGTCAAAATCTACATTTGCGAAAACAACAAAGCGGCTAGGATAGCTTTTTTTAATATTTTCTATTTTCTCCTTGAGATCCTTGCCTGAGCCCCCACTTAAATTGACCATAATGCCCTCGTTGAGCTTGTCCATATCAATGATGAGTTTTGAAAGACCTTCCACCGACATGTCCCGTTGATGGCTGTGTATGTCGATGAACGGAAATTTGGCTGAGTTTTTGATGTTTTCCGGCACAATGAGAGTGGCTTTTGGATTGTACTCTTCAAAGCTCATCTCTTGGGCTTGGACTGATATGGAAACTAAAATCAGTAAAACTAAATTAAGGTATAATCTATTGAATAACATGTTCTTAAATAATTTTATTTAAATGTAAAATCTAATTCTTTATTATTTCTTGATACGTTTCCCAAGTATCGATATCTATTTCTTTACCCTTGGGATCCACTACTAAAATATCATTTTTATCTAGCAAATGTTTAGCGCCGTAGTCTTTGTTCAGTATTTGGAGATCTAAAAAATGCATTTTATCAAAGATAGCGGGCACACCTGCCCTACTTCTGTATTTGGTGGCTACAATTGTTTTTTCCGAAGCCTGCCAAGCGATGATCAGTTGGTTCAAATAGGCATGATCCATGAGGGGTTGGTCGGCCAACATAATCAAAACGGCATCATATTCTTTTTCAAGAGCGGCAATGTATTCAAAACCGGTTTTAATGGAGCTTCCCATGCCGCTCTGCCAATTTTGATTTTCTAAAACTACCACATCTTTGGTGTTAATTTTTTCTTTAATAGTTTGACTGTTAGCACCTAAAACTAAATACAGATCATTGGCCTTTGATTTTTTTGACTGTGTCAGGGCATTACCCAAGAGCGTCGAGTTTTTCCATGGCAACAATTGTTTGATTTTCTCCCCCATACGCCTCGATTCGCCGGCGGCTAGGATCAAAACGGCGATGTTAGGTTTAGCACCCATATTCAGAAAACTTAGTACTAATTATTAAACCAATAGGTGAACTTCAGTGTGAGTTCCCAATTTCTACCTATAAAAGGCTCGATGAAATAATTATTGGTATACACTAAAAATAGATCAGATGCCGGTGCATAGCGCCATTGAAATCTCGAGTTAAGGTTGAAATTCCTAGTTTGTTCATTGTACTGAAAGAGGGTGGCGAAGAACAATTTGTTGGTGAAGGTTATATCTACTTGAGAGCCTACCAGCCAAAACTCGTTGGTATACCATGGCGCGGGCAGCGTGATATTATTGTAGTTGATATTAGCACTGAGACTTACATAGGGTTGAAAACGATAGCCGATATCGGTGGTCAAGCTGATCCGGTCTCCACTGGCATAATAACCACCTAAACGACCGTCAAAAGTATAGGTGAACAGACTCTGGGGCTTTGAGGCGTACATCCATCCAAAGGCGTTCCAGTGATGTTCCGTGCCTGCTTGAAGTTCTGGTTGTCCGAGCCGTGTAGGGTCGAACGGATCCAACAATCTTACAAAATCATCTGAAACAAAAAGCTGGAGACTACTTCGATTGCGAAAATCGATCAAATATTGTATAAAGGTCGTATTATCGGTACGGTCGAAGTTTTCATTAAAAAAATAAGTTGTATTTAGGGCCGGGCCGTGACTTAATACCTTTCCTTCTTTAGGAAAGAACAGGTGCCCAAGGTTCGATTTAACACTGACATATCCGTTGCGTGGTACGAAACCAACCTCTGCGGTATAATTTTCACCCACCCATTCTTGTTGTACACGCCATCGCCATTGTCTATTGTTGTATTCTAAATGAGCCGCTTGGGTAACACCGCTGCCAATTTCAGTCGGTGCGAACGATTTTAATAGAAATGCCTTTCCGTTCCAAAGGTTATTCGCTGACGCCAAATTGTACTCTACCCCCAAATTTCGATTAAATCGGGCAAATTGGGTGCGAAGTGAATCTGCATCATTCGGATATTTGATGGACTCTTTGTTAACCAGCATCAACCCGATGCTTGAACGGCTAAAAACCTTTCGCTGCAGCGATATTACCCCAAAATTCTGGCTAGGAAGTCCCGTTTCCGATATACTTTCGGTTTGCATGTCCATAATGCCCAGTCGCCATTTTTCATCGAGGTTACCGCTGACCCTTATACCTGCCTGTATGGGAACCCCGAGCCCGATGCGCCTTGAGAAAAAAGGACGTATGGTCGGATACCCAAAATTTGCGAACAGGTCTCCATTCTCTAAAAAGAACTGCCGCCGCTCAGGAAAAAAAAGCTCGAAACGGTCTAAATTGGTAATCTGTCGATCCACTTCAACCTGCGAAAAATCAGGATTTATGGTCAAATCTAAATTTAATGAAGAGGTAAGGCTAAACTTTACATCACCACCTACTTTGACCTCATTTTCAACATCTTGATCATCTTCTAAATCGCGACTTGTGTTTCCTAGAATATAGGGGATGACCGAAAAATTGACGCCAGGTTTTGGTGGTGGTCGATCCCAAACCAGGGTGCCGGCGAAAGCCAAAGCGGCCGTAGGAAATTGACGTGGAATGGGTACCCAGCTCGATTTCTCGGTAGATTTCAAATCAAGACGGCTGAAATTGATTCCCCATTCCATAACGCCTTCTTCATAGCGTATCGATTTAAAGGGCAAGGCCATTTCAAAGACCCATTTTTCATCGTCATGTGTCGTCGCCGATATCCACTTGCTATCCCAACTTAGGTCCACTTTTCCCCCATCGAACATGGTGCCATCCCACTGGGCGCCGAAAGCATTGGATCCAAAGGTAAAACCGGTGGTCTGGTTATTGAAGGGGTCGATAAACAACAAAAAGTTATCATTTTTTCCAAAGGAAAAGTCCCGCCTTAAAGATTCTACATAATACTCACCAAGGGTACTGTGATAAAAAGTGGCCAGTAAGTAGAGGTTCTTATCGTCATAGGCCATTCTTATTTCGGTCTTCTCGTTGGCCCGGTCTTGATCCATAGGCAGCACCATAAAAAAGTCTTTTGCAACATCGGTAGTCTCCCAGGCATTGTCATCACCAATTCCGTCCACGATTATAGGAGTGGTCTTCTCACGAATGGATAAACGAAAAGAGGCATTTTTTTTCTGGGCATGACCAACATAAAGGCTACATAAAAAAAGAAACAACAAAAAGGGTCTGGTCATGAAACTGTTTGGCTTGAGTGCTTCGTTTAGCACCTGAAAACTACGAAAACCTTAACAATCTTTAACACAATAATCCATATTCTTCCATAATTTAAGTGCAATTTGTCCGTTCTGATGGTTGAACCCAATAATTTTGAAAATGAAGACTACCGCACAAACCTTAATTTTATTGTTATCCCTTGTTTTTGCCGTTTCCTGTGGAAATGCTGATGACGATGTCGACTTTCAGCTCAATACCGGAGACGGACTCGGAAAAGGAAAGGAGGTAGATGACTGCCTTGGGCTGGGGGAAAACGACTTGGTACTGTCCATACAGGAGCAGTTTACAACCTTACCCGGTAAAGTGTCCATTTTATTCAAGGTCTCCGATGCTAATGGAGCGCCCGTGGCAGGGCTGGAGGCCGACCAGTTTACGATATATGAACAAGGAAGAAATGATGCTTGTTTCAATACGATCTCAACATCTGAATCATTTGCCCGAATTTCTCCCAATTCACAGATTTTTAAGAACAACACCTTATTGGTACTCGATTTAAGTAACAGTGTACTGAGCAGTAGTTTACAAGAATTGAAGACTGCAACCAAGAGTTTTGTTGAAAATGTAATGCCCGAGACCGATGAGGAATCTTTTAAAATGGCGATTTATTGGTTCGATGGGGAAAATGAACTCCATCTATTAAATCCGCTTACAGCGTCAAAAACCGAACTTACGGCAGCAATAGATGGTATTGCGGATAACATCAGCAACGACCCTTCAACAGATCTGTACGGTGCGGTCATCAAATCAACAGATAAGGCTACCGAATTATTGAATGCCAGTACCCAGGGAGGTAAAATTGGCGCTGCCTCCGTAGTTATTTTTACCGATGGAACAGATCAGGCTTCACGCTTTACACAGGCCGCTGCACAAAAGAAAGTTGATGAGGCGAATCCCAATATCGGCTTTTTCACCATTGGCCTCGGAGAAGAAATCGATACCGACGTATTGGAAGACCTAGGTAAGACGTTTTCGGTTTTCGCGGTCAACAAAGATGACCTTGAAAATACTTTCAACGCTATTTCACAAAGAGTATCGCAACGGGCGAACAGTTTTTACCTTTTTGAATATTGCAGTCCAAAGCGCGACGGTAGTGGCGAGAACAACTTGGCCATTCAAGTGAAGGACGGTAGTAAGCAAGGGGCGGTACAGTCAAAATTCAATGCCACTGGCTTTACAGGGGGCTGCAAGTAAGGCATACTGTTTTAGAAGGAAATAAAAGCACCCAAGAAATTGGGTGTTTTTTTGTTATATAGCCCATCCAAATCTGCTTCACCGACTTAAGTTATCTTTTTGCCGATAAAAACTGCCCTTTGTCGATATAGGTCGGGTTTTTGGGACAGCACTTGTTTTTAAAACAGCCCCCCTATATTATACCAACAACTTACTATACCCTAAGGCCTATGTGAACGTTGAACCGAGTTCGTAAACATACGGACCAAAATAATGGAAATCATGGATGTAATTAATGTAATTGTTCAGAACAGTGCTCTTAACGGAATGCCTAATTGGTATAAAACAACAACCTTACTCTTGTTTTCTGTAATTGTAAGCCTTTTACTTGTTATGTTGGTAACGCTGCTCACCTATGGGCCGCAGCTGAATATCAGGTTTGGGTATTAGCCTGGCCTATCCCTGTTTTCAGGGGTGTCAATTTCACTTTTGCCAGTGTAGTGTAGCTTACCCCTGCACCATAACTTTGTAGTATCAAATTGAAGTTAAACCGTCTGTGGACAACAGATATAAAATTTGGAAACTATGAAAACAATCAACAACATTATTGAAAACAGTGCTTTGGGCCTTTTGAATACAACAGTTAAATATACCATAGCATTCTTATTTGCAGGTATTATGGCAACCGTGCTATCGCTTTTGGTGTTTATGCTGAAGAACTCGGCTTATGTAAGTGCTAGCTTTAATTTCTAATCGATTACCTATAGATCATCGCATTCTTGAAATCACCTTTACCAGATTTCAAATCGATCAGAAAACCATTGATAACGGCATATTCAATGACCCCATTCTTTTCAAGGAAAAAGGTGGGGTTTATGCCTACCTCTATGTTGAAATCGGGAATTTGATAATTTTCCGACAGTAGGTTGATGGGAAAGGGAGATGCCGGCAGTTCGGCAGGTATTTTTTTCGCGCGCACGTAAGTATATCCGTTTCGGAGCATTTCCATTGTGCTGCTGGCAGTGAGTTGATCTGTACCAGATAGCAGCATCGGGGCAACTTTTCCGGCCTTTACGGTATAGCGCGTTGCATCGAACGTTTCGTAGCCATAATAGGTAGAAAGATCACCTTGGTCAATGACTCTGCTGCTATACCAAAAATCATCGTTTCCTTCTAGGTCGACTTCCGGTCGGTTAATTCCAATATCTAGAACATAGTTTTTCCCTAGCAATTCATAGTTCGCATTGACAAGTTTTAGATCAAAAAGTTTCCTGTCGTTTTCTGGAATTTTCTCATAATCCTCCAAAGGAATATCCTTGAAATTTTGATTAGCGATCGTATAAATTGCCGATAAGATGGAAACATAGTTCAATTTTCTTATTTCCTGTTTTTCGGCATCGTTGCTATACCCACCGGATTCTATCAAAATGGTACTTGTACCCCATTTCTGAATGTTGTCACCAAAGGCTCGGGGCTCAAAAGCATCATCATATCGCCCTACTTGGCCGGGTGCGTATTTCTGAATAATGGTATTCATAAAAACGATGACCTTCATGGCGTTGCCGCGCTTTTCATCAATATCCTTTTCATAATTATACGCCGGAGCCAAATAAGAAAGGGTGGCCGGCTTTTCGGTTCGTTCCGCATTGTAATAGGTGCTTTGGTCATGAAGATTGAAACCCCAATCCGCATCTAAACTATCACGAACTCTTTTCAAGGTTGAACTTTCGGGAGACTGTAATCTAAGGGCATCGCGATTGATGTCAACACCCAAAAGATTACGGCGTTGAAAACGTTCAGCCCCATCAGGATTCAGCATAGGTAAAAAATGCAGTGTGCAGTTCTTTAGTATTTCCTCTTTTTCCCTTTTAAAATCCCCGCTATTTAAAAAATTGAAAATATCGAATATCGCCTGGGTAGCTGTCGGTTCGTCGCCATGCATTTGCGACCAAAGAAAAACATCTATTTCTCCTTTTCCAATACTGACCAATGAAAGGTCACGTCCTTCAATAGACTTTCCGACCACTTTTACGGTGAATTTTGGGTCAATACGGTATTTGGTTAGTAGCGGCTGAAGTTCGTGGTGTTTTATCCTTCGTTTATCTAAAGCCGGCTCCCTGTACTTTTCATAGGTTCGGTACAATGATTCGGTAATATCTTCAGACTGGCTCCACGAGAAAAAAGAAACCGAAAACAAGATACTTAATAGAACATAATTTTGCTTTCTTTTAATCACTTTGGTAAGGGTTTAAAGTTGTGTAATTTCGTGGCTTCGCGTACATTTTCCATAAAATCAGGTCCCGGATCGGTTTTGGCGGTACGGTAGGCGTCATCTTTCTCCAGCCATAGGGCATGACCTTCGAAGCGTGTATATTCATAGTGACCGATCAGATATTCAATATCATATTTATCGGCTAAGTAATCGACCAAGAATATGTTGGCTTTCAATTGGGCTTCCGTTAGTGGCAGGTCTTCTGTGCCGCCTACATTTTCAATACCAATGGCGCAATGATTCAGGCCTATAACATGCCGCGCCATTGTCGTTTCAGGCAATAACCGATAGATGGTGCCATCTCTATCGACCATGAACTGTGAAGAAACGTTCAATTGCCCCGCACCACTTATATCACCTCTTGATCCGGCCAGTATTGGTGCATTGAAGAACTCGAACGATTCTTTAAATGTGGGAATGACGGTGTAGTGTAAAACGATCATTCTGGGATTTATCGTTGGCTGCTCTTGCACTAAACCATACCTATCGGCCAGGTATTGCAAGGTCAATGCCGAGCGCTCTTCATTAAAGGTTATCGGCTTGTCGATGATTTCTATTTTAGGTGCGCATGACGCTACGATGACCAAAAGAGGTAAAAGCTTGAAATAGTTCATGGGTAAGTGGATTATTTGAGGGAAAATACTAAATCATTTTACTGCCGAATCAACTTTGACACTATCTTTTGGCACCCCATACCGAATGGTCAATTTTCTCCTTCCCCATTGCCTCGCCTTTTGAATATCCGTTCCCATGTAAATATCGATTCTATTTTTCCATTTACTATGCATTTTGTCCCTGACCAAAAATATACCGTCAAATCCATCAATTTTTACCGGCGTATCGCGTTTCAGACCTAGTTGAAGTAGGTTTCTAGAAATAGCTATCGAGGGTATCTCGACACTCAATGAATCACCCCAGGCCGCAATAAAAGGATCGCCAAAGGTCTGCGCCGAAGTTGAATTATAGGCCGTTGCGGTAACCGTAAGCGGTTTCCAAATATACCGGTCCTCTATTGTTGAACCGCATGATGCACTGGCAAGAAAAACCAATACCAAAACGAATTTAAAACCTATTTTTACCTTGGTGACCATCGAATATAATGCTTAGGGCTAAGGTAGTGAAACATAACTGGAATCATTGGCCATCATCGGGAAAGTCTTATTTTGCCAATCGATTTTCGCCTGTTCTATTTTTTCTTTGTCAGAGGAAACGAAATTCCAATAGATATGTCTTTCCTCAAGAAATGGTTCACCTCCAAAAAGCAAAATATGTGAATTGGGCCTTAAAATGGTAGTACAGGTATCTTCAACCTTTGAGACCAGAATAGTTCCTTTCTCCACCAATTCATCGCATGCATTTATAGCTCCATCCACAATGCAAATTCCGATTTCACCTTTCAAATTGGCCACTGTATTCAGATGGTATTCAGCCGTATTCTTGATTTCGAGCATGAATAATGGCGAATGAACGGGAACAGGTGATTTACGTCCATAACCTTCGCCCGCTACCAAGGTAAATTCTGCAGCGCCATCTTTCCATCTTGGAAGTTCATCGGTCGAAAAATGATGGAATTCCGGGGAAATATCTTCTAAGTGCTTAGGTAGGGCGACCCAGATTTGATAGCCATGGGCAATGTACGGTTTGCCATTTCTCAGGTCAGAAGGTGTTCGCTCGGTATGGGAAACACCTTTACCGGCGACCATCCAATTCACCGAGCCCGGGCGAATTCGTTGTTCGGTGCCGATGCTGTCCTTGTGCATAATCTCCCCTTCCATCAAGTAGGTCAACGTAGACAAACCGATGTGCGGATGTTGGTCCACATCCATATATTTACTGGGGCCGAGCTGTGACGGGCCCATATGGTCGATAAAAATAAACGGACCAATCATACGCTTTTTGCGAAAGGGAATTAACCTGCCTACTAAAAAATCACCAATATCGCGACTGCGTTCCTCGATAATCATTCCTATATTCGACATGCTTAGCATTTTAATTCTATTTAAATTTACAACAAGTAATTGTTTAATACCAAAAACTACTTTCCCTTGAAAACATTCAAAAATGTCATTCTGGTTTTATTGCTGCTGGTTATTGCAGGTGCGTACAATTATCCTAAGCTCAATATTATTTCGGGCTATGCCTCAAAAAATTTGGCTTCCTCCGTATTCATTTCGAACAGGTCGGTAAGCTCCATCGTTGAAAACGATAACAATATGCCCTTGATAAAACTTGCTAGTTCAAGATTTGATAAAAGAGCAGATACCGGATTTGCAAAGGTTTTCGGCCTTATGGAACGTGAAACTGTTTGCCGTGAGGGCCTGGGCTGTGTTCTTATCAATGAGGAGTATGACAGGTCACAGCAGTTACGTAAACCCGAACGATCCGTACCTCAAAACGATTTGCCTTTCCCCTACGGCAATAATGGCGTTCATGATACGGTCTTTGACAATATCGATTACGAACAACTGCAAAAAGCAATCCAAAGTGCATTTGCCAATCACGAAGTACAGAAAACAAGAACTGTTCTGGTGTCTTATAAAGGCCAAATCATTGGAGAAAAATATTTTGAAGGTTTTTCTGCGGACACCCCAATTTTGGGATGGTCAATGACCAAAAGTGTACTGGCTACCCTGTATGCTGTGCTTGAATATCAAAAAAGAATAAACGTGAATACGTATCGCCCATTTAAAGATGAAAGCAACTCAGATACTCTAAAAAAGGAAATTACACTAAATCACTTGCTGCGTATGCAAAGCGGGTTAGCGTGGGATGAAGATTATGCGAGTATTTCAGATGTAACCGAAATGTTGTTCCTAGATGCCGATATGACCACCAAACAAGCGCTTAAAAAGGCCATAGCGGCGCCTACGGAGGTGTGGAATTATTCCTCGGGAACATCGAACCTACTTTCCGGTATTCTTCGAAAGCAATTCAGCACCCAGCAAGACTATTTGAACTTTCCCTATTCCTCCCTTATCGACAAAATGGGAATGCACTCCATGCTCATCGAGACCGATATGGCCGGAAATTTTGTAGGCTCTTCCTATGGATGGGCTAATACCCGCGATTGGGCCAAATTCGGCATCCTGCACCTGAACAGGGGGAATTGGAACGGAGAACAACTTTTCGCGCCAGACTGGATCGATTATATTTCAACCCCTACCGCGCAGTCAGACGGTACTTACGGCGCCCATTGGTGGCTCAATGCGGAAGGGAAATATCCCGATGTACCCAGAGACCTGTATTCGGCCAACGGTTTTCAGGGCCAACATGTTTTTGTGATACCCTCTAAAAGCTTGGTGATAGTTAGAACGGGTCTAGCGGAAGAACCGGAGTTTGATGTAAATGGTTTTTTAAGTAGCGTTATAGCAGCCATTCAATAGCCAAATATCAAAATTTCGACGCTACACCACAAAAAATACCTATCTCACAACAATAATTTAGAAAGCGCTGAACTTGTAGGTAATTTTACATCGTAATAAAGAAGTAAATTTTTTCATTTTCATATAGTGTTCTCGTGAAAGAGTCCGGTCGTAAGACCGGACTCTTTCTAGTTTTTGTAAACCCGTAAACCAGCTACTTTTAAAGAATACTATTTAAGGTATCCACTTGTTCTTGCCAAAATCGGGTCTGCGCTTTTCCAAAAATGCGTTCCGACCTTCTTTGGCTTCTTCCGTTCCATAGGCTAAACGCGTTGCTTCCCCAGCAAATACCTGCTGACCCACCATACCATCATCGGTAAGGTTCATGGCGAATTTCAGCATTTTTATCGAAGTTGGTGATTTTTCCAAAATCTCCTGTGCCCATTGATAGGCGGTAGCTTCCAATTCTTCATGGGGTACCACGGCATTGACCATGCCCATTTCATAAGCTTCCTGGGCTGAGTAGTTTCTTCCCAAAAAAAAGATTTCACGTGCTTTTTTTTGTCCCACCATTTTCGCAAGATAGGCAGAACCGTACCCCGCGTCAAAACTGGTCACATCGGCATCGGTCTGTTTGAAGATGGCGTGTTCTTTACTCGCTAGGGTCAAATCACAGACTACATGTAAACTATGGCCACCCCCCACTGCCCAACCGGGCACTACGGCGATGACCACTTTGGGCATAAAACGTATTTGGCGCTGAACTTCTAGTATGTTCAAACGGTGCATGCCATCTTCGCCCACATAGCCCTGCTCTCCCCTAGCCTTTTGATCACCACCACTGCAAAAGGAATACACCCCGTCTTTGGTAGACGGACCTTCGGCGGAAAGTAAAACCACACCAATTGACGTGTCTTCCTGGGCATCATAAAAAGCTTGATACAGTTCACTTGTTGTTTTAGGGCGAAATGCGTTACGTACATTGGGGCGATTAAATGCGATACGGGCTACGCCGTCGCTTTTCATATAGGTTATGTCTTCGAATTCTTTCGCTATTTTCCACTTCGGGACTTTCATGACTTTCTTATTTTAAACCTTGTAAAGATATGATATCTCGCAAAAGATTCGTGCTGATACCTGCAAGATCGCTATGGCCTTTAGTGTTCTGGCGTAGTGTAGCTTCCTTTTGTTCAATGTTATTTACATAGTACCATGGTTGGAGTGTTTTCATTACATTAACTGAGTTAAATAGCTAACCTTAAGCATTCTAGGCTAGGATTTCGATTAAAACTTGGTTCTTGGCTACTATCCGTTAATACCTTCCGTTTCTTGTTTCGCTTAGGAAACGGAGAAAAAAGCCAGGGTTATTGTTACCTCTGACGGTGAGATCGATGACGCGTGTTCAATGGTTCGTTTTTTACTTTACGCCAATGAATTTGATGTGGAGGGTATTATCACTTCTAGCTCGCAATGCCGTTGGCATATCCACCATTGGGCTGGTGACGACTGGCTCGATCCGTATTTAGAAGCCTATGCTGAAGAATACCCTAATTTAATACTTCGCGACAAAGAATACCCAACGCCAAGCGAACTGAAGTCGGTTGCATTTCTAGGTAATGCAGAAGCTGAGGGTGAGATGGAGTCGATTACGCCCGGTTCTCAACATATTGTCAAAGTTTTACTCGACGAATCAGACGATAACCCGATTTGGCTTCTAGCTTGCGGCGGTACCAATGCCATTATAAAGGAAGCAACTTTACATATGGTATGTGAAGTTAAAGATGATGGTATACCAAAGTAAACACGCTATCGACGCGTGGTGGTAAAGGTTAGGTAAGCGAGGATCCAAAATACGTTTAACATAAGCCATAGGCAAATGCTTTACAATTTAGACACTAGTATCTTTATATTCTTTATTTTTAGTCCAAAACAAAATTCTCCATCATGAACAGGCTGCTACCCCTTTTACTACTATTCCTATGCTTTAATACCTTTGGCCAGGAAGCTATGCGCCGGTGGCGTAAACTGAACCAAGTGCGGCATGATAAATTTGACTTGATATTACCCGAAGCGATGCGCGAAAATAAAATCGATATGTGGATAGTTACCAATCGCGAAGGTAATTTAGACCCTTTGTATACCGATATGGGAGAAGGCTATGTAGGTGGTAATGCGTACTATATTTTTACGGATACAGCACAAGAAAGGGTAGAACGTGCGGCTTTAGGTGTTAGTGGTTATCTGCTGGAAGAAGGTGGCGCGTATGACTATTTTGGTGATGCTGATGAACTCAAGGAATTTGTGGAAAAGCGAAACCCTAAGTCTATTGGATTAAATATCAGCAAAAACTTTGGCGGTGCCGATGGACTCACCCACTCCACGTATATAGAACTGACCGAAATCTTAGGGGCAGAATTTGCCAAGCGTTTTGTTACCGCGGAGAAGTTGGTCTCCGATTTCCGGTCGCGACGTGTCGCCAGCGAAATTGCGATCTACGGCGAAGCGGGAGAGTTTTCATATACGATTGCGGAAAGGGCTTTTTCCAATGAAGTGATTACCCCGGGAGTCACCACTTTGGAAGATGTCGCCTGGTTTATGAAAGATCAACAGTTCAAGAATAATTTAGGCTCCTCCTTTGGGATGCCCTCAGTGTATGTAACGGGTCCTGATGGCGTAATCGCTACTTCTACCGACCGTATTATTCAAAGGGGCGATATTTTAATGCTCGATTGGGGCGTCGGGTTAATGAACATGTTTACCGACATGAAACGCATTGCCTACGTCTTAAAAGAAGGAGAGACCGAAGTACCTAGGTCAATTCAAAATGCCTTTGATCAAGGGGTCAAAGTTCGAGATATCATCAAAAAGACGATCAAACCAGGTGTTGCGGCCCAAAAGGCAGAAGATGCCATCTATGCCGCATTGACCAAAGCCGGCTTCAACAAAATGAAGGGATTCAATAAATATACAGATTTAGACAAAACAGATGTCATTATCGGTTGTCACTCTGTAGGTAACTGGGGGCATTGCATCGGTCCATCGATTGCTTTTTTCAATCCTGTTCGTTTGGGATATGAATTAAAACCATCAAATTTGATTTCCATTGAATTGTTCGCTTATACCAAGATCCCCGAATGGGGCGGTAAAAAATTAAGGGTCCCCTTAGAAGATGATGCGGTAATTACAGAAAGAGGTATTGAATGGTTATACCCGATTAACCCTAAGATCTTGGTAATTAAATAAACTTTGAATGTATAAACTAATTCTGAGTATCTGCCTACTTCTATCAACCCATATGCTGGCTCAAACTAAGAGAGTTAGAGATTATGGCATTGAAATTGGCGTCTTAAAAACGGGCCATTTAAATGCGATAACCGATGTCGAAGGCGTTCAAGTTGGCCATACAACCCTTGTTCTGGGAGACAGCATACGCACCGGTGTAACCGCTATTCTTCCTCACCAAGGAAATATTTTTCAACATAAGGTTCCCGCAGCCATTTACATCGGTAATGGATTCGGCAAACTGGCCGGCTATAGCCAGGTTAAAGAACTGGGCAATATCGAGACCCCCATAATCTTGACCAACACATTGAGTGTGCCCGCCGCATCAGAGGCTGTGATAAGCTATACCCTGCAAAACAAAGAAAATTGGGATGTACGTTCAGTAAATCCGGTTATCGGCGAAACGAACGATGGATGGCTAAATGATATTCGCGGTCGCCATATTAGTGAACAGCATGTACTTGATGCCATTATGAACGCAAAAAGCGGTCCGGTCGATGAAGGCAACGTAGGCGCCGGAACAGGTACCGTTTGTTTCAATTATAAGGGCGGTATCGGCACGGCTTCTAGGGTACTTCCCGAATCGAATGGGGGCTATACCGTTGGTGTTCTGGTACAGACGAACTTTGGAGGTGTTTTTGAGCTGAACGGGGTACCCATTGCCAAAGAGCTCGATAACTATCCAAGAGCGTATACTTATGATGTTGATGGCTCGTGCATGATCGTCGTCATGACCGATGCGCCGCTAGATTCTAGAAACTTGGAACGATTGGCTAAACGCGCCCTATTAGGATTGGCCAAAACAGGAGGAATCGCCTCTAACGGGAGTGGGGATTATGTAATCGCGGCATCTGTCGCCAAAGAGAATTTAATTACCCATGAAAGTGAATCATACTTTTTAGAAACCAAGCAATTGCGCAATAGCGCGGTCACTCCCCTATTTTTGGCCACCATTGAAGCAACGGAAGAGGCCATTCTGAATTCTCTCTTTGCAGCGGAAACCATGAAAGGCAGCCAAGGCCACGAAGTTGAGGCTCTACCAATTGGGAAGGTTCTTGAGGTAATGAAAGGCTATCAGGTACTAAAGCCAAAAAGCAACTAAACGATTTACTTTTTGCTCTTTTCGGCAATCCATTTCGATAGGTATTTTGTACTTGCCATGGTATGGTGCGCCAAAAGTTGCCCGATAAAATTTGAAGTGCGGTGCCCCCTTAGGTTCTCATGAACCGATCTGATTTTTGTTCTTAAGCGCTCTCCATGCTCCTTTTTGTTAAAAAGCGAATTTACGATAGCAGTACCCTTCGACCGTGCTGTTTGCCAGGTAGATTCAGTGCGATACAACGCTAAGGCCATGGACGCAATATCATTGGGAGTTTCCGCTATTCCTCCGCAAAACTCAAAATCAGACCCGTCATGCATTCCCTCAGCACCAATGGCTGTTGTTACACTAGGCGTACCACAGCGCATGGCTTCGAGCAGTTTACCTTTAAGACCGGCACCAAAACGCAATGGGGCAATATTAACCTTGGCATGTTCCATAACCTCTTTCACATTTTCGATCCAACCGTGTACCAAAAAGCCTTCCGAAGGTTGATGCATTTGTTTTACATATTCAGGTAGATAGGCACCATAAATATTCAGATTCACATCAGGAAGCTGCTTGCGCATCAAAGGCCAAATCTCTTTTTTAAGCCAAACGATGGCATCTATATTCGGAGCATGTTTTCCATTTCCAATACAGATAAAATCTTTTCGATCTGCAAAAGGTTTCAAAAGATCTGTGTCTAACTCAGACAAGGGTTCGATCATGAAAGGTAAGTACTGTAAAATACGTGCATCAATCTTAAGGACATCCTTTAATAACCCCATTTCATGAGAAGAGATAACCAGCGATATATCAGAACGATAGATGCTGGCAATTTCTCGTTTTGTTATATCGTTTCGCAACCATAGATCCGTTGTAAATTCCATAGCGGATCTAAAGGCATTTTCCCTTGATTGGCGCAGCGAATGAAGGTCTTCGGTGTCTAAAATCCGAAGTGCGTTCGGAGCAAATTCAGCAATGCGCCAGCCGAATTGTTCTTCGGTTAAAAAACGGTCGAAAACTACGATACCGGGGTTCAAAGAGGTTATAAACTTATCGAAACTTACATGGTTTAATTTTATGGGTACTTTTTGAACACCTATTCCCTCTAGATCAAACGACCTCTCCGACTCGGTGGCGGTACTCGAAAATGTGATATGATAGCCTTCCTCTAGAAAAAAATGAATCAGCTGCAGCATACGGTTACCAGCGGCCGTTGTGGTTGGTTCGGGCCAGGTAAACCCGATTATTAAAAGGCGTTTGTTCAGCATTGTACGTTTAGAAAGATCTGGTATGTATGTTTTAGGGCCGGGCAATTACATCCCTAGGCCAAAAGGCTAGATGAACACCAAAAAGTCAGCGGCCTGATGTTAAAGATGCTACTCACATTCTAGCGGCAAACTTACTTGATATGGCTGATCGTAGCTTTCGTTCATAATCTTCTTCTAACCACTCTTTATAGTTTTTGGTATTGTTCATGATACAATACGAATACTGTCTGACGCGGTAGGCGATCTCTTCCTTGAGCTGTTTTGCCAAAATACGGGCGTGAAAAACATCTTTCGAATTTTCTACGCAAATACGCGCATGTTGTTCAATACTATTTTCCAATACGATCTTTGACCTTAACCCTTGTGCGAATACCTTTTTATACTCTTCTTTGATATCATACTCGATGCATTCAGATTTCGCGAATTTCGCCTTTAGTTCAGGGGGCATTTCGTAAACAAATTCACGCTCTATATCTTCATCGTTCTTTATGTTCTCTAAGAAGAAATCAGGGAAATGGAAAATTTCTTGCCAATCGATCGGCGCATTCCACATACCGAAACGAGCGGCATTGTTTCCCAGGTCAACTACGGTAAACTCATTTTTGTTGGGCAGTATCCGCGAACCGCGGCCTATCATCTGAAAATATAGGGTCAAAGAACGGGTCGCCCTGTTCAGAATAATGGTTTCCACCGTGGGTTCGTCAAATCCGGTGGTCAAAATGCTGACCGAGGTCAATATGGCATCGGGTGTTTCAGAAAACCATTGCAATATTTCGCGCCGTTCGGCTGCGCTGTTCTTATTATCCAAATGGCGAATGTTATACCCAGCTTTTTTGAAAGTTTCATAAACGTACCTTGAGGTATTGATTCCGTTGTTGAAAATTAAGGTTTTGCTTCCTTTGGCGATTTCTGTATAGGCACTCAATAACTTGCCCAACATGCTTTGATTACCATAAAGCTCATCGGAAGATTTGACCGTGTAGTCACCACTAATACCCAATTTTAAGCTTTGAAGACCCACGTCATAGCTGAACATATTCGCGTTTGCCAAGAAGCCCTTCGCTATCAGCGATTCAATAGATTCTCCGATGATCAGTTTCTTGTAATGATCTTTCATCGGAAGTTTTATGTTCGAGCTTAAGGGTGTCGCCGTTACCCCGAGTATGGTAGATTTTTCAAAAAACTTGAAGAGTTTTCGAAAAGAATTGTAGTGGGCCTCGTCGATGATGACCAAACCGATATTGTTGATTTCGATTTTTTCCTCCTGCAGTCTATTGTTAAGTGTCTCGACCATGGCCACAAAGCACATGAAGTTGTCTTGATCATTAAATTCCTTAACCTCGCTGTTAATGATTTTGTTCTTTACACCAAAGCCACTTAACATTCTTGAGGTTTGCGAACTTAGTTCGATACGGTGCGTAAGTACAACTACTTTCTTATTGGTCTGGGCGATGTACCTTCTGGCAATCTCGGAAAAAACTACCGTCTTACCTCCACCCGTGGGCAATTGGTACAGGATATTCGCAGAACTGTCAGATTCTTCAAAACACTTGAAAATCTTATCTAAATCTTCCTTCTGATAGTCGTAAAGCGTCTTTTCCCTATTGTTTTTTTCTATTTCCAAGCAGAGGGTTGGTTTTGAATAAAGCGTTGTTAAAAGGCTAATTTTACAAAACTAAACGATTTTTATGCTTAAGGGAAATATTAACGCTGGAAAAATCCATTTAAATGTTTTCAACCGGTAGGGAGCGCTATCCGTTTCAATGAAGGCAGCTTAATACCCTTTCTCGTGCGAAACCAAGTTCAATAGTGGTTCTCCCGCCTTCATGCGTCTATAATTTTCAATGATCTGGGGCACGACTGAACTTGTATCGGAAACACTGGCATAATGAGGGGTAATGTTGATTTTTTCATGGGTCCAAAACGGATGGTCGAATGGTAACGGTTCTTGGTGAAATACATCTAAACTCGCCCCTGAAAGATGGCCATTGTCGATCATTTCCAATAGGTGGTCATCTTGCACATGACCTCCCCTAGCGGCGTTAATAATATGGGCGCCTTTGGGCAGTTGTTTGAAAAGGTCTTGGTTCAAAATTCCTGCGGTGGCATCGGTTAATGGAAGTAGACAAACCAAGATTTCTGTAGTTGACAGAAATTCATGCAGTTCTTTTTGACCCGAAAAGGTCTTTACACTGTCCAGTACTTTTTTAGAACTCGCCCAAGCCTGCGTTTTGAACCCGTAGGTGATCAAGTCTTTTGCCAGAACGGTACCCAAGGCCCCCAATCCCATAATTCCGACCGTGAAATCTGAAATTCGATGATATGCCCTAGGCTTCCAAACACCCTTCAGCTGATCTATTTTATACGTGTTGAGCTGTTTTAGGTAAGCGAATATCACCGCTATGACGTATTCGGACATATCGCTGGCCAACATGGTATCGACCACCCTTGTAATAGGAAGGTTTCTGGGCGCAGAGGCATCCTCGAAGATAAAATCTACCCCTGCCCCGCTTGATGCGATGTACTTTAAATTCGGATAATTTGATAACGAGCCTTGCGGATGTTTCCAGATTAGGGCGACCTCGATTTCATCTTTTGGATGTTCTTCAAGGTAGCTGTAGACTTTTAGTGCTGGTGCTGCGGCTTTCAAGGCAGCTTTCCAAGAATTGATTTTATCATCCTGTCTTATTATTACAATACTCATGCTCAATAGTTAAAGGTTGAAGGTGGTTTTTTGTTGAATCTATTAGTTGATAATTACGCTGTTTTCATCTCGATTTTAACTTGACCCTTGGTCAGTCAAGAATATCCAAGGCCCTTGAAAATTCCTCGCGGTATAACCAATGCTGTTCTTGGGTGATTTGGTATGACTTTATGATCCTTCCCTTGAAATCAGTCAGTATACCATTAATCGATATAAAGTGAACCATTTCGGTGAAAGAGTTCAACATACTTTTGAAAAAGGCATCGGGTACATTCCTGTCTGTAGAAAAAGTCTGTGCAATTTCGATATTGTACAGCATCAAGTCGGCGATTAAAGGTGGGTCGACCCCTAATTTCAAGAAGTGCTTAATGTATTTCTGAGCAACCGAACGGCGCATTTTCGGTTTCCTTCTTTTCATCGGGAAATATTCGTTCGAAATTTTTGTCTTCGCCTCTTGTAACAACTTGTCTTCTTTCGGATTAAAAACAAAATCGTAGTATTCTTTGACCTCGGGAAACCTAGCATATAGATCAATAAGCTGATCCTCAAGCTCTTTCTTCTTTAACTCGACAAGGTATTTTTGAAGCGCTCTCTTGCTCATTAGACTTTTCATTTCTGCTTCTCAAAAATAAGACTTGAAGTTGTATTAGACTTGATTAGGCCTATTTATTCTTAATATGGTAATAAATTCTGTATAATATTATCAGAAATAACTAGGATAAGCGAGTATTAAAATGTAATATGAGTTCTTGTAGAATTTTAAAAAACCATAGACATATATGAGGCAGTTAAAGATTATCAAGCAGGTAACCAATCGGGAATCAAAATCACTGGACAAGTACTTGCAAGATATCAGTAAGATCGGTTTAATTACCGCCACTGAAGAGGTAGAACTGGCGCAGCGCATTCGTACCGGGGATCAATGGGCACTTGAAAAATTGACCACAGCTAACCTACGATTTGTAGTTTCAGTAGCCAAGCAGTACCAAAACCAGGGTTTGACCTTGCCCGATTTAATCAATGAAGGTAATTTAGGGCTGGTAAAGGCTGCCAAACGTTTTGATGAGACAAGGGGCTTCAAGTTCATTTCTTACGCCGTTTGGTGGATCCGTCAATCCATTTTGCAGGCCTTAGCGGAACAATCGCGTGTGGTACGTTTGCCATTGAACAAAATTGGAGCCATTAACAAGATCAAAAAGACCTTTTCATATTTGGAGCAGTCGCATGAGCGCCCACCTTCTGCGGAAGAAATAGCGGCAGAATTGGAAATGACGGTGAACGAGGTCAAGCAGTCCTTAAAAAATTCAGGTAGACACGTTTCGATGGATGCCCCCCTTCGGGAAGGTGAGGATTCTAACCTGTATGATGTTTTACGGGCAGGGGAATCTCCAAGGCCTGATACACTATTGATGCAGCAATCATTGAATACCGAGATCAATAGGGCGCTTGACACCTTATCACCCCGAGAAGCAGATGTGGTTAAATTGTATTATGGTATAGGAGACCAGCAATCGATGACCCTGGCCGAAATCGGTCAGACATTTGATTTGACGCGCGAAAGGGTCCGCCAGATTCGTGAGAAGGCCATCCGCAAATTGCGTCACCATTCAAAAAGTAAGTTATTGAAGACCTATTTAGGATAGACGACGACCTTTGTAAACAAACAAAGCGCCCTGATTCGTCATCAGGGCGCTTTGTTTCAAGTGGATCGGGTATCAATTATGAAAAACTCAATTTATTGATCTCAACATCACTTAGAATTTCGTTCAAGCTTTCAATGAAGTTCATGTAAGCTGCGTTGTCTGGGTTTTGTTTTGACATAATGTAGGTTTTAAACAGGGTGCATCTTTAGACTACATATAGTCCAATTCCGCTAATTCGTTTACACTTAAGATTTCGTTTAATTCTTGAAGAAAAGTCAAGTACTCTTCGCCGTAGGTATCGTATAGCATTTTAAACACGGGTTTTTAAGGTTATTATTGGATTTGGGTTACAACAAATAGCTTATCAAACATATTTATAACGCCTCATGAAAACAATTAATTGTGGTGTATGCGCTTTTTTTTGTTGTGAACTATGTTAATCGGAATACTTCATTGTTTTGAGGTAAAAAGACCCCATGCAGTTGGTCGATTTTTTTGGTGATTCGTAGCCACCTAAAAGTGACATAATACCACCAGTAAGACCTACGGCCTCTACGAATCTTTAAAACTTTACCTGGTAAGTTAGGCCGGCCGATACCGACCAAAAGAAGTTGCCTGAATCAAAAGCCAGTTCTTGTCGGGTAAGACCCATGTTAGTTCTGTAGATATTGGGGCTTTTTTTAGGTGTAAACTGATATTCGAAACTCAAACGCTGTGATTCAATGTATAATAAGGTCTCTGCCAGGAGTTCACCGCCAGATACCAATTGCCTTAGTTCGGGCGCATATCCCATTCCGAAGTTTACGCCATAGAAGTTCTCACCATCCTTTAGGTACTTACGCACCAATAAGCTGCCAGAAACCCGTGTTAGGTTATTGGGCTGCGGGGTGATGAAGGATCTTAATGAGAAATAGTAATTGCCCCGATAATGGCCGAATGAATTGGTAACTACGGTCACGTCACGGGTGGCAAAACTAATAAAGCGCCCACCGGCCGAGAATTCAAAAGACCCAGGAAGATTGGCATACAGGTCGCCACCCAGGTTGTGTTTCGGATAGATCGGTGAATTGGAAAAGCCATAATTCATATATGCGTAAAAACGTTTCGAGAATTTCGGGTAAAAATCCATGTCGTATTGAACGCCATGTTGGCCCAACCGGTTGCTATAATTGATCCTTGGAATGATGCTGCCCGCCAAGGTCTGTCTTCTTAGCGAGATACTCGAAAATACCATAGGATCGTAACGTTGGTCGAAAATGGTAAAGGAATTGGCTATTGCCAATCTATTTTTCGGAGCCTTTTCAGCTTCTTTAGCTTTCGCGGTTTCGCCAGAAACAGGCTCTACTGCAATTTTTTCTACGTTTTCTTTCTGAATATTCTTGTCATTGGCCTTAACTACTTTTTTGGGTACGAGTGCCGTGCTTGATTTTAAGGTTGTTTTTACATCTGACCAATTGAGTTCAGAATAGTTTTGGCTTTTGATGCTCGTCAAAGCGATTTCACGAAGACGCTCTAGTTCACCGTCACCTTCCACAAATGATAGGGCCTTGTTGGCCAGGCCCAAGGCAGTGTGACTATTCTTTGCATAGAGCTCATTCTTTACGGCCGCGATCCAAACATCGCGCTTGTTTCTTTCAGCGGCAATTACCTTGTTGAACAATGCCCTTGCCTTATCGTATTGACCTGACCAGCTATAGGTTCGGGCAAGTAAAGTAAGCGCCTGCATGTTTTGAGGATTTCTCGTTACAATTTCCGCAAGTGATGCGCTGGCCGATTTATAGTCGCCATCATAGGCCATGTCGTATGCCTTGGCATAGGGAACATCAGAATTATCATTGTAGGCCAGGTCTTGCCCCCATCCCCAAAAAGCGGGGAAGTTCAAGAACAGGAAAATAAGTATTCGTTGCAGCCCCATTAGTCGTTGAAGAATGTTTCTGTTACTTCCCTTTTTGATTTTTCATTAGAGAGAGCAATTCCGTTTTTACGGGCCTCTCTTCGCGCCCTTTCGATCTTATCTGTAATCTCGTTCACGCTTGAACTGTTCTGTTGCACCAATTCAACTAGCTCCAATGCTTCTTTATGCATTTCTGACCAAAAATAAACATCGAACAATGCCGAATACGAATCAACGTAATTAGGGTTCATCTTTATACAGTCTTTTAATATTTCGATAGATTTCTCATAATTTCCGCGCCAAACATTGATTCGGCCGGTCAATATTTTAGTATCGATGTGACTGGGTGCATTGTCAAGAATATACCGACATAACAACAGCGCCTTATCATAGTCTTTGTTAAAGGCCATATCGCGCGCTATGAAATATCCCTTGTCTGAATCTTGACCGTTGTAAACGCTGCTGATCCATATGATTTCACTATCTGTGAACTTTTCTTTCTGTACGGCAAAAATGGCCAAACTATCAGGTATTATTTTGTCGTTATTGGTAACATAGGCGTTCATCGATTTGAACGCTTCTAGCTTTGTTTCCGCCTTAGAACCTCCAAAAGAGGTGCCTAGGTTCATGTCTTCGTCAATATCGAATATGCTGCCATCAGAATAGAGTTTTTCTCCGCTAATGAATTCTTTCAACTCGTTCTTATTGCGCATAAGGGGAATATCTTTAATTGACCTGAACTCGGTCGACATATCAAGTGCACTACCCATCCAAGCTACTTTCTTGGGCATTTTAAGTTCATATTTATTACCGAGCAAGGCCAATAGCGTCGGGGTCACGTCAAAATGCGAAGTGACCCCACTGATTTTTCGAGTCCGTTTGAGCATAGGGCTGTACATAATCAACGGTACATGAAAACGGCTTAGATTGTTGCGCTGTGGTATCGGTATCAGCCTATGGTCACCGGTAACGATGAATATGGTATTGTCGTAGTTGGGTTGTTTTTTGTAGGCCTCGAAAACTTCTTTAAGCGCATCATCGGTATACAAAAGTGTAGCAAAGACATTATCGTTCTTTTCGATTATATTTTTGGTCCGATTGTCATAATTACCAATGGCTAGAATGCGCTCGACTTTGTCTTCATAAAAATCTTGTTGAGGGGGTATAAAGGGTTCATGGGTACTGATGGTCATATAAACTTCCATACGGGGCTGTTCCGTGCGGGGCAAACTCATGCTCTTCTTGAACAATTCCTTATCAGGATATCCCCAGCTTGAACCTGCCGCATCTTCTGCCTGTAACTCATACTGCGATCCAAAGCCCGACTTGTCTAACACAAAATCAACGTTTTCGCTTAGAAGAAATCGATCTACATTATCAAAAGAACTGTTTGTACCCTGCAGGAAAGAAGTGTGGTAACCGTTGTTCTTGAGAATACTATATAAGGTAAGTTTGTTCGGATATTTTTCCAATTCCATAAAACCACTTTTACCAAAAGGAAGCGAACCCATAAGGGAAGGCAGTACCCCGAAGGTTCTGCCGGTATTGCTCAAACAATTCTCCCAATACAATGACCTGGTGGTCAGGGAATCTAGAAAAGGGGTGAAACCTTGGTATTCCGCTCCTTCTCCCACAAAATCACGACCAAGTCCTTCCACCATGATGAAAACAAGGTTCGGTTTTTCATCCTTCAGTTCAAAATACTCACCTAGTACGTTCTCAATCGGCACTGAGTGAATCATCGGATATTCTACATCGGAACTATACGAGGTGTCCTCCGTTGAAGTTTCGTAAAGGTTAAGCACTAAATATTGGGTCTTACTCTGATTGATCGGCTTTCCCTCCAAGAAAAGGGTCATGATGAATAGGCTCAACAAAATAATCGTAAACGGATACATTCTACTTATTCTGTGATAGTGTTTTGAAGTCACTTTATAAAGACCGAAGAACATACCTACAATGACCAAAACACCTATAACGAGAGAAAATGACATGCCCCCTGAATTTGAAATGGTCATTCGAATATCTTTGAAACTATACCCTAAAAGATCCGAACCTAAGGGAACAAGTGCCGTGGTGTAGTAACTGATAAGCATGGCTTCAATGATCAGCAAAAGAATGAGTACAACGAACATGAGGTTAAACCCGTATTTCGGACGGAAGTTCTCCCAGAAATTGAAGGGAAACACTAAAATTATACCGATCAACGAGGCGAAACCTATTTGATGTACCAGTGTGATAAATAAACTACCGCTAAAGATCATATCAACTACACCTTTAAAATATAGGGTAGTGTATTGATAAATTGAAAGCACCACCAAACAACCAAAAAATGAAATGACCAACCTGGTGTAGTGCTTTAAGCTGTATCTATCTATTTTGCTTGTATTCATGATGCAGTGCTTGGTTCGGCTTTGGCGAATCCTTTTCGAACTTGAGACCCCCAGCCAGATTTTACTTTGAATAATTTCTTATAGTTGCCTCGAACTGCCGCCCAAACTACGATTGGATGGAAAGTGAAGGGCTCGACAATGGCACAGAACATCAAAATCAAGATGTCTTTTGTTTTTTTATACTCGTTATAGGAGTATACATCCCAGAGAATGGCATAGAACGAGAACATGACCGAGTAAAGGTATACGGCGGCGGTTATAGCGAAAAAGAAATCCCAGTTCAAAATGCCCAAATACCAAAAGAGCACTATGGTCATCATACCGAAGAACTCCAAAATGGGCGCCAGCCATTCGTAAAAGAACCAATAAGGATAACTTATCAGACCTAATCGCCCATATCTCGAGTTAAAGAACATGTCTTTATGCGTATTCAAGGTTTCTAGGTTTCCCCTGGCCCATCGGTCACGCTGGTTGATCAATATTTTGAGGTCTTCCGGTACTTCCGTCCAGCATAAGGGATCAGGAATGTATTCAAGGGTATAGGGTGACCTTCGGTCATGCATATACCTTCGCATCTTGAAGACGATTTCCATATCCTCGCCCACGGTATTCGTGTCGTAACCACCAACGGCAAGGGCAATTTCTCGATCAAAGAATCCGAACGCTCCTGAAATGATCAATAGGCTATCGATTCGGCCCCATGCCATTCTTCCTAAAATGAAGGATCGGGTATACTCCAATAGTTGGAACCTCGCCAACCAATTCTTAGGCAAACGTATTTCCTCCAATTGTCCGCCTTGAATGATACACGAGTTGGCCACCCGAATCACGCCGCCCACGGCAATAACGCGCTTTTCAGAGCGTTGGTAAAATGATTTCACAACATGTAGTAGGGCGTCGGGCAATAACAGGCAGTCCACATCGATACATCCAACATATCTGTTTTCAGACAATGCCATTCCAGTGTTCAAGGCATCGGACTTCCCCCCGTTTTCCTTATCGATCACGGTCAATTTCGAAAAAGAACGATGTTTGCTCTTATAGATACCACGTATGGGTTTCGATTTCCAGTCAGGATCGATAATACGTTCAACCCTTTCTAGGTCATAGGCCTCAATCATTTTTTCTAAGGTATCATCTTTGCTACCATCGTTCACCACCATTACTTCATAGTTTACATATCGAAGCGATAATAGCGACCGAATATTATCTACAATTGTCAAACCTTCATTATATGCTGGGGCTATGATGGTTATGCTAGGCGCCAACGGCGATGCCATTACCTTTGACAAGTCATTAAAACTGTTCTTGTTTCGATAATGAATGGAGTTGCGCGTTGAGAGGTAGCCCATAATGGAAAACATGGTGAACAGTACTACTGTAAACAAAAAGAATACAATGTTTATATAGTCAAGGATAATATTCCAGATTCCGCTATCCATAGAATTTTTCTATAATTTTTTGAGAAAAAGAACACAATTGACCTAAAAATGAACCTGTGGCAACCGCAAATCCATCTCTTTCAGGGGTATCATGAATACGATCATCTTCTTCATCACTGAATTCAAAATTTAAATCAAAAATATCGTCATCAGAAGAGGGCGCGAGCTCAAATTCTTCCATCAGATAGGAGAAGTTGTTGGTACCCTGTTCGGCATCTTTGTGGTTATTGGAATCTTTAGCCGATACCGACTCTTTTTGCAGCTTAGCTTGCAACAAGGCAAGCACTATAGCTGCCTTTTTTCTTATTTTAAAATTATCATCGATCAAAAGTTCGTTAAGGAAATCTATTTCCTTTTCGTCTCCAACCGTGACAATTTCATCCATTAGAATAAGTTTAGAATCGGTATCGCAGCTGCGGAACAAATCTTCGAAAACACTGAAAGGTTTTAAGTTTTTGGCAATACTTTCCTTCGGCTCTTCATGACCGAACTTTTCGATAAGACGTTCTATTCTATCTCGAAACGGTTCATATTCGCGGTCATCCAATAATTCGAGTAGCAGCGGTAGTTCACGATGATCGCCTAAATCTTCAAGGTCGTTCAATAATTGCTTTGTTGATTCCTCAAATTCTGTATGGCCAAAGATTGCTCTTGGAATTGATGCCTTGATAATTTTCAAGTCAGGTTCTTCCCCATGCTCATCCCCCGCAATGTTACCTTCGACGGATGCATTTTCATCTTGGGTCACAATAGGTAGAAATTCTAGTTCAATATCAACCAAGAATTCGTTCAGGCTATTCCAGTCGTGGAATTCCTCTGAAATTTCGTCACTATCTTCCGATTTTTCAAAATCGCCTAGACTATTGACCATTTGTGTTAAATTTTGCGCCTCGTGCTCAGTACTATCGTCATCTGCAAAAGGATGTTGTATTTCTTTTGATATTTTTCCGACCTTTTTTTCAGTCAAATTTTCCCCAAAAACAAATTGGGGATCAATTACTTCGATAAGCTCTATCGGCAACCCTACTTGTGCAGCAACCTCATCGTAAACCACTGTTTTATTTAAAATTTCAGGGGTTACGTAGCGAGAATACCCTATTTCATCTTTCGATTGTTCGGCTATGATTTTCACTTCTTCAAATTCAACATGATGATCTAAGAGGTTCGAATAAGGTTTAACCACTTCGTAATGTACCAAAAGGTCATTAATCTTCGTTTCCGGTACGAGCTGCGCTCTATTTTCGGAAAACGTGACCCTCTCTTCGAGATTTTCTACCACTATGGGCAAGAAACCAAGTACTGAAGTGTCTAGATCTTCGAACGGAATCGAAGTTTCCCCTACTTTTTCTTTCGCTATGGGGAATTTAATTTCTTCTACTTCTAAATATTCCAAAGGTTCAATATGAACCTCTATCTCATTCAGTTTTAGCTTTTTTTGATACATATCCACCGTATTTTCGGCTACTTCTTCTACCACTATAGGCAAAAAGTCAAGCTTGATGGCACTGGTCGCGCTAACTATGTACACTTCCTCAAGAGGTTCAACTATAGCGAGTTCAGCAGCCGTTTCTAGAATTTGTTCGTCACCCACAGCTAGTTCTTCCTGTATAGGTAATGATACTTGCGGGTCACTATTATTCAGCGGTTCATGCTCGTTAAATTCCTCTTCCAACGCCACTTGTGCCTCATTTTTCCGCAATTGTTCTTCTATGAAACCTGCTTCAATCTTTTCCGTTTCATCTTCCAGTTCTTCCCCGGATAATTTCCGATGCTTATCTGAATGCAGCTTCGCGACCGCTAGGGTAATATCTTCTGGTACCCTGTATCGAGAGGTGTCTTGAATGCCACGTGAAGGCATAATACTTTCTGGAACTATAGAATTTATAGTGCCGAGAGCCTTGCTTTTTACGGTAAAGTTGGCTTCCTTTTTTTCTATCAGGTGCAAAAACTCGATGTCCTCGGGTGAACCTAAATAAGATATTGCATCCAGGATGGCCATTTTTACCGTTACGTTACTGTTCCAAAAGACCAATTTTAAGATTGGTAAGGCCTGTGTTACATGAAATTCCTTAATGCAGCCGATTGCCTCTTGCTTAATCTGGTTGTTCTTATGTTTTACCAATTCGATCAGGGAATTTTTTGCATCATTCTGGTTATAATATTTTATCAGCCGTAAGGCAAATAGTACCACATATCTGTTGCTGGAAGTCAACCAAGCCTTGAAACGAGGTGGGCTATAGTCTTCTTTGGTTCGTAAAACATCTAGTAATTTCAACTGTTGCCACTCCGATATCTTGAACTTTGTTGTATCCAAAAAATAATTGATTCCCTCCGGCCTTAGCGTTACGGTAGCAATCTCAGCCTGTTTTCGTATCGTACTTCGTTTATCATTGATGAACTTTGTTATAAAACTATAAGATTGAGCCACCTGCATCTGGGTCAGTTGCAAGATTCCCTTTGAAACAACTTCCCATCGCCAACTTCTCAACTTGGCATAGGCGTCTTTATCTAGCCCTAGGTCTTGGTAGAGACGGAAAAGAGACTTTTGGGTTTCACCTGATACATCCTTTCTAAGATCCAGTAAGATTTCACACAGTACTTTTCTATTGAAACTGTCCTTTAACAATTGTCGGATCTCTATTTTAAGGGCTATATAATTAGATTTTTCATCCTTGGAGGCATCCGCTTCCAAAAAGAGAAACTCACTGATCATTGGCGAGAGTTCCCGCTTTCGATGGGTCTCCCTTTTTGAGCTTGAGGAAATTTTATTCCTATAAAAAAAGATAGCCGTGAAATAGACAATGGCCAGACCAGCGGACAACATGGACAGGTCCCACAATAAATCGGTATGGATTTTTGGGGCACTAATCAATAGGTTTGTCCTAGATGGGATACTGGTCAAATTCAAATTATAGTTTTTTCAATTCACGGGCTAGCCTAACCATTAGTTCAGATGGACTAACAGGTTTAGATATAAAGTCATTGGCTCCCAATTCGAAAGCGGTCAATACGTTTTCTTCATTTCCAGCGCTCGAAATAATGATAATCGGCACTTTTGACCCCAACTCATTGCGTACATAATCGATCAGCTCCATACCCGAAAAATAGGGCATCATGATATCACTAACGATAATATCGGGAAGGGTCTGGGCCAAGTATTCCTTTACTTCTTTTCCATTGCGGCTAAGTTTCACCTCATAGCCACCTTTTTCAAGACGAAAATGAAGTAGGCCTGCCAATAGCTCATCATCCTCTGCTAATAGAAGCTTCCTTTTAGTCATTGTACAGCTATTGTTTTTTCAACTCCTTCATGGCTAAATCAATTTGTTTTTCTACGCTAGGGTATTCGGTAGTGAAGCAATTAAGTAGAAAATCAATATGCTTTAGGTCTCTATCTGTTTTACAGCAAAGCTGAATCTGCTCAATAATGGAAAGCAAACTATTCGATTTCAGCATTTTTAGTCCTGATTTAATCTTATGTGCCGCAAATTCCAGCTGTTCTATATCCTCATTTAGTAGGTGCCTTCTTGATGCGCCTATAAATTCGAGAGCGTTCTGTTTGTAGAGTAGAATGAGTTCCTTCAAAAGGGTTACTTCACCCATACATTGCTCCAAAATCATGGAGAGATCAATTTTATCCTCTTCTATGGTCTTCTTTACAGATGCATCTTTTGAGGGTGAGGCTACAGTTTGTATATTATTCATGTTTTTACAATTTTGAATGAGTTTGGACAAAAGCTCGTCGGCGTTGTAGGGCTTTAAAATAAAATCGTTGATTCCATTAACGTCGCAAAGTTGTTTGTCCTTTGCCGAGAAATCGGCACTTAGCGCAATTATGGGTATACGACGTATGTTTTGATTTTTACCGTTTCTAATGAGCTTTGTAATTTCAAAACCACTCATTTCGGGCATTTTGAGGTCCATAAGTATCAAATCAATACAATGGTCCTCGAGTATTTTCATACCCACATGAGCGTTGGCGGTGATATGAACCTTACACCCCCACGCCTCTAATCGTTGAGTAATAAGCTTTTGGTTCAGCAGGTTATCTTCAAAAACCAAAATCCGCATAGTATTGACCAAGGCCCTTTCCTTTTCTAGAATCGGGCTAGTTTTTAGTTGCGGCAGATTCTTAGGGCTTCCCAACTTATAGGGAATTGAAAAGGTAAATGTAGTTCCAACGCCCAACTTGCTAGAAACCGTGATCGCCCCATTTAAGTTTTCTATGATTTGCATGACGATGTTGAGTCCCAGACCGGTACCTCCATATTTCATAAAGGTGTTTTTTTCGGCCTGTTTATAAGATTCGAAAATATGCTTGATCTGATTTTCGGCAATACCGATACCCGTGTCTTTAAGCTCAAAATCAAGAACTAAGGCATCTAATTGCTCTTTCTTTACGCTAATTTTTAGATGGATGTTTCCTCTTTCAACAAATTTTACAGCATTGCCCAAAAGGTTCAATAGAATTTGCGTCAATTTTGAGGGATCGCCGAGCAAGACTTCAGGAATATGATCATCAATCTCGGTGGTCAAGATAACATTCTGAGAAGAAATTAGGGTTCTACACAGATAAACCACATCGCCCACAACATTGCGTAAACCAAAATTTACCGTTTCGAATCTTTCCAAACCTGCAGCCAGCTTAGAATATTCTAAAAGTTCGTTGATTATTTCCATCAACGAGTACGATGCTTTTTGAATCGCATTAACCTGTTCTAACTGTTTTTCGTTCAGGGTACTGTCTTCTTTCAAAAGATCGGTGAAACCAATGATACCGTTGAGTGGTGTTCTGATTTCATGGCTAACATGGGCTATTAACGTGCCTTCATCTTTTGCTGTAGTTGTTTTTTCGGGCAGTGCTCGCACTAACTCCATTTCAGAATGCAGATTACCAGAAACCTGTGGTTGAAAAATATTATTTTCAAGCTTTATCTTGAAGGCTTCAAAAGATTTCTTTAATTGCGTCGCTTCGCTTGAAGTAAGTTCTTCAAATGAAAAATCATGAAGCGAGCGCTCCATGCGGGTTAGCTGGTTAAGTAGGTCTTTAGATTTCAAAACAGGGACTTGGATTTAACAAATACTACAAGAGTTACAAATTAACGTACACGCTCCATAATCGTTTAATACATTTTTTAAAGGTTTATTAGGTTCGTGTAACGCGTAAAAATCTCCATAATGCCGAGAACGGACAACTAAATGTTACCTATACTTCCATATGTGTTGCCAAATAGCTTTATTTGTAGGTATAGAATGTAGTGATATGAAGTACACAGCTGTTTTTATAAGTTTTTTGGTCTTGTCGAGTTGCACGGAAGTACAGCAAAAAACAGAGCTGACCCAGGAAGAGCGGGCCAGGTTGATTCACAAAAAAGTCATCACCATAGATACCCATGATGACATCAATGTAAAGAACTTTTCAGACAGCATAAACTACACACAGCGATTGGAGACCCAGGTCAATTTGCCCAAGATGGTTGAAGGCAGTTTGGATGTTGCCTGGTTTATCGTTTACACGGGGCAAGATACGCTGACCACCGAGGGTTATGAAAAAGCGAAAGCCAATGCCATGGCTAAATTTGATGCTATTCATAGGCTGTGCGAAAGCATTGCTCCGGATAAAATTGAACTTGCATTGACCTCGGAAGATGTTCGAAGAATAGATGCCACAGGAAAGAAGGTTGCCATGATCGGCGTGGAAAACGCCTATCCCATGGGAACGGACCTGACGAATTTTGAAACCTACCATAAACTGGGTGCGAGGTATGTATCACTGGCGCACAACGGGCACAGCCAATTTTCAGATTCCAACACCGGAGAAGCAGACAATATATGGTTACACAATGGTTTAAGCCAGTTGGGTAAAAAGGCTGTAATTGAGATGAATAGATTAGGGATAATGATTGATGTTTCACATCCTTCCAAGGAAGCCATGAAACAGATGATCGAATTGTCAAAAGCGCCTATAATTGCCTCACATTCTTCGGCAAGGGCGCTGTGTAATCACAGCAGAAACCTAGATGATGAGCAGTTGAAACTGATGCAGGAGAATGGTGGTGTGGTTCAGACCGTTGCTTTTGGCTCCTATCTTAATACCGAAAAAGACAGCACGCGCAACGCGTACGTGAAAGATATCAACAAGAGGGTAGCCGATTCATTGGGAATTGAATGGTATGAACGGTCGCAGTTCCGAACGCTTACCGAGGCCCAGCAAGAGACGTTCATAGCAAATTACCCGAAGGTTCTCAAAATAAGTGAGGAGCTTGCAGCAAAGGCAACAAATGCGCCTCAAGCAGTGAATGTGGCCGATTTTGTAAACCATATTGATTACATGGTCAAGCTTATCGGTATCGACCACGTGGGCATCAGCTCCGATTTTGATGGTGGCGGGGGTATTGAAGGTTGGTCAGATGCCTCAGAAACCTTTAATGTGACTCTAGAGCTCGTGAAACGCGGTTATACTGAGGAAGAAATCGCAAAACTTTGGGGCGGTAATTTACTTCGCGTACTTGACCAAGTGCAGGCTATGGCAGTTACCCTACAAAAAGGCTAATTCTGGTCAGCGAGTCTATCTTTTACGTATTCAACCTTGGTCTTACCATGAGGTTTGGGCTTACCGTCCTCGCCTAGATTGACCATAATGATATTGTCTACCGTAACAATGGTCTCATGGGTCATTTTATTGCGCACTTCACAGTTTAGGTTTAAGGATGACTTGCCGAACTTCACCACTTCAATACCGATTTCTACAATATCACCCTTTTCGGCGGTACTCATAAAGTTGATTTCCGAAATATATTTGGTTACCACCCGCTTGTTTTCTAATTGAATGATGCTATATAGGGCGGCTTCTTCATCAATCCATGCCAATAGCTTGCCCCCGAACAAGGTTTCGTTTGCGTTCAAATCTTCTGGTTTTACCCATTTTCTTGTATGGAATCTCATATCATTTAGTTTTACGGTGTAAAATTAACTAAGAAATGCAACTGTAGTACAAGGTATCACAACAATCAATTATCGTTTTAGCAATCTGAAGGTTACATCCTAGTTTTTTCTTCAACTCCGCAATAAAACCGGCCCGTAGTAGCGAACTCTGCAAAGAAGGATATGATTCAACGTAACTTACTTTTAAAGCCATTTTTTGGCTAAACTTACTTATTCGGCATCCCATGAAAAGTATAGTGGAAGTTAGATGAGGTTAGCGTTGATCTACTTGAAAATGTACTCGGTTTAATGCCCTTTCTAGATAACGAGCCATGCAAATAAAGGTTGAAATCACAATACAGGGTTATCGAATTAATCCGAAGCACAAACTTATTCTTTGAAAAATGTAGGAAAATTAAAAAAGTGTGTAACAAACAAATTATATTTGATACTAATGCAGCATTCACAATAAAAATACACCATATGAAAAAATTAAAATTATGTATCGCCTTGTCTTTATTAGCGTATGCCCTTCCAATTCAAGCGCAAACAGCCGATGAAATTTTAACCAGTTATTTTGAGAACATCGGCGGGCTAGAAAAACTAAAAACGGTCACTGGAATTAAAATGATGGCCAAGGTGAACCAACAAGGTATGGAGATTCCATTAGAAATTATCCAATTAAGCGATGGTCGACAAGTAACATCCATAAATTTTCAAGGTAAAGAGATCAAACAAGGGGTATTTGATGGTGAAACCCTATGGGGTCATAATTTTATGACTATGAAAGCAGAGAAAAGCGATGCGGAACAAACGGCAAATTTTAAACTTAATGCGAATGATTTCCCCGATTCCTTTATGAACTATAAAGAAAAAGGCTATACTGTGGAGTTATTGGGAAAAGAGACCATGGAAGGTACGGAGACCTTCAAGATAAAATTGGTTAAGGAACCCATTACCGTTGATGGAAACCAAGAAGAAGATGTGTCGTTCTACTTTTTTGATGCTGAAAATTTTGTACCAATAGCCGTTCAGTCAGAAATCAAATCAGGACAAGGAAAAGGAATGGTTCAAGAAATTACGATGAGCGACTATCAAGAAGTTGAAGGCCTATATTTTCCTTTTTCGATGACTCAAGGGGTAAAAGGCCAACCGGGTAGCCCTCTTACTATTGAAAGTATAGAGATTAATCCAACAGTTGCAGATGCGGTCTTTGCTTTTCCTGATGAAATCGAAACCGAGAAAAATTAAGTTCAACGCATAATTTGGCTCTTGGTAACAAGGGCCTTTTTTTTCAAATCAATTTATTATGAAGAAAATAGCTTCAGCGCTTATGCTTATGGCTTGTGTATTTTCGTATTCGGGAAATGCACAAAACGAATCAAACAATGACGGCAAAGCCCTCTTTGGAGATATTACCGCAAGACATATAGGGCCCGCATTAATGAGTGGACGGATCAATGATATGGAGGTTCACCCTACCAATAGTAGAATAATTTATACTGGTACGGCAGGTGGTGGGGTCTGGAAATCAAATGATGCGGGCACTACCTTCAAATCGATTTTCGACGACCATTGTCAGTCCATCGGTGCCGTAACTCTTGATCCCAACGATCCAGACAATATAATATATGTAGGTACTGGAGAAACTTGGACCCGAAACAGTGTGTCCGTAGGAGACGGCTTGTACAAATCCGTAGACGGAGGAGCCAATTGGAACAAAATTGGGCTTGAAAAGTCAGAACGAATCGCGAACATAATTATAAACCCGAAAAACTCGAATGAAATTTATGTTGCGGTACTAGGGGCACTTTGGGGCGATAGTGAAGATAGAGGTGTATATAAGTCTACCGATGGTGGTGAAACTTGGAACAGAATGCTTTATGTTGATCTCAAGACCGGTTGCGCCGACTTGGCAATGGATCCGTCAGACCCAAACGTTCTCTATGCTTCAATGTGGGAGTTTAGACGCACTGCGTGGGGGTTTGAATCGGGTGGTAGCAATAGCGCCCTCTACAAATCGACAGATGCCGGCACGTCTTGGAAAAAGATACATAACGGTTTTCCCTCAGGGAAATTAGGTAGGTTAGCGATTGCGGTTGCTCCCTCAAATCCGAAAGTGCTCTATACAGTGGTAGAGGCTGAAAAAGACGAACGAAAAGGGCTGTACCGAAGTGACGATGCCGGCGAAAGTTGGAAACAGCTAAACAACGATTTCGGTATTACCGTACGGCCATTTTACTTTTCGAGAATTGTGGTCGACCCGAGGGATGAAAACGTTATAGTAAAAGGAGGGCTAAGTGGCTCTATTTCAAGGGATGGGGGCAAAACATTCAAGGATTTAGGTTTCATGCATAGCGATATTCATGATATTGCCTTCAGTATCAAAGATTCTGATATCATGTACGTTGGCACCGATGGTGGCGTATATCGGTCATGGGACGGAGGTACCAACATGGAGATCGTAGAAAACCTACCCTTATCACAATTCTATCACATCAGTGTTGACAATGCAACACCTTACCATGTTTATGGTGGGCTTCAGGATAATGGTTCTTGGTACGGCCCATCATCCTCTCCAGGAGGGGTTAAGGCAAGACACTGGAATTCCGTTGGCTTAGGTGATGGTTTTCGGGTATTGAAACATCCAACAAAAAATATCATCTATTCAGAGATGCAGGGTGCCGAAAGCGTATGGCGAATCGATGTAGACCGAAATATATCAAAAACAATTCAACCCCTGGCCACCAAAGGCGGTGTAAAACTTCGCTTCAATTGGAACGCGCCAATGGCGACAAGTGTTCATCTACCTGATCGTTTTTATATGGGGAGCCAATTTCTTCATAAATCGGATGACATGGGTGATACGTGGCAAATTATCTCTCCAGACCTGACTACGAACGACGTATCAAAACAAGCACAAGAAAATTCTGGTGGTCTATCAAAGGATAACTCAGGAGCTGAAAACCATACAACCATATTTACCATTGCAGAATCTCCCTTGGATGAGAACGTGCTATGGGTAGGCACCGATGATGGTAATGTACAGGTTACACAAGATGGTGGCAAAACATGGGTGAATACCGTAGCTAACATCCAAGGATTGCCTAAAAACATGTGGGTCTACCATATTGAGGCAAGTGTGTTCGACAAGGGTACGGCCTATGCCGTTTTCGAAGGGCATACACAAAACAATATGAAGGCGTATACGTATAAAACCACTGATTTCGGCAAAACCTGGAAAAGTATTATCACCGACGATGTTGTGGGTTTTGTGCGCAATATACAAGAAGATTATGTGAACCCTGATCTACTCTTTTTGGGTACTGAATTCGGACTTTACATAACCATGGACGGTGGAAGCAACTGGTATAAGTTTACCAATAACATGCCGGCAGTGGCCGTGCATTATATAGAACTACAAAAAGCCACAAACGATTTGGTGATGGGCACACACGGTCGTGGGGTCATCATTATCGATGATATTTCCCCACTTCGTGAACTCAACGAAGAGGTTTTAAATAAGAACCTCCATTTTTTCACAAGTAGGCCAACCGTAATTAACGAAGAGAGTAACTTCTCAGATAGTTTTGGTTCGGAAACGCAGTTCGTAGGCGCCAATAAGACCAAAAATGCCCAAATAAAATACTATTTGAAAAATAGGCATACTTTCGGCAAAATGACCATGGAGATCCAAGATATGCAAGGAAATAAAATTGTTGATTTGGGGCCGGGAAAATCAAAGGGAATTAACATTGTTAACTGGGAAGGTAAAAGAAAACAGCCTAAGGTGGCGAAGGGAAAGACCTTTTCCTTTGGAGGATTTACTTCACCTTATGTTCCCGCCGGAACATATAAGGCCGTTATGACCAAGGGTACGGAAACTTTCGAACATACTTTTGAACTGGTCTATGATGCCCGGTCACCTTTAACCGCAGCGGACCGCGCGTTCAAAAACGAGACTACGATGAAATTGTATGACATGACCCAAGAACTGGCCTATTTGGTGTACGAATTGGACGAAATGCTTGCAAAGGCCCAATCGGCCAACAATTCTAAAATGACGGCTAAACTTAATGCCTTAAAGGAAACCTTAGTGGTCACCACTGGTGATAACTATGTGGGTGCCGCCGAACCTCAGTTGCGTGAGAAAATGGCCGACCTGTACAGTAAGTTGGCCGATAGCTACGATAAACCCTCGGTCGCCGAAATGGAAAACCTAAGTGTTGTCGCAGAAAGGTTCGCGACCGCCAAGGCCGATTTCGAAACCTTGAAGAAACGGTTTAAAACCAATGAAGTGTTGAATTTACTAACGTTTGAAGCGTTTTTGGAAAGCAAATAATTAATCCCTAAAAATCAAGATTCAAGTGCCCTTATTTTAAAATAGGGCACTTTTTTTGTTCATAACCCCGTTAAAAACTACGGTGGCCTCCAAAAATGCAGGGGGTCATAATCCCTATCTTTATAAAAACCATTATCTTATGAACGAAAGATCACAAAGTATTTTAAATATCCGTCCTGAGCTTAGTTCTTCTAAAGTGACTGAAAATATGAGTGATGATGAGTATTTTCAGAACAAAACATTAAGGCCAGTTCTCAAATTTCAGAATGATCTGTTGTTATGCGCCTTTCAGAACTATATCGCAAAACGAAAAAACCATTTTTACCAACTAACTCTTGAAAAGAGGTTAGCTTACATTACACATGCCGTTCAAAAGGATTTGAAATTCAGAAATTCGCTAAAGGGGATGCTAATCGGCCAATTTACGTTGGAAGAATATGAGATTTACATTGAAAATTCATCGGCACTCAATAAAAGGATGATGAATATGGTGATTACGAGATTACAAGACCAGATACAGTTCTTTGAGAAAACAGCACTAGTCTAATAGTGACTCGCCGTTCAGATTGGTGGTGAGTATGTCACTCATCAAATCAAAAAAAGGACGAATTGCCCTGAATCGTTTGCCGATGTCGCTAAAGAAGTCAGGATCGATAACTTCTTCATCGGTAAATTCATGGGTAAAAAGAAAAGCCTTTTTGCGAATGAGAGCGATATTAGGGTCTTCTTTATCGAAACCTTTTGGCGCGGTTTTCAGTTCTTCTCCTTTCAACTCGCCCCAAGCATTTTTGAAAGACGAATTGTCTATTATCTTTTTGAAATTTGAAGAATCCAATTCCAGCTCCTTTCTAATTCTATGTAGGTCATTATTGTCAGGCTGCCAAAAACCACAGCCTATAAAACTCTCTCCCCCGGGCCGAATACGTAAATAATAGCCCCCTCTAAGTTTCGCCCCGGCGCGTGAAAATGAGCCTGCAAAATGGGGTTGGTATGGTGTTTTGTCATGCGAGAAGCGAACATCCCGATAAATACGGAACATTTTCAGTTTCTCTATCGCGTCATGCGTATTGAGCTCTTCTTTAACGCCTGTATAAAATGTTTTTGCCCCCGCTTCGTGCCGCTTGAAGGCTGTTTTATGCTCCTCGAACCAGGTTCTATTATTGTTGATTTTTAAACACTCAAGAAACTGAAGGGTTTCCTTTGTAATTGTAGGGTTCGACATCCGACAAAGCTTTTCATTAAATGACATTAAATATAAACAAATAAGCCACCTTTATGCTAAACTTAACCTTTTAAGTCTATAGACCAATAGTATAAAAAAGTATTTTTGAGTTCGCAAATCAAACTCCATGGAAAAAAAAACCATCGTCGATCAAATCATTCAGCATAAAAAACAGCCCAATCTAAGGTATCAACTGAAGGAACGTGCGGAGGTGTTTACCAATTTACTCTTCTATACCTTGTTCGATATCGACACCCCTGTAGAGCAGAATTTGGATACGTTGGAAGAAGAATTCGATGTGTTGGTAAACCTGGCCTGTTGGGATATCGATAAACCTTGCAAGAAACTTTGGGAAAATTATGTACAAAAACTTCCGAAAATATTGGAAAAACTAAACCTTGATGCTGAAGCAACCGTTAATTGCGACCCTGCGTCGCTCTCTATTGAAGAGGTATACATGGCCTATCCGGGTTTTTATGCGATCGCCATTTACAGATTGGCCCATGAATTGTATAAAGAGGGCTTTCCGTTAGTTCCTCGACTGATGACGGAATATGCCCACAGACAGACCGGTGTAGATATTAATCCAGGGGCTCAAATAGGGGATTCTTTTCATATCGATCACGGAACAGGAGTTGTGATAGGCGAAACGGCGGTAATAAAAAACCATGTGAAAATTTACCAAGGTGTTACCTTAGGTGGTTTGTTCGTTGCGAAGAACCTACAAAAAACCAAGCGACATCCCACCATAGAAGACAATGTGACCATCTATGCCAACGCCACGATTTTAGGGGGAAACACGGTGATCGGAGAGAATTCGATTATCGGTGGCAACGCCTGGTTGACCGAATCGGTACCGGCCAATTCTACTGTTTTTCACACGCCGGAAATTAAGATCAAAACGCAATCGCATGTCTCATAGCATTTTAGGATTAATCGGAAATACGCCCTTGGTCGAATCGCGTGTTTTGAACACCAACCCCAATGTTAAGCTGTTCTTTAAGTTGGAAGGTCAAAACCCGGGAGGAAGTGTAAAGGACCGTGCAGCATTCAATATGATCAAAAGCGGTCTCGAGCGAGGTGATTATGATAAAAGTTCTAAACTTATCGAGGCCACTAGTGGAAATACGGGGATCGCCCTTGCGATGATCGCTGGCATCTATGGCCTAACTATTGAACTCGTTATGCCAGAAAATGCCACCATTGAACGAGTACAGACCATGCGCGCCTATGGTGCGAAAGTAACACTTACACCTGCTGATGTGGGTATCGAAGGGGCACGTGATTACGCCGAGGCCAAAGTTAAAAATGAAGGTTATATCATGATAAACCAATTTGCCAACAATGACAATTGGAAAGCGCATTATAAGACTACAGGGCCTGAAATATGGCGTGATACAAAAGGCGGAATAACACATTTCGTATCTTCGATGGGTACTACGGGCACTATTATGGGCACATCTACCTATTTGAAAGAACAAAGTAGTGAAGTTCAAATTGTTGGTGTACAACCATCGGATGGGGCAAAAATTCCGGGTATACGGAAATGGCCGAAGGAGTATTTGCCAAAAATCTTCGATGCGAACAAAGTCGATCAAATAGTTGAGGTCAGCGAAGAAGAGGCGACCCAAATGGCGCGAAGATTGGCCAAGGAGGAAGGCATCTTTTCAGGAATGAGCAGCGGTGGAGCGACCACTGTGGCCCTAAAATTGGCTAACACCTTAGAAAGCGGAGTGATTGTTTCCATTGTTTGTGACCTTGGTGATCGCTATCTGTCTTCAGGTCTTTTTGAGTAACTATCTAAAAATTTCTTCCATTCCCTGTTTGAAAACTTCAGAATCTTGAAGGTAATTGTGGCCACCTCCTTCTATGGCATAGAACTTTTTTTCTTTATCTTCAGGTATGGAGTTGTATAGCTGTTGGGCAAATTTATAGGGTATGACCGTATCTTCCGTACCGTGGAAAATGTGAATGGGGCACTTCACTTCTTGCAGGTATTCGTGAGAAGGAAACCTGTATTGCGATAACAAGTAGACCGGTAAAATGGGGAATCGGTATTTCCCTAAAGAAACCGCACTGTAAAAAGGCGACTCTAAAATTAGTTTTCTTGGGTTGTTGGCAGCGGCAAGTGCTGATGCGATCCCCGTTCCGAATGAACGTCCGTAAAGAACAATTTCATCCTCACCATATTTCGTAAGGGCATGATTATAAAATAATTGCGCGTCTAATTTTAAAGCTTCCTCACTGAGGCTTCCAGTGCTTTTACCATAGGTTCTATAATCGACAAGAATGGCATCGTAACCCTTTTTATGAAGCAGGTTGGCCACATGGTGCAAATTAGAAATATTACCTGAATTGCCGTGAAAATAAAGCACCACTCCCCTAGCACTATCTTGTTTGATATGTACGGCATTTAGTTTTGCCCCATCTTTTGCCGTCAAGTTGAACTCTTCGAAATCTTGGCAGAAATCAAAGGTATGGTTGTTGGGCATTCTTGAGGGGAAGAAAATAAACCGCTCTTGAAAAGTGTACATACCAAATACCAAAGCCCCGTACAGAATCGCGACTCCGATACCAATTTTTTTAAGTCTTCGCATTATTTACAATTGAAGGATTTTTAATGGCCATACTCGAACCTGTCAAATTTACTTTCTTTGGTTTTGAAGTAATGATATCCTCTAGTATTTTATGGTATGATTCAAAGGTATTTAGGTTCTTGTGCCCACCTCCAATGATACTGTGCAAGGTGGTCTGTTTTGGTTTTATTTTCGAAAGCTTGACACTGGTCTTAAAAGGTATCAACTTATCATCGGTACCATGCAGAATATGAATAGGGCACTCAACATATTGCAGCCATTTGTAAGTGGGCATTGGAAATTTGATCAATATCGAAAGTGGCATAAAAGGCATATACCTTTTAGCTACTTTACTCAAGCTGTAATATGGGGCATCTAGTATCAACATTCTGGGATTGTTCATGGAAGCCAACTTTGTGGCAAAGCCCGACCCCAGTGAACGGCCATAGAGAATGATGTATTTCTCGGCAACTTTCTCCTTTAACTTTTCATACACCAACTGAAGATCTCGTTTCACCGCTTTTTGGGTTCTTCTTCCTGTACTCTTGCCAAAGCCACGGTAATCGATCATGATTACCTCATAACCGTGTCGGGTAAAATCTACGGCAAACTTACCCCAACCTTTTATACTTTTTGAGTTACCCTTAAGATAAAAGACGACCCCTTTCGGATTTTGGGTTTTGAACCGTAGTCCGTTTATAGTAGCCCCATCCCTGGTTTCTATATTATATTCCTCAATTTCCTGATTTTCATAATGAAATTGAAAGTCTTTCGGGAGCTTTTCGGGCTTGAACAGGAATAAATCTTGAAGAAAATACAATAGTACACTGATCAGAAGGTAAACTCCTAAGACAATTAAGGTACTAAAGAGCCAGTAGGGCATCACAACGGTTTAAGTACAAAGTACAAAAAAATACAGAAACTTAGAAAGTAAAAAAGTTTACAACCATTGCTTCTTTTTAAAGTAAAGGAGCATGGTAAAGAACAGTACAACCATTACCGACCAAACAACATAATAACCATATTCAGAATTAAGTTCGGGCATATTCTTAAAATTCATACCGTAGACGCCAACAATGAAGGTTAACGGAATAAAGATTGACGCCATGATGGTCAGTACTTTCATAACTTCGTTCATTTTGTTGCTCATGGTACTCATATACATTTCCATCAAACTCATTGACATTTCACGGTACAGCTGCAAGCTGTCATTGATCTCAAGGCAGTGGTCATGCGCATCTCTTAAGAACAATTTGGTGTCTTTGGATATTAATGCATTTTCAGTATCTATTAATCTAGCAACCAACTCTTTAACTGGGTAAACATACCTTCTCACTTTAAGTACTTCTTTCTTAAGGTCTTGTATACTATGGGCGACCTCTGGGTTGAGGTTGCTGTAAACCTCTTCTTCCAAGAGGTTCATTTTATGGTTTATATTTTCTAAGACCACAAAATAATTATCGATGATCGCATCTAACAGTGCAAAGAACAGATAGTCACTTCCCCTACTTCGAATGCGCGCTGTTGTAGCGGTCAACCGATCCCTTATCCCTCTAAAAACATCTTCCTTTTCTTCTTGGAAAACCAATACACAGCTCTCAAAAAGCACCATGGCCACATGTTCGCTTACCAATTCGTCTTTATCGTCCAAGTATAGCATTTTAAAGACCCCAAAAATGTAAGACTCGTATTCGTCAATTTTAGGCCGCTGCTGGGTATTGATCGCGTCTTCAAGTAAAAGGGGATTGAGACCGAAAGCTTCACCAAGTTTTTCGATAAAGTCCTCATCGGTAATGCCAATAACATTGATCCAAGAATTAGAACGGTTGGTTTTAAAGGCCAAGATTTCATCTATGTTTTTTGGAAAGTACTCTGTTAACGATGTTGGATTATAATCGAAAACATGCACTATGCTTTCCGCCTTTTCGCGACGGCCCAAATACGTAACAGTGCCCGGTGCTTTCCCTATTTTTCTTCTTGCCCGAGAGAATTTAGGTTTAATCGGTTGATGTGCGAGCAGTTTCTTCATTTTTGGTACCTAGTTTCACTAAAGGTAGTAAAGGCTAGTTGAATTCAACTTGAAATAAGTGAAGTCCTGATCCAGGGGCAATATAGTTTAGCTTTTTGGTATTGCTATGTTCTAAATAACTTTCAATGTTCTCGATCGACAGTATACCCTTGCCTACCTGTATTAAAGCACCCATGATCATGCGTATTTGATAGCGCATAAAACCCTTGCCCTTGACATGGAGTGCGTAGCTTGTATCAGGGAAAAAATTAGCCTGGAGAAGGGCGTTCTTTCTAATTTCGCATAGCTCAATGGTTCTAACGGATTTCGCGCCTTCTTGCATCTGAGCTGTAAAAGCAGCGAAGTCATGTTCCCCTTCAAACAGTTTAGCAGCTTTTTTCATCAGATCGATATTCAATTCTTCATAGATATTGGCCATAAATGGTGCGCAATACGGGTGGTTTTTAGTGCCGAATGAAAATAGATATATGTATTCTTTGAACTTACTGTTTTGGAGGATATTGAAATTATCGTCAATCTCGTTGATTTCCAATGCCCTAATATCAGAAGGGAGGTTTTGATTGAAGCATTTCAAGAATTTGTCGCAGTCGTCGATTGGTTTATTTTCAAGAAACAATTCAAAGGCCGCATCGAGTGCCGAAACTTTGGAATCGGTGCGGCCCGCACCTAATATTTTGTAATTAAGATCAGGAAAAACGAAACGCAATGTTTTTAACAACATTTGTTCAATGGTCTTTTGATCGGGTTGAGTTTGCCATCCGCTGTAGCGAAATCCTAAATACTGAATTCTGATCAAATAATGAAAACTTTGATTTTGCATAGTTCTAAAGTAAGGTTTCT